>UQZM01000016.1 GCA_900545615.1 uncultured Collinsella sp.
AACAAATCCAAGTTAGACCATTTCAAATGGTTCGATGTCTGCCCGGATGCGACACATCTGGTGTGTCCATCCTCGCAGTATCCGGTTCTCAAGGTGCACGCCTGCGCTGGTTCCCGGTTCCACCGGGCCGCGCGGCAAGGAGATATATTGCCAGACCGGAGGGGCGCCGTGGGCGGGAATCTGGGCGTACACATTTCCTACACATTTTGTGATCCGACTAACGTTTGCCAGCCGTTACCTACCGCTCGCCGAGCATCTCTTTATATAAGGCAGTCTCATGGTTAAAGCGGATACGTCCCCCTAGCTAAAGCACAGCCAGCATCGAGCAACTCATCACGTTCTTCCACCGAGAACCCCTCGGCGTAGACGCGCACCACTGGTTCGGTCCCGCTAGGACGGACCAGCAGCCACGTGTCATCCTCGAATGCCAAACGCAAGCCATCCATATGACTAACGTTTTGCGGCACCTTGCCACAAATCGACTTGGGGTTTACGCCCGGCAGCAGGGTTCGTAACGTTTCGGCATCTTCGGCCTCAAGGCGTAAATCGCGTCGACCGTAACTCGTCTTACCAAAACTGTCCTCGAGCTGGTCGACCAGAACGCCCAAAGGCGCGTCCGTCTTTGCCATAAGCTCACACAGAATCAGACAGGCGAGGATTCCATCGCGCTCGGGCATATGCGCGGCGATGCCGATACCACCGGCTTCTTCGCCGCCTATGAGGACGCCGCCCTTTTTCATCTCCGCCGCTATATATTTGAAACCGACTGGTTTGACGGTCACGCGGCAGCCAAGCGCCTCGGCAATGCGACGCACGAGCGTCGAGCATGAAAGATTGACGACGACGCGCCCCTCCAAATTACGAAATTGAACTAAGTCGCCCAAAACGAGCGCCATGATCTGATGCGGATGTATATATCTGCCGCGCTCGTCAACCGCGCCGATACGGTCGGCGTCGCCGTCGGTCACCAGGCCAGCGCAAGCTCCGTCCTCGATAACCGTGCGCTCGCAAGCGTCCACCCAAGGCTCAACGGGGTCGGGGCAGATATCTTCTTGGTCAGACGCCTGCCCGGCGTGAATCTCGTGCACCTCAACGCCAAGCTCGCGCAGCAAGTCGGCTAGATAGCCCTGGGCTGCGCCGCCCATGGGATCGACAACCACACGCAGGTGCGCGGCGCGGATGGCTTCGGCATCGACAAATGATGCCACCGCCTGCATATAGTCAGGAATGATATCCGCGGTGCGATATTGCCCCTCGATCCCCATTGGCTCGGGAGCCATGGTCTCTTCGAGCTCTTCGATGACATCCTGGTTGGCGGTCGAGCCGTCACCCATGCGAATCTTGAGGCACAGATAACCCTGCGGATGATGGGACCCCGTCACCATGAGCGCGCCGCACGCCTCACCGTCATAAGCCGCCGCCCACGTAAGGGCAGGGGTCGGAACAGGTCGCGAAGCGAGCACGGCGTCCAGCCCGTGCGCTGCTAGCACGCCCGCCGCAAGCTCAGCGAACTCGCTCGCCAGGGGCCGGGTGTCGAACCCTATATATACAGTTTTGCCCGGATTGGTCTTTTGCCACAACTCGCCGACGGCATCGGCGATACGGGCAACGTTATCGGCAGTGAAGTCCTCATCGACGCGAGCGCGCCAACCGTCAGTTCCAAAATGAATTATCGCGCACACGCGCAGACACCTCACAGCGTTTGGATCATGGTACGCATGGGGTATACCCGCAACATGCACTCGGCAACCTGCCGGCACCAGCATTCACCATTTGGGCAAATGCTGCCGAGGACATGCAAGCAATAAAAAAACCGCCCCGTATGGAGCGGTTTTGCCCTTTATATATCGAGCGCCTCGGCCATCGCTGCCGTAGTGATTGCCGTGGTTCCACAGCAACTGCCCACCATTGCGGCACCGGCATGTCTCCATTCGACGCATGCGCGCGCGAAAGCTTCGGGGTTCTCGTGCCATACGGGGCCATCCTGAGTCTGGACCGGATCGCCCACGTTGGGACGCACCGTGACGGGCGTAGTCGCCGATGCAACCATCCTGGGCACCGCCACGTTCGCGGCCGCAAGTGAACAGCAGTTAACGCCAACCGAGTTTGCGCCGTGCTTTTCGGCGTACAAAACAGCAGCCTCGATGTTGAGGCCATCGCCTAGCAGGTCGCCTTTATCGTCAACGACAAAACTTACCAAAACAGGCATGCCGTCGGCGGCATCCTGGGCGCCGGCAAGCATGGGCTGCAAATTACGGATAGACGTCACCGTCTCGATCAGCAGACCGTCAACACCAGCATTGAGCAGGGCGTATGCCTGCTCTCGCGAAATGCCTCGGATTTCTCGATACTCGGCAGAGTCTTCGGCAAACCACTCAATGCCGATCGGGCCCATCGAGCCCAGCAGCAGCTGAGGGTGCGCCTGGCGCGCATCGTCGACGGCAGCGCGATTGACCTCAGCCACGGACGGCGTAATCTGATCTTGCTTGAGGGCATAGCTTGATGCCTGAAAGGTATTGGTAATGAGCACCTGCGCACCGGCGGCGACATACAGGCGATGGATACGAGAAACAGTCTGCGGCTCGGCAAGGTTCCAAAACGCCGGTGGGATGTCGGCGGCATCGTATTCACTCATCAGCACGCTGCCCATGGGGCCCTGCGTCAACAGGGTCTCACTCGACATGCGGCGCATAAGTTCCTCGCCGCCGGGACGGTTGTAATAACTCGTATCCATATATGTGTTTCGCTATTCCTCGACGCTGATTCCTTGTTTTTCGAGATAGGCGAGCCAGCGGCTCATCGTGTCCTCGGAAAGCGCATGTTCCATCATGCACGCCTCGGAATCGGCCCGCTCAAAATCGACGCCGAGCTCCTGGACCAAAAACGTGCGAATAAGGCGATGACGGTACCAGATGGCCGTGCCGACCTCGCGACCACGGTCGGTCAGGATGACCTTGCCGTAATGCGATTGCTCGACAAGCTCGGACGCCTTAAGCGCCGAAACTGCCTTATTGACCGATGCCTTGGAGACACCAAGACGCTGCGCGATGTCGACCGATCGCACGCCATTGGTCTCCCCTTCTTCGCTTTCGATGCGAACCATGCACTCCAAGTAGTCTTCGTTCGCCACCGTTAGGTGCAGCTCGCGCGAGCTATTTGTCGTATCCATGACCTTCCGTCCCTTCTGCGTTCAAAGGCTGATTCTACCCCATCCAAGTGTCGCGGTATGCCGTGGCATACCGTGCTAGAGTTCTTGTTGCACACGACGACCAAGATTGGAGCGGTCTTTATGGAAAACAACACCACGAACCCCGACGTCCTCGAGCGCTTTTTGCGCTACGTCCAAATCAACACGCAATCCGAGGATGCAAACTGCGACCAGGTGCCTTCGAGCACCGTTCAGTTTGACCTTGCCAACATCCTGGCCGAGGAGCTGCGCGAACTCGGCGCGGCCGATGCCCATGTGACCGAGCATGCCTACGTCTGCGCGCATATTCCTGCGAGCGCGGGCGCGGAGAACAAGCCCGCCCTGGGTCTGATCGCACACCTCGACACCACCGAGGTTGCGCCGGGCGCCGGCGTGAAGCCGCACATTGTGCACTACGAAGGCGGCGACCTGGTCTGCGGTACCGTTGACGGCAAGCCCGTGGCCATGAGCACCGCCAAGCTTCCCGCCTTGAACGACCTTGTGGGTGAGGACTTGGTCTGCAGTGACGGCACCACACTGCTGGGCGCTGACGACAAGGCCGGCGTCGCCGAGATCATGGCACTTGTCGCGCGTATCGCTCAGGACCCCTCGCTGCCCCACCCCGCACTCGGCATTTGTTTTTGCCCGGACGAGGAGATCGGTCACGGCGCCGAGCTGTTGGATATCGAGGCCTTTGACTGCAAGTACGCCTACACGGTCGATGGCGGTCCCGTTGGCGAGCTGGAGTGGGAGTGCTTTAACGCCGCCGAGGCAACCGTTCGCTTTGAGGGCCAGTCCATCCATCCCGGTGACGCCAAGGGCCGCATGGTCAACGCGGGCAATCTGTTCTGCGACTTTAACGCGCTGCTCCCTTATGCGCAGCGCCCGGAATACACCGAGGGCTACGAGGGCTTCTATCATCTTGAGGGCGTGTCTGCAACCGTCGACCACGCTACGGCGCGCTATATCGTTCGCGACCACGACGCGGCAAAGTTCCAGCAGAAGCTCGCGCTGATTGAATCTGCCGCAGCCCTGCTCAACCAGCGCCTGGGCGCGGAACTCGTGACGGTCGAGATCAAGCAGCAGTACCGCAACATGGCCGAGATCGTGCGTGACTACCCCGAGCTTATCGATGTCGCCAAGGAAGCCTACCTTGCCTGCGGCATTGAGCCCCAGGTACTGCCGATTCGCGGTGGTACCGACGGTGCGCAGCTGTCGTTCCGCGGCCTGCCCTGCCCCAACCTTTCCACGGGCGGCTACTGCTACCACGGCGTCAACGAGTTTGTCCCAGTCAGCTCGCTCGTCAAGATGACCGACGTCCTCCAGGAACTCGTCGCCCACTTCGCATAAGCCTGGCTGCACAACCCCAAAAGACGAATCGCCCCGTCCTCAACCGAGAACGGGGCGATTTTTGGTGCAAGGGGTGTAGTCGGCATCGCTGGTTAAATCAACGTCAGCGAGCGACGTCCAGAGCGAACAAGTTGGCATGAAAAAGGCAGGGCATTGACCTTCTGGTCATGCCCTGCCTTTTGAATGACAAATTGTCGCTCTGGGCGGCGCGCAGCGTCGAGCCGTTACGCGGTTTGGTAAAACCGCGTAACCACTAAGACTCGATATAGTCCTTCAGCTTGCTGGAGCGACTGGGGTGGCGAAGCTTGGCCAGAGTCTTGGACTCGATCTGGCGGATGCGCTCGCGCGTGACGCCAAACTCGCGGCCGACTTCCTCGAGCGTGCGGGGATGCCCGTCGACAAGGCCAAAGCGCAGCTCAATAACCTTGCGCTCACGATCGGCAAGCGAGTCGAGCACCTGGGTGAGCTGCTCCTGCAGCATGGAGAAGCTGGCGGCATCGGGCGGAACGATAGCCTGGGAGTCCTCGATGAAGTCGCCCAGCTGGGAATCCTCTTCCTCGCCGATGGGGGTCTCGAGCGACACGGGCTCCTGCGAAATCTTCTGGATCTCGCGGACGCGGTCGGCGCTCATGTCCATCTCGGCACCGATCTCCTCAGGGGTCGGGTCGCGACCCAGGTCCTGAAGGAGCTGGCGCTGCACGCGGACGAGCTTGTTGATGGTCTCGACCATATGCACGGGAATACGGATGGTACGGGCCTGATCGGCAATGGCGCGCGTAATGGCCTGACGGATCCACCACGTGGCGTACGTGGAGAACTTAAAGCCCTTCTGGTAGTCGAACTTCTCAACGGCGCGGATCAGACCGAGGTTGCCCTCCTGGATCAGGTCAAGGAACAGCATGCCGCGGCCGACATAGCGTTTGGCGATGGAGACGACCAGACGCAGGTTTGCGCTGATGAGTGCCTGCTTAGCTTCGAGGCCGACGTTCTCAATGCGCGTAAGACGACGCATCTCGGCACGCGTGAGCTCGAGCTCACCGGCATCGGCGGCCTCGAGCTTCTCGGTGGCCTCAAGACCGGCCTCGATCTTCATGGCCAGATCGACCTCTTCGGAGGCGGTCAGCAGGTCGACCTTGCCGATCTCCTTGAGGTACATACGGACAGGGTCGCCGGTCAGCATCACCGTGGAGGCATCGATGCCGCGCACGCGCGAACGCGAACGGGACGTGCGCACGGTGCGCTTCTTCTTGCTCTTGGAAGAACCCATCTCGGCGTCGGCCTGACGGGCCATCTTGAGCTCATGATCGTCGAGCGAGCCGGAATCGTGCTCGTCGTCATCATCGAAATCGTCGGTATCGGTATCGTTATCGTCATCGTCGACGTCCATGGGGGCGTCGTCGTTACCGCTCGCGGAGATAATCTGGATGCCGCTGTTGCGCAGCGCGGAATACACCGCGGTGAGCTGCTCGTCAGAAACATCGATATCCTTCAGGGCGACCTGAATCTCGTCCTCGGTTACCGAAGTCCTGTTTGAGCCGTTGCCCATGAGCTTTGCAACGTAGGATTCCAGCCCAGTACCCGTGCTCTCAGTCTTTTTTGGCACAGATTCTCCCTTCATAGTCCACAGGACTCAATACTTTAGCACACACATTGACGTCTATACCCAAAAAGAGGGCTGGATATAGGCGAGAATACGCTGGTTGACCACAACATCTAGGCTTGATCGGTGCCTGCGGCCTCCAGGCCGATCAAACGGAACGGGTCCGCCACGCCGCCGATCGACTTTTGCAGTTCGCGCTGACGCTGCGAGTCCTGCGCGGCCTGCACGGTCAGCGCACGACGGGCCTCATCATCGAGCGAACGGTCCTGGCGCAGCTTGGCCTGTGCGGCACGCATGCGACGCTTGATGGTGTAGAGCTCGAGCGTATCGAGCATAAACACGATGTTCGTCTCGGTGGGGTGCTTGCTCGTCGCCGAGATGCGCCCGGCACTCACAAGCGTTGCCGCATCGGGACACACTGAGCGCGCCGCATCCATGCAGGCTGCAGGATCGGTTCCCGGCGGCGTTGCCAGAACGGCCCATGCGATGGACTCGTGACGTGGGTCAACCCACTCGATGGAGCAGATGCGGTCGGCATACGTGCGGAACAGGTCGGGGTAGCTCGTGAGCATGGTCAGCAGCTCGCGCTCCCCTGCCAAGGACTTGCGCTCTAGATCGGTCAAAACCATCGGCGCCGCCGCAGCCGGTGCGCCCGAACCATCAGCCGCAGGCACGGCGCCCATACCATCAGGCACATCGATTGGCGGCAAGTCGTCAACGACCTCCACTGGTGCAGCGCCATAGGCATCGAGCGGGACGTAGTCGTACGGTTCTTCCTCGACCGGCGCCGCTACGGCCGGAGTCGCGCCCGATGCCCAAGCACCACGAGATGTCCCCTGCGAACCAGACGACCGACCGCCCGCGCTACCAGATCGCTCAGCCTGCGCCCGCTGGCGTTCATAGTTCTGTTCGCGGCGGCGCTCCGCATCCTCGCGCTTGGCGACGTCGCGAAACACGCGGCCCGAGCTCGCGCGCACGGTCTCCAGATCCAAACCCAACAGATCGGCAATCTGAATAAAGTACGTATCGATCATGTAGCTATCGCGCAGCGGATAGATGAGCGTGAGAGCGTCCTCCAGCGCCTTGGCTCGACCGCCCGGCGTGGTGATGTCGCTCGACTCCTGCAACGAACGGTACACGAAGTCCATAAGCGGCTCGGCAGCGTCGATGCGCGCCTGCAGCTCCTGCCCACCATGTGCCGTGATGAACTCCATGGGATCGTTGCCGTCGGGCAGCACCACGCAGCGCAGGTCCATAGAATCCTGCTCGATAAACTGAATCGCGCGACGGGCGGCCTTTTGCCCGGCGGCATCGCCGTCAAACATATACACGATGCGCTTGGCAAAGCGAGTGAGCGTCTTGACGTGATGCTCCGTGAGCGCGGTGCCCAGCGTGGCGACAACGTTTTTAATCCCCGCTTCCCAACAGGCGATGCAGTCGGTATAGCCCTCCACCACGATGGCGGTATCCTGCGCGACGATAAACTCCTTGGCCCAATTAAATCCGTAGAGGTTTCGCTTTTTATGGAACACGCTCGTCTCGGCGGTATTGAGGTACTTGGGTTGGCCGTCGCCCATGATGCGACCGCCAAAGGCAATGTTGTGACCCTGCTCGTCAAAGATGGGGAACATCACGCGGTCGTAGAAGCGGTCGGCAAGCTGCCCGCGCCCGCGGCTCACGGCAACATTGGCGTCAATCATCTCCTGCGGGGTAAAACCCGCCTGGGACAGGTGTGACACCAGCGCGTTACGGCCCGGTGCAAAGCCCAGACAGTAGCGGCGGCAGACATCGCCGCCCATGCCGCGGCTGGCAAAGTACTCGCGCGGACGGCCGTCCTTACCGCGCATAAGCATAGTGTGATAGAACTGAGCGGTCTCGGCGCACAGATCGTAGATTCGGGCACGCTTGGTACCGCGCTCGCGGCGATCTCCGGTGTCGTGCAGCTCAATACCCGCGCGATCGGCCAAATAACGGATTGACTCGGGAAAGCTCAGGTTCTCGCGCTTCATGATATAGGTGAAGACGTCGCCACCCTCGCCGCAACCAAAGCAGTGCCACACCTGCGTGGCGGGGATAATGTGGAAGGACGGCGTCTTTTCGCCATGAAAGGGACAGCAGCCCCAAAACTCATGGCCGCGGGGCTTGAGCTCAACCGTTTCCTGCACGATGGCGACTAAGTCGGACGCAGCGCGTACCTGGTCTTTTTCCTCATCGCTAATCACGGATGCTCACCCCCTGCTCACCCAAGTTGTGACGAATGTCCTCGATATTACCCTCGACGGTCGCAATCAACTCATCCAGCGAATCGAACACACGCGAGGGACGTAGCCAGCGCGTAAACGCCAGCGAAACGGAAGCGCCATAGAGGTCGCCCGTATAACCAATTAAATTAGCCTCAAGATGCGCAGATGCCGCATCGTCGGCATACGTCGGCGGCAGTCCAACGTTCACGGCAGCGGGCCACACGGTGTCATCGACCAGCACCAGGCCCTCGTAGACGCCATCGGCAGGCACCTGAAGGCCGTCGGGAACTTGCAGGTTTGCCGTGGGAAAGCCCATGCCAGAACCCTCGTGACGGCCGCGAATAACACCGCCGCGCACCATATACGGGCGGCCGAGCAACTCAGCAGCCAGCTCCACATGGCCCTGTCCGAGCTCATGACGAATGCGGGTGGCGCAAATGGCCTCACCGCCCTCGCAAAGCAGGTCGTGACCGTACACGTCAACGCCGTGCTCGGAACCCCAGGCGCGCATCTCGGCAACACCAGAAGCACCGCCACGACCCAGCCTAAAGTCACTGCCAACGCGAATCGATCGAATGTCGACCAGACGCGACACCAGCGAGAGAAAATCAACATGGTCAAGCGCCGCAACCTCAGGCGTAAAGGGAACGGCCACCACCGCATCGACCCCAGTTTGAGCCAGGGCATGCAGACGGTCGGCCGTCGTCATCAATTTTTGAGCGGGCGAAGAGCTCACCACAATGTCCGGGTCGGGATCGAAGGTAACCACGACCGCCTTACAGCCATGGGCACGGGCATCACGGGCAAGCGCCGTAATGAGCTCCTGGTGTCCACGGTGCACGCCGTCGAACACGCCGATGGCAATCGATGCGGCACCCAGATGCTCGCACTCATCAAACGCATCGGCAGTAACGATGCGAGCCTCGTCCGACTCGCCCGCGAAAAAGACTCGCGCGAGGTCACGAGCGGACAACATCATCGAACACCGCCGATTGCCTGCGGAAACACGTGTTCCATCACAAAGCGACCGTCCTCAATGCGGGCAAGCGCCTTGAGCCCACCATCGAGCACCAGCGCAAACGGCGCCTTCGAAGCATCGAAGTCGACAAGCGCGCGGTCAACGGGAATGCGCCTGCCGCAGAGCAGGTCATCGGCAAGGTTGCCCGGCAAGTCGACACGCGTGGAGCCCAGGGCCGCGATGGGGTCCAAAGCAAAGCCAGTCGCAGACTCGGGAGAAAGTTCCTCCACCGCATGGCAGACTCCAATGGAAACCACGCCGGATGCCGTCCGGCGTAGCGCGGAAATGTGTGCGGCACTATCGCACGCACGACCCAAATCACGAGCGAGCGCTCGGATATAGGTGCCCTTGCTCACCGAGAACGCCACGGTCCACACACACGTATCACCCTCGCCGCCCACGGCGATCAGGTCGGCGGCATAGACCTCGACGGGACGCGGAGGTAGATCCACCGCATTGCCCTCGCGAGCAGACTTGTAGGCGCGAACGCCATTGACCGAAATAGCCGAAAACGCCGGCGGCACCTGCATCTGCGGACCCAGCATGGCGGCCAAGTGCTCACGGGCATAGGCAGGATCGCGGAGCTCGTTGGCAACAGCCACCGTGCGGACGGCCTCACCCTCCGCGTCATCGGTATTGGTCTCGGCGCCAAACGAAATGTCGGCGACATAGCTTTTGGTATCGAGGGTAAGCATGCCCAGCAGACGGGTGGCCTGGCCCACGCCCACCACCATGACACCGGATGCCATGGGGTCAAGCGTACCGGCATGGCCAACGCGCCGCTCATGGAGGGCGCGTCGGCATTGCGAAACCACGTCATGGGACGTGCAGCCCACCGGCTTATCGACGGCGAGTAGCATATTCAATTGAGAAAGCGTTCGACGAGCCATGTACCATCCAATTAGTTAGAGCTCGACGGTCACCGAAGCGGGATCCTCCCCCACCAGCTCAGCCAGCATGGGAAGTGCCACGGCGAGCGTCTCGCGAATCGTTCCGTTGTTGGAAAAGCCGGCGGCGGCATGATGCCCGCCACCGCCAAAGTTGGCAGCAATCTCGGACACATCGAGGTCGCCCTTGGAGCGCAGGTTGCCACGCACCTTGGTATCGCCCTCAATGCCCTTTAAGAACATGCAGACCTCGACGCCCATCACCGAACGCACCACATCGACCAGGCCGTCGCACTCGTCCGAGGTGACGCCGCAGGCCTCAAGGTCGCTCTGGTAGGCATAGCTATACGCCACGCGCCCATGCGCGACCGTCTTAATGCGACCCATGACAATGGACTTGAGGTGCAAAAACTCAACGCGCATGCTCTGATAAACCTCGAGCGCAACGCGCGCCGGGTCGGCACCGTGGGCAACCAGACGCGAGGCCGCATGGAATGCGGCGGCATCGGCGTTTTGGTACTGGAAACGACCGGTATCGGTAACCAAGCCACACAGCAGACAGGTCGCAACGCCATCACGTGCGACAATGCCACAATTGTCCAAGAAGCGGTCGATGATCATAGCGCAGGCTGCAGCTTCGACGCACCTCAGACTGAGCTCGGCAAACTCCTCGCGCGCTGGATGGTGATCGAAGCACACCACATGCGCCGATCGACGCAGCACCTCGGCGGAGTTGTTCAGGCGCTCGACGACCGGCACGTCCACCGAGATGAACAGGTCAGGATTGCCGGTATACGCAGATGCCGGCACCAGGCGATCGGAGCCTTCCATAAAGCGGTAGATGCGCGGAACCGGATCATCGTCTGCCAGCAGCAGCGCAATGTCCTTGTTGGGAAAAAACTTCATGAGCGAAAGGCCCAGACCCAACACGGAGCCCAAGGCGTCGCCATCGGGAGAAGTATGTCCCGAAATCGCAATGGAGGACGCACCCTCGATGAGCTCGAGGATGCGTCGCTGAATATCTGCAGACTCGCACGAGGCGAGGTCGGCGGAATTAGTCATCTAAAGCTGCCTCCTGGGCGGCATCCGCTATCGGATAGCCGTCCTCGTCCTTTTCGATCGCAAGCGTGGCGGGAACGTTTTCCAGCGCACGCGTGATGCGCTCGGCCTCATCGGTCGAGCGATCGATGCGAAAATCGAGCTCGGGCGTGACACGCCAATCGAGCGAGCGAGCCAACAGGCTACGAATACGGCCCTTGGCGCTTGCGAGCGCCTCCATGACCTCGTCGTAGCGGCTCGCATCGCACGACACGTACACGCGCGCGAACGAACGGTCCACCGCGACCTCGACCGCGGTCAGAGTAACCAGGTCGAGACGCGGATCGGAAACCTCAAAGAGCAGGATATAACCGAGCTTCTCGCGAAGCTGCTCGCCCAGACGGCGGGTTGCCTGCGTTTGCTTCATAGCGCTACCCCCTACTCGGTACGGGCAACCTGGTCGATGCGGTAACCCTCGATCTGGTCGCCGGGCTTGATGTCCTGGAAGTTCTCCAGGCCAATGCCGCCCTCGGAACCGCTCTTGAGGCTCTTGGCCTCGTCCTTGTAGTGGCGCATCGAGGCGATCTTGCCGTTGAAGACCACGATGCCGTCGCGCACCAGGCGCACGGAATCGGTCGCGGCGATCTCGCCCTCTTCGACGCGGACACCGGCGGCGATACCGACTTTGGGCACCTTAAAGGTGTCCAAGACAGTCGCGGTACCCGTGGCGACCTCGACCTCGGTGGGCTTGAGCATGCCGATACGGGCGGCGTCAAGCTCCTCGAGGCACTTGTAGATGACGTCGTAGCAACGGATCTCGACGCCCTCGCGCTCGGCGGCGGAGCGGGCCTTACCGTCGGGACGGACGCCAAAGCCGATGATGATGGCGTTGGAGGCGTCGGCCAGAACGACGTCGGTCTCGTTGATGGCGCCAACGGCGGAGTGGATCGTGTTGATGCGAACCTCGGACTGATCCATCTTGTCGAGCGAGTCCTGAAGGGCCTCGATGGAACCCTGGACGTCGGCCTTGATGATCAGGTTGAGCTCCTTGACCTCGGCGTCGGCAATGGTCTCGAAGAGGTTCTCGAGCGTGACGTGCTTGACGCGGCTCTGCTCCTCGATACGGGCCTTGAGCGAACGCTCGTCGGCAAGGGCGCGGGCCTCGCGCTCGTCCTCGAACACGCGGAACTCGTCACCGGCGTTGGGCACGGACTGCAGGCCCAGGATCTCGACAGCGTCGGAGGGACCGGCCTCGGTGACGGCGCGACCCTTGGGGTCGAGCATGGCGCGGACGCGGCCGTAGGTAAGGCCGGCGACCAGCGTATCGCCCACGTGCAGGGTACCGCGGGTCACGAGCACGGTAGCAACCGAGCCGCGGCCCTTGTCGAGCTTGGCCTCGAGGACGTTGCCGGAGGCAAAGGTGTCCGGGTTGGCCTTGAGCTCGAGCACGTCGGCCTGGAGCAGCACGGTCTCCAGAAGGTCGTCGATACCGATCTTCTGCTTGGCCGAGATGTTGACGAACATGTTCTGTCCGCCCCACTCCTCGGGGATGACGCCGTACTCGGTGAGTTCCTGACGCACACGGTCGGGGTTGGCGCCGGGCTTATCGATCTTGTTGACGGCGACGACGATGGGTACGCCGGCGGCCTTGGCGTGGTTGATCGACTCGACCGTCTGGGGCATGACGCCGTCGTCGGCGGCGACGATCAGGATGACGATGTCGGTCACCTTGGCGCCACGGGCACGCATAGCCGTAAAGGTGGCGTGACCCGGGGTATCGATAAAGGTGATCTTGCGGTCGTTGATCATGACCTGCGAAGCGCCGATGGCCTGCGTAATGCCGCCCGCCTCGCCGGCAGCAACGCCGGTGTGACGGATGGCGTCGAGCAGCGACGTCTTACCGTGGTCGACGTGGCCCATGACGGTGACGACCGGGGCGCGCGGCTTAAGGTCGGCGGGATCGTCGTAGAACGAGAAGGTGTTCTCCTCCTCGGGGGTGATGATCTTGATCTGACGACCCAGGTCGTCGGCGACGAGCTCGACGAGGTCGTCGGACATGGACTGCGTCATGGTGAGCGGCGTACCCAGCAGGAACAGGCGCTTGATGATGTCGTTGGCCGGAACGTCGAGCGCCTCGGCAAGCTCCTGGACGGTAACGCCCTGGGAGACCTTGATGGCGTCGAGATCCTCGGGGTTCACGCCCTGGGCCAGCGCCTCCTCTATCTTGCGCTCCTCCTGAGCCTTGGCAGCCTCGCGCTCGCGCTTCTCCTTGCGCTTCTTGCGGCGACCGGTGGACTCGCGAGAGGCCTCCTCGACGGCGGCACGAGCCTCCTCGAGCACCTTCTCGCGGCAGTACTCCTCGGCCTCGCGAGCCATGCGGCTGTAGTGGTCCTCTTCGTTGTTGTGACCGCCCTTGCGCTTCTTGCCCTTGCCCTGCTTGTCGGGGTTGGGGAAGTCCATGCCGGCAGCGACGTTGTTGCTGGCGTTGGTGCGATGGCTGTGCGGACGGCTCTCGGAGGCGTTGCGCTCGGAGTTGTTGTCGGAAGCGTTGCGATCGTTACGACGGCCACCGCGGCGGTCGTTGTTGCCGCCACGACGGTTACCGCGCTCGGCGGCGCGCTCGGCCTTGGCCTTGTCCTCGGCGTCCTTCTTCTCCTTGAGCACGGTCTCCTGTGCGGCGATCTGGTCGAGCAGCGAACGGAAACGCGAACCGGAGTCGGAAGCGGGAACGGCGCGGCGCTGGGCCTCGCGGGCAGCCTCCTCCTTCTCGCGGGCAAGGCGCTCCTGCTCGGCCTTCTTCTTGGCCTCGGCCTCGGCGCGGGCAGCCTCCTCGGCAGCCTGGGCTGCGGCAAACTGGCGACGCTCCTCCTCGCGGGCCTTCTCGGCGGCGATGCGCTCGCGCTCGGCCTCGGCAGCGCGTGCGGCCTCCTCGGCGGCAGCTGCCTGCTCCTCGGCCTGCTTGGCGGCCTCGACTTCCTGGGCGCGGGCCTCGATCACCGAGGCGAGCTGCTTGCGGACCATGGCGACATAGGCGTCCTCCAAGGTGGAGGAAGCGGACTTAGCGGGAATCTTCATATCGGCGAGATGACCCATCAGTTCCTTGGAGGTCATGCCGAACTCTTTGGCCAGGGTGGACACACGGACTTTTGCCATATGACTTCACCTACCCTTTCTGGCACCTTGGGTGCCTAGAGACTGAACGAGCGTGGGAGATGCGCCGGGACCCGCCCGGCGCGACCGCGCGCTAGATCAGGTCCTCCGCATCATCGAAGGCGTCGGTGTCGTGGACACCGCAGAAACGGGAGCCGGGACGAGCCTGGTTGCGGCACTGGATACCGTCCTCGGACACGTACTCGCAGCGGCGGACGTCCTCGTCCTCCTCGTCACCGATCAGGTCGGCGGCGGGCTCCTCGTGAACGGGAACGTTCTTGAGGATGTCGGCGGCAAGCGTCTCGGACTTGATGTCGATGTGCCAGCCGGTCAGGCGCGCGGCGAGGCGGGCGTTCTGGCCCTCCTTGCCGATGGCGAGGGACAGCTGGTCGTCGGGCACGATGACGCCGGCGTAGGCCTTCTCCTCGTCGATGAGGACGCGGGTGACCTTAGCGGGCGAAAGGGCGTTGGCAACGTAGACGGCAGGATCGGCATCCCACAGGATGACGTCGACGCGCTCGCCACGGAGCTCGCCCACGACAGCGCGAACACGGCTGCCCTTGGGGCCGACGCAGGCGCCCACGGGATCCAGACGGTCGTCGAGCGAGTGGACGGCGACCTTGGAGCGCTGGCCGGGCTCGCGGGCGATCGACTTGATCTGGACGGTGCCCTCATAGATCTCGGGCACCTCCTGCTCAAACAGACGACGCATGAGCTCGGGGTGGGTACGGGAGATGACAATCGGCGGACGGCTGTGCTCGCCACGAACCGGCTGCAGGTTGGAGTTGGGGTCGCGAACGTCGATGATCACGGCCTTGATGTGCTGGTTGTGCAGGTAGCGCTCGCCCATCGGACGCTCGTTGCGCTCGTTCTCGTAACGGCGCTGGTCGAAGTGCGGCAGCTCGGCCTCGACGCCCTCGCGGATCTTGACAATCGTGAAGTCGGGTGTGGACTGCAGCACGGTACCGCTGATGAGGTCACCGATGCGGCCGGAGAACTCCTCGTAGATCTGCTCGCGGGCGGAGTTACGCACGATGGCGTTGATCTCGGCCTTGGCGTGCTGGGCGGCGATGCGGCTCGTGTTCTTGGGAGTGACGTCAATCTCCTCGAACTCGGTGAAGTTGCCCTCCTCGTCCATGGAATCGTCGATCGGCTCCAGGCGGTAGACGTAGATCTTGCCGGTGGTGCGGTCGATGGTCACCTTGGCGCCCCACTCAAGATGCAGGATCTCGGCATAGCTCTTGGCGAGCGACTGCTCCAGGCGGTCGATCAGGTAGAGCTGGTCGATGTGCTTCTCCTGGCAAAGCTCCATCAGGGCGGACATCATGTCGGATGCTGCCATCTTACTTTCCTTCCTTCGCGGGCTTGAAGTCGTAGGTGGGCTTCAACTTGCACTTTTTAACATCAGAGAAATCGAGGGTAACGGACTCGCCGCCCTCGAGCTCGAGGGTCACGTTCGTCTCGGTGGCGGCGGCAATCTTGCCGGCGTACTTGCGACGGCCCTCGGTAGCGGTGGAGGTGAGCTCGCAGTTCTCGCCCACAAAGCGGGTAAAGTCGCACGGGCGGCGCAGCGGGCGCGCCATACCCGGGCTCGACACCTCGAGCGTATAGCTCGAAGAGATGGGGTCGAGCTCCTCAATCACATCGCCGACCCACTTGGTGTTGGCCGTGACGTCGTTGAGCGAAAGGCTCTGACCCTCGGCACCCTCGATACGCACGCGCACGCAGGGGGCCTTGGTGGCACCCACGAGCTCGACGTCGACGATGTCGACATCGTGCTGGGGAGCGACGGCCTCGAGCGCGTCGATGATCGCCTGCTCGGTCTTGGTCTTGACCATTGCGGCACCTCCATCCATACAAAAAAGAAGCGGGGCCGAAACCCCACTTCTTTCAATTACAACTTCATTTGCAAGCAAACTATACCAATAGCTGCGGAAACGTGCAAGCACAGTACGAATCTGCAGGTCAGCGCGCGCACAGCTTCTCCACAAGAATAGGACAATTGGTCGAGGAACCCCATGCGGCGCACCCTCAACAGCCCCAAAACGGGCCATGCGTCCCATTCCACAGGCCCGTTCGGACCCCAAGGGCATTCCTCCCCGAGCCCCTATCGATCAGACTTACGCTAAGGGACATTCTGCAACAAGCCAGCCAGCAAGTCGCGCAACGACGAACCTTTCCAAATCCTCTACGGCAAGGAGGCACCCATGAAACGTCTAGGCACCCCCTGCATGACTGCACTCGCCATCGCAACGTGCTCGTTGGCCCTCTTGGGCTGCGGCAACGCGAATAGCAAAACCAGGCCATGCGAGCCCGACCCCGGCGGCACCGAAGCCGCCGAGAAAACGACACCATCGGAGAGCTTCGACAAAATAAACGAAGACGAAATCGATCCCCAGGTTTTAGGCCCCAACCCCCAAGAACAGTTCCCCATCGACCTAGAGGCGGACGAAAACGTCCACGTCACCTGCGTTGGTAAGGACACCGACGGCTACGGCGACGCCGCGCTCGTCTTTACGGTGTCCAACAACACCGGTGTCGACATGATGTTTGGCGATGTGGACTCCTATGCCTACGTCAACGGTAAGGTCCGCGACGTACGTATGCGCCAGCCGGTCGCCGCAGGAGAGGAAACGCGCGCCATGCTCACCTTTGTGGGCACCTTCGACGATCCGAACTTTGATGTGAACAACGACCTCAACGACATCTACCTCAACATTTGGATGTTCGAAGAGGCAACGGGCAACGTTTACTTTAGGGACCTGGTACACATCCCATAGAAGACGGTGCGACGCAATGACTAAGCAGGGCATACAACACAAAACGAGGGACGACCCAACCGGATCGCCCCTCGTCTTTTATGCGTCAGTTAAGCGCGCAATGCTTACTTGACCACCAGGTTGACCAGCTTGCCAGGCACGCAGATGGCCTTGACGACCGTCTTGCCCTCAAGCCACTTGGCGACGGCGGCCTCGGCGGCAGCCTGCATATCCTCATTAGAGGCATCGCGGGCAACGTCGACACGACCGCGGACCTTACCGAGCACCTGGACCACGATCTGCACCGTGTCCTCAACGGACTCGGCCAGGTCGAACTCGGGCCAGGCGGCGGTGTAGGCGTTGCCCTCGCAGCCGAGGGCCTCGTGCCACAGCTCGTCGGCCCAGAACGGGCAGATGGGCGCCAGGACGCTCACGATATCCTTAGCCACGCCATAGCACAGCGCCTTGTCGCGCGCGGTACCCTCGGTGGCGTTGAGGTAGGCGCTCGCCGCGTTGACGAGCTCCATGACGGCCGAGATCGCGGTGTTGAACTGGCCGCGGTCAAAGTCCTCGGTGCACTTGGCGATGGTGCGGTGACGCTCGCGATAGAGCTTCATCGCAACCTCGTCGAGCGCGGACTTGTCGAAGGCCACGTTGGCGTCGCCGGACTGGACGAGCTGCCAAACGATACGCCAGGCGCGCTTGATGAAGCGGTTGGCGCCCTCAACGGCCTTGGGATCCCAGTCGAAGTCCTTCTCGGGCGGGGCGATAAACAGGATCGCCAAACGCATGGTGTCGGCGCCGTAGGGCTCGATGACCGAGCTCGGGGGCACGACATTGCCCTTGGACTTGGACATGGTGTCGCCGTTCTCGTCCTTGACCATGCCCTGGCACAGCAGGTTGGTGAAGGGCTCGTCCACGCTCAGCAGGCCCAGGTCGCGCAGTGCCTTGGTAAAGAAGCGGCTGTAGAGCAGGTGCAGAATAGCGTGCTCGATGCCGCCGATGTAGTTATCGACGGGCATCCAACGGTCGGCGGTCTCACGGGAGAAGGGCAGCTCGGTGTTGTGCGGATCGGTATAGCGCAGGTAATACCAGCTGGAGCAGGTGAAGGTGTCCATGGTATCGGTCTCGCGCTTGGCCGGGCGACCGCAGACCGGGCAGGTGGTCTCGTAGAACTCCTTGCACTCGGCGAGAGTCTCGCCGGCGCCCAGGTCCAGGTTCTCGGGCAGCGTCACCGGCAGCTGATCCTCGGGCACGGGCACGATACCGCAGTGCTCGCAGTGAATGGCCGGGATGGGGTTGCCCCAATAGCGCTGACGGGAAATGAGCCAGTCGCGCAGACGGAACTCGACCTTGCGACGACCGCAGCCCATGGCCTCGAGGTCGGCCACGATCGCAGCCTCGCCCTCGGAGTGCTTACCGCCGCGCATGCCGGTGTACTTGCCGGACTGGACGAGCGTGCCCTCGGCAGCGTGGGCGCAATCCCAGTCGACGGTCTCGGCATGGAAGGTATCGATGGTCTCGCCGCTGGCCTCGACGGCAGCGCGATCGTCATCGTCCAGGATGATCGGTACGATCGGCAGGTCGTACTTGCGGGCGAACTCAAAATCGCGCTGGTCGCCGCAGGGAACGGCCATGACGGCGCCGGTGCCGTAGTCGGCAACGACATAATCGGCAACCCACACGGGAACCTTCTCGCCGTTGACGGGGTTCACCACGTAGCGGCCCGTAAAGGCACCGTGCTTCTCGAGGGTGCCCTGGGCACGCTCGACAGCAGAGATATGCTTGGAGTCCTCGACGATCTTAGTGACGGCCTCCTCGTACTCCGTGCCCTCGACGAGCTCGTGAAGACGGGCGTACTCAGGAGCCAGGACAAAGAAGGACACACCAAAGAGCGTATCGGCACGCGTGGTGAAGACGGTGATCTTACCCTCGTCGCCCTCGATGGGCTCGCCATCCTGGTCGCAAAGGGTAAAGTCAACCTCGGCGCCCTCGGAGCGACCGATCCAGTTGGCCTGCATCTGCTTGACGCGCTCGGGCCAGCCGGGGAGCTTCTCCAGGTCGTCGAGCAGCTCCTGGGAGTACTCGGTAATCTTGAAGTACCACTGCTCAAGGTCGCGCTTCTCGGGCTCGGTGCCGCAGCGCCAGCACTTGCCCTCGGTGACCTGCTCGTTGGCCAGAACGGTCTTGCAGTTAGGGCACCAGTTGACCGGGTTCTTCTTGCGGTAGACCAGGCCCTTTTCCCACAGCTTCTCAAAGATCCACTGACCCCAGCGGTAGTAGTCAGGGCTGCAGGTCTTGACCATGCGATCCAGATCGTAGGAGAAGCCCATGCGCTTCATCGTGGCGAGCGCCTGGTCCATGTTCTTATACGTCCAGGCAGCAGCTTGCGTGTTGTGCTTGATGGCGGCGTTCTCGGCAGGCAGGCCAAAGGCGTCAAAGCCGATGGGGTGCAGCACGTCGTAGCCGCGCATGCGGGCCTGACGGGCCATGGCATCGCCGATGGTATAGTTGCGCGCGTGGCCCATGTGCAGGTCGCCCGACGGATACGGGAACATCTCGAGCACATACTTCTTGGGCTTGCTCTCGTCGGTGTCGACGGCAAAGAGGTTGGAGTCCTCCCAGGCCTTCATCCACTTGGACTCAATGGCCTGCGCGTCGTAGGCAGGGATCTCGTCCTTATGATCTGTGCAATCGCACATATCAGCTCCTTTAATCTTAGCTGGGGTCGGGCGGCTTGGCTTTATTCGCTACTGCGGACAGTCCTGCGCAAGACGAAGAGCACATTAAGTGCTCTTCTTTGCGTGCGGAACTTGTAGCGAACAAAGCCAAGCCGCCCGACCCTAAGGTTAACTTGACTGATGATAGCAAATACGACAAGCGAGATGCCTGCGACTTGCGGGCATCTCGCTTTATCTAAATAACGTGGTTGAAACTCAACCTTTATGTGAGGCTCTTACCTTATCGATAAGATACGGACTGCTGAGAATCCTTCACGACTACATCGTGGGCGCCGCCTTCGACGATCGAGGTCGAGCTCACCAGGGTCAGGCGTGCCTTTTCCTGAAGCTCGGGGATCGAGAGGGCACCGCAGTTGCACATCGTGGACTTGACCTTGTAGAGCGTGCCGCCCACGCCGTCTTTGAGGGAGCCGGCATAGGGAACATAGGAGTCGACGCCCTCGACGAAGCTGAGCTTCGCGGCGCCGCCCAGGTCGTAGCGCTGCCAGTTGCGGGCACGCGCAGAGCCCTCGCCCCAGTACTCCTTCATGTACTGACCGTTCACGTTGACGCGCTCAGTCGGGCTCTCATCAAAGCGGGCGAAGTAGCGGCCCAGCATCATAAAGTCGGCGCCCATGGCAAGGGCGAGCGTCATGTGGTAGTCGTAGACGATGCCGCCGTCGGAGCACACGGGCACGTAGACGCCGGTCTCCTCGTAGTACTCGTCGCGAGCACGGCAGACATCGATCAGCGCGGTGGCCTGGCCACGGCCGATACCCTTGGTCTCACGGGTGATGCAGATGGAGCCGCCGCCGATACCGACCTTGATGAAGTCGGCACCACAGTCGGCCAGGAAGCGGAAGCCCTCGGCGTCGACGACGTTACCGGCACCAACCTTGACGTCCTCGCCGTAGTTGGCGCGGATCCACTCGATAGTGCGCTTCTGCCACTCGCTGAAGCCCTCGGAGGAGTCGATGCACAGAACGTCGGCACCGGCCTCGATGAGCAGCGGCACGCGCTCGGCATAGTCGCGGGTGTTGATACCGGCGCCGACCATGTAGCGCTTGTCGTTATCGAGCAGCTCGTTGGGGTTGGTCTTGTGGCTATCGTAGTCCTTGCGGAAGACGATGCCCATGAGGTGATCGTTATCGTCGACGATGGGCAGGGCGTTGAGCTTGTTGTCCCAGATGACGTCGTTAGCGACCTTGAGGCTGATGTTCTTGTCGCCCACGATGAGCTGCTCACGCGGGGTCATGAACTCGGAGACCTTCGTCTGGTGGTCATCGCGACTGGGACGATAGTCACGGCTGGTGACGATGCCCAGGAGCTTACCCTTGGGAGTGCCGTCGTCGGTAACCGGCATGGTGGAGTGACCGGTCTTCTCCTTGAGCTCGATGACCTGCTCCATGGTCATGTCGGGGGTCAGCGTGGAATCGGACTGAACGAAGCCGGCCTTGTGATCCTTGACGGCCTTGACCATGGCGGCCTCGGACTCGGCGCTCTGGGAACCGTAAATGAAGGACAGGCCACCCTCGGTAGCGAGCGCGACACCCATGTCGACGCCCGAGACGGACTGCATGATGGCGGAAACCATGGGGATGTTCAGGGTGATTGCCGGCTTCTCACCGCGCTTAAAGCGGGTTAGCGGCGTCTTAAGAGAGACGTTGTTGGGAATGCACTGCGAGGACGAGTAACCAGGGACCAGCAGATACTCCGAAAACGTGTGGGACTCACCGGGAAAGAACGTAGCCATGTTTCTCCTTTTTCCATGCGACCGGTCGGCTGCAGGCCTCGTAGGACCCAGCCCAACCTTGGGCGCCCAATACTGGGGAAGTATCTTAACGCACTTTGACTGCTACAATGCATGATTTAAGAAGAGCACACGAGGGTTTGACGCAGGCTTTGCGTTTGCCCAGCAAACACTTTAGCGGGGAGACGTGGAGCGTATGGAGTACAAGACGACGGCAAAGTTGGTCATTCAAGCGTGCGACAAAGATCTGCCGGGCGTGTTTGGACACGGCTGTGTCTTGCTGCTGCAGGGTATCGCCCGCGAGCACTCGCTCAACCGCGCCGCCAAGAGCATGGGCATGGCGTATTCCAAGGCCTGGCGCATTGTAAACGAGGCAGAAGGTCAGCTGGGCTGCAAGCTCATCGAGCGCGACGGCGCCCGCGGATCCACGCTCACGCCCGCCGGAGAGCGAGCCATAGCGGCCTACGAGGAGCTGCAGACCGACATCAACAACGTCATTGCCACCAAAGCAAACGACCTCATCGCCAGCATCAAAGAGTAGCTAATTTGCGGAGGGCGTTGTCTAGGGCGGCGGCTACGGTTAGGGGGTCGTCGGTACCGGCGAAGAGGCGGATGGTTCCCCTCTGCTTGCCGCGTGGGGCCGAAAGGCGTGTCGTTGCGCCGCCGGCGGGCGACGTGCTGAACTCCCCCGGCAATGTGTCGAACAGCTCACCCGCACTTCGCTCGATAAGGTCAAACTCAACCGCCGGGCCAAAGCCGTGCTCGAGGATTCCCGTTGCAACCGCATGATCGGGATGCGAACCCAGCCCAGGATAGCGAACGTTACACACCATCTCGTTAGCAGCCAGATACTCGGCCAGCGCACGGGCGCGATCGAAGTGCGCCTGCATGCGAGCATCGAGCGAGGACAGCCCGCGTTCTAGCGCGTCGGTCTCCTCGGCAGACAGGCCAAGCACAGACGCACCGCAGTCCGCAAGCAACGCGTGTGCGCACTCTGCGGCGGCATCCACGCGATGGCGCTTGAGCTGCGAGCGCGCCACCGAGACGGCGACGAGCTTGCGCGGAGCTTCGCCGGCACACACACGGTCGAGTGCCTCGAGCGACAGGACGGCACCCAAACGCAGCGGATCGCACCCAAAGACGCTTGCCACGGTGTTATCCACCACAAGCAGCGCACGGGCCTCACGCGCCGCCCGACCCAGCGCACGCAGATCGGGCACGCGCAGACCAAACCCGCCGATGGAGTTGACGAACCACCACAGGTGCGGACCCTCGGCATCAAACGAAGCATCCAAGCCCTCGGACGCGGCGGTAAACGCCGCAACCGACGGCTCCCCCACGAGCACAACGTCGCAGGCATCAAAGCCGCGCGCAAACGCATCGGCAAAGTCGTCCGCAAAGGCCACCAGGCGGTCACCAGGACGCACAATCCCCAACAGAGACAGCGCCGCCGGCACATGCGAGGCCGCAACAAGACGCGCCTCACGCGCACCAGCCCTTATAGCCCAGGCCTCTTCTAGCTGTTGCACGTCCACGCGGCACCATCCCTTAATTAAAACCGAACCAAATAAGCTTTCCAGGTTGAGGATAGCTAGCGAGCGGGCAGCTGCCGTAGCGAGGTGCCGCGAAAGAGGAGCGACGCGTACTTTATGTACGCGAGCGACGGTTTGAGCGGCAGATCGCCCGGCAGATGTCCGCGCAGCGTCGAGCGGTCCGGCGTTCGTTAGAACGCCGGAACAAAATTAGCCGTGATATTCGCCGTTGTATTGGATCAACGTTAGATCTTCCACGCCATCGAGCGCGCGGATGGCGTCGGCATAGGGCATATCCACGCCGTCCGAGAACACCTCAACGGCCATCTCGACCTTGTCGCCGCGCATCGTCTTGGACTTGACGGAAAACTTGGTGCGCCCAAATGCACGCACGATATCGTCGCCGGTGGTCTGACCCGTGTAGTGGATGACCATCATGTACACGCGCGCCTTGTCCTGGTGGCTCGCAAAGCCGGCAATCATCACCACGATCACCACCGCCGTGAGTCCCACGAGCGCATACATACCGGCTCCCGCCGTAATGCCCGTGGTAATGGACCAAAACAGATACAGCAGGTCGAGCGGGTCCTTGACCGCCGCACGGTAACGGACGATAGACAGAGCACCGACCATACCAAGCGAAATGACCACGTTTGTAGAGATCGCGAGCGTGACCATGCAGGTGAGCACGCACATGCCCACGAGCGTCACGGCAAAACTGCGCGAATAGACCACGCCGGTAAAATAGCGCTTGTACACGTAATAGATCAGGATGCCCATGGCGAGCGCCACGAGCAGCGACAGGCCAATCTTGGCAGGGTCGACCTGACCGAACGCCTCCAAGACGGAGTTCTTAAAAAAGTCCCTGGTGCTCATGGTTTAAATATCCCCTCGGTTCCCAAAATCCGATTCCCAGTAGTTAAAACCGCGCAGGTAGGCGGTCTTGTCATAACACAGGCAGTACTTTGAGACCGCCGTGAGTTCGGCCGCACCCGGCGGCACCATATCGCGCACCAGCTGCGGACAAAACTCGGTAAACTTGACCTCCATCACCAGCTTGCCGGGCTCCAGCACGGGCAGCGCGGGCAACGTCGCGTCAAAGATGTCAAAGCTCCCCACCGCCGCACGCACGTTGCTATCAAAGGTAATGCGCACGGTGCCCTCGTCCATCACCCACGGCTCGCGCTCGTAGTCCACGATGGTCCGCGGGCGCATCATATTACAGATGCACTCGATGTAGAACTCGCGACAGAGCGGATAGGGGCTCCTCAGCAAAAAGTCGTAGTCGCCAGCCAGAATCTGCTCAAACTCACCGCGCGTAAGTGGCGCATCCTCCTTGTAAATCCAGCTACCGTACTTCTTTTTGCGCTCGAGCTTAATCACCTTGTCGCTGCCGTTATAGATGCGCACGCGATACTTTTTGCGCATGAGAATACCGGCGTCTTTTTCCTCGTAGGCCGAGTTGCAGTAGTCATCAAAATACAGGCTGCGAATAGTGTAACCGCCCGCTCGCGCATGCTTGTCCAGCTTGAACACCGGCGCCATGCGACAGGCAAGCGCGGCGTGCTCGCCCTCGTTAATGAGATATTTGAGCTCATGGCGGTAACGCTCCTGCGTGGCACGCACAGGCGGGGCCGCCAAGCGCTCAAGCAGCGCGCTAGCCCTCCTCATACGTGTCCTCCACGACCTTACCGCCGTCTTGCACGTAAAAGCACTTCACGCCGTAGTGCTTGCCGTCGTCGGTCACATAGTAGTCAAACGCATCTTGCGTAAAGTCGTCGGAGTTGGTGGCACGCACGCGCACAAAAAACTGGCCGGTATCGGGCGCATCACAGGTCACCTCGGGAAGCAGCACGTCCTCGGCCTTAAAGACCACATCGCTTATGGCATAGTCGCGCGCAAGCTCTACGGTGTAGCGAATGTCGCGCGCCTCAAAGTCGTAGGACGCATCCCAGTTAATGCGCAGCTTGCCGTTATCGATCTGCGGCACGCCAATGTAGAACGGCATGGGCTTTTTATAGCTCTCGCGAAAGCTCTTATAGTTCTCCTCGATCTCGGACGGAATCGCCGCGGCAATCTGCTCGTATTCGTCCTTGGTCACGGGCAGATGCTCCAGGTCGGGCGCAGCAAAGACAAGCGGCTCCGTGACCTCGCGATAATGCTCGATCATCTTGCTCAGGCGCTCCTCGGTCAAATACGAGCGCAAGTCCTTGACGGCACGGTCGAGTTCGCTGCGGAACGACTTGCTGCGCAACGCGCGGTTAAACAGCACGTTGCCCCAGTAGTTGCTTGCGCCGCGCTCCCAGCTCGCGTAGTCCGAAAACCCGGTAAGAGAAAGCTCCAGCTTACGCAGCATACCGTCGTTATCCCAATCCAAAAAGTACCAGGTATTTGAGTTGAGAGGGCTGTACAGATAGCAGTTGCGGTTCTGCGTATCGCAGTTGCCCGTCAGGATCTGAAACGCCAACCAATAGACCAGGTTCTCGGTATCAAAGTAGGTGTCGAGCACGTCATCGATCTTTTGCGATTCGTCGTTGAGCTCATCGAGCATCTCGATGAGCTTGGTGTGGTCCGTATCGCCCTTAATCTCAAGCATGCCTTCAAAGCTTGCCTGGTTGTAGTCGGGATCATCGGCAAGCTTAATGGTGTCCTCGTAGCGATGGAAATCAAAGCTGTTCACCTTGTACAGGTGCCCGCTCTTATCCAGGCCATGTGCCTTAAGCGCCGTCTTGTTGAGCTGCTCCACCTGCGTAAACAGGCCGTAGTCCTCAAAGGTATCGTTGGACTTTTCGGTCTGGTCGCACACCCACAGATGCACAAACTGCGTGCGCAGGCCCATCATCTGGGGAATCCCGCGGATAAGGTCATAGGCCATCTTGTTGCGAAAACGCATACCCTCGCCCATGTGCTTGTTGAGCGCAATCGCACGCTGCTGGCGCCAGGTACCTTTTCCTTTTTTGAGCTCCACCTTGTAGTTCTTCTGCGTATAACCGCTCGACGTCTGGCCACGCACCTGCACGGTGGCATTGGGCGCTTCCTCGCCATAGCCAACCTCGCCGGCAACTGGGCCCTCTTCGTCGCCCGGCTGCAGCAGGCCCATAACCTGATAGCGCGTCACACCCATGTCGGCATAGTCGTAGACCGAGTACGTATTGATCTCTGCCCAGCTGTGGTCGGTGTTCTCGGAGCTGTTGCCGCGCGAGACCGTCAGGTACATGGTCACAATGCCCGAGTCGTCGTAGACCTCGTACAGCTCGTCCTTATCGCGCAGGTGCTTGGTGCCGTCCGAGGACTCGGCCTTTTTAATCTTGTCCTGCTTTTTGACCTTTTTAGTCGAGGATTCGTCCTGAGACGAGCAGCCCGAAAGCAACAGCGCGCCGGCAGCCGCCTCGATCAGGCAGCGGCGAGACATCAACTTATCGATCATCAGAACCTCCCCAATGTTTTTGGAACAGGCGAACCACCATACGTTCAAACGCACTGCGCGGATCACCGCCCACGCGCTTGTCCTCGTAGCGTTGCTCAACACGGTCGAGCACCCGGCCAAGTTCGGTAAACCAGCCCGTCTTGTCAATAGCCACAATGGGCTGCTGGCTCAGGATACGATACGGCAAGTTGGCGGTATAGGTATCGAGCCGCAGCAGCGCCACGATAAAAAACACCGCTGCACCCAACAAAAAGCCAAATCCGTAAAACTGCTGCGGTAAGAGCAGAGAAACGGCAGTCGCCAGCCCGGCCACACCGGCAAACAGCCCCGAGGCCAGCACAGCCCCCTTGTAGTCGGTAAAGTACAGCAAGATGAGCAACACCGTATTGCCCACGGCATACAAGCCGTAGCCCACGCACAACGTGCGAAAACACCCGTGCATTAGGTTGTTAAAGCCCAACGGTAGGGCCGACAGCACCGTGGTCTCGAGCGAGATGACCGCCGCCGTCACAAACAGCTGCTTGAGCGCGCAAAACCGTAGTTCTCGGTTGAGCGTGGCAAGCATTTCCTCCTCGGCCACCACAATGTCGCCCACCACGCCACCGTCGTTGAACAGGCTGTAGTAGTCGCGGTAGCGCGGATAAAAGTTGACCTCGACCGAGACCACAAAGTTGACGGACGTGACCAGGATCGTCAAAAACGCGATGAGCGCCGGCACATCGTGGTACGGCGCACCATAAAACAAGCCCTTGACCTGCACGCCAATGGGACCGGCCCAAATTATCACCAAGTGCGCAAAGAGACCCAGGTTGGTAAACAAGCCCGTGAGCGCCAGCGGCATAAACTGATCGAGCCACTGCAAAAAGAGCCAGGGGCTGCGGTCGCTCTGAGGAAAATAACGGTACAGCAGCACCACGTCCCAGGCGAGCATGACGCCGTAGCCCAGAGCAATTGACGCCAACAGGCCCTCGACCGGCGGCAGTCCCAGCGCCAGCGCGGCCAGGGCGCACAGGCACGCCACGCCAATGGCAGCCGCAAAGCTGCATAGGATACCGCGGTAATCCTTGATGGCCGTGAGGTAACTCATGCCGTTCCAGTTGACGATCATAATGTTAAACAGCCACAGGCACAGCAGTCCCTGCAGCAGCGTGGCGCCCGAGAACAGCAAAAAGACGCCGTAGAGCACGGTGCCCGCAACGAGCATGATGGCATTAGACCCCCAAAACGAAGGCAGGATCTCATCCTCGCGCTCGGCAAAGAGCATGTCGGCCAAAAAGCGCGTGACCGGCATAGAGAAAAAACTCGTGAGCGTGAGCGACGCCAGCAGCGTATAGGTCACCATGCACACCAGCAAGTCCTGGTTGGCTCGGCCCACGCCCCACAGACCGCACAGCACCAAGATACCCACCTGGAGCAGCACGCCCAACAGCATGGGGCCCGTGCACACAATGCCGGCGTAGCCGTAAGCGCGCATCGTGGCAAACAGGCCCTTGCGCCTAAACAGGCGCTTGAGCTCAAAACCGATTCCGGCCACCGGCTACTCCCCCTCTCTGGGCAGGTTAAACGCACGCGCCGTCTCGTCGTACAGCGCGCGATAGTTGGCGAGCATCTGCTCGTGCAAGAAGTACGTGGCAACGCGACGCTGGCCGCGCTCCCCCATCTCAATGCGACGGGCGCGGCTTGTGCACATGCGCTCCATGGCATCGGCCAGGCCCTTGCGATACATGGGCGGCGTCACAAAACCCGCCACGCCAAAGTCGTCGCCCGGGGCGCCAATGTCCACCCAGCCGTCATCGGGCTTTAAGGGAATGTCCTTAAAGCGGTCGAACTGGATACCGTTGGGGATGACCAGACATTTGTCTGCATCGCAACCCATATCGATCTGCGTCTTGCGGGCGTTATGGAACAAACTCGTCACGCGGAAGGCGCGACGGTAGGTCTCCTCCGAAAGCAGGTAGAAAAAGCGAATCCAGCGGTCCTTAAACGACGGCACCACCCAATCGGCGCGAATGATCTCTTCCTCGCGCTCGCGGGTATAGATGCCATGCTCGGTCAGCAGCACCGGCGCATGGTGAACGCTTGAGCCCAGGCAGGCGAGCAGGCCACCGTAGCCGGTCGAGATGGCATGGTACACATCGGCCACCGGCACCTCGCTGCCCAACAGGTAGAGCACGGGCAGCAACATGGAGCGCATGGTGTGGAATGCATCGGCAAAGGGCGTGTAGGGATACTCGGCCAGGCACACGTCGCGAAAGATATCCATAAACGTGCGGCTCTGCAAAAACGAGAGCGGATGCACGCGACGGCGGTGGAAGACATCGAATAACACGTCCCAGTCCGGATTGGAGAGCGACACCAGACGGCGTAGCGCCTCGCGCTCGCGGTCGTCAAAACTGGCTTCGTGCTGCTCGCCCGAAAGCCGCAGGGCATCGTCCAGGAACACCTCGTGCACCTCGACCACGTTGCCGGGCAGCTCGTAGACAAATTTGCCGCGGTCGGCAGCATGCGCGCCAATCACCCACAGCACGAACTCGTGCTCGGGCATGGCCTGGATATAGCCATGCATCCAGGTAGATACGCCGCCGTGCACATAGGGGTAGCAACCCTCGAGCACCAAGCAGATTCTCATTTATCGCCACCCTCCTTGCGCTCGATCGTCACGGTCTTATCATTTGCCTTGAGCAGATACAGATTGCCTGTAAGGTGCGTCAGTTCGCCACCCGTCACCGCACCCGGCTCGCCATTATTGGCGCGGAACATGAGCCACGCCTCGTCGTGGAAATTGCCCAGGCTGAGCGTCCAGGCATCCGCGCTGGTATCCACGCTTACCGTAACCGACGAAAAGCGCTGGATGGCACCGGAGCACTCCGACGCCGTCTGGTGCCGCAGGTCGGGCGCGGATTTGGTAAGCCACTCCAGGTAGTCGACCAGGCCGCCCTTGTAGACCTCCCAGCCCTCCTTGGCTCCGCGATCGGGGTCCAAAAGGTCGTCCGGGTGCATAAAATGCGTACTCACGTAGTGCATGTTGAGTTCGGACACGGCTGCCAGGCGCATATAGGAATCGTCGACCATGCCGCCCGAAACAATACGTGGCTGCTCCACAATGCCATCGCTCGCCACGCCAAACTCCTGCACGTAGGGCAGGTCGGTACCGTCCTCAAAGTACGTACTGGCAATAGTCTTAATGCGCGGAACGTCGGTGCCGATAAGCTTGCGTGCACGGGCCGATAGGATATTTGACGGCGGCACGTAAACCGAGCCGTGCGCGTTGGGCAGCACCTCATCTTGGAAGGCGATAAGCTCGTTGAGCGATGCGACGAGCGTTTCCTTGTTTTTCCACGTCTTGTAGACGTACAACGTACCATAGTCGGTATCCCAGAGTGCCAGAGGCTGATGGTTGTAGCCGTGAAAGCCCAGCTCTCCGCCCATCTGCAGCAGCATGCCGCCAAAGTAGCGAAACTGTGTGGTATCGGCCTGGCGCGCAGGCTCGGTCTGGTTGACCGCGTCCTCGTAGTTTTCGATCATCACGCCGGTATAGCGAATGCCGTATTTTTGCGCAAGCTTTTGCAGATCGGGCCACCAGACCTTGGTGTAAAAATCCGCAATGGAAAGGCCGTAGTCACGCTTGATATAAGTACCATCGCCCGAGGGCACGGGGCTAGGAAAGTCGTCCAAATAGAACACGGCGCTGTTGATGACCGGATAGGCCGTGGCATCACCCAGCAAGCTTATGGCCGAAGCATAGAACCCACGCATGACCTTGTCGTAGATACCAATGTTGCACACCACGGTGTGACCACTGCCGCAATCGTTAGACCAAATGAGCGGCGTGCCCGCGTCACCGGTCTTTGCCCATACGCGCGCCGTTTCGCGCAATGAAACCGAAAGCGAAGAATCGAAGGGATCCGAGAACTCGTAGCGCTCTCCTCCGCCCAACATAAAGTCATCGCTCGGAACAATACTTTCGGCTGTCGCATAGTCATATCCGGCCGATTCGATCCCAAGCTTGGAAGCAACAGCCTGCAGGTAGTTCGAGTTATCTGGCGTCATGCCCAGCATGAGTGAGCCGCCCGCACTCACCCAACTCATCAGATCGGTCAGATGCGTACCCAGTCCGTCAAGCGAGGGCATAAGCACAATCACGCGATCAAACGACGTGAGCGATGGGATCGCGTCCGCACCGTCGGTGGCAATATCAACATCGCGATGGGCGATCTTCATGTCGAGCAGGATCTGGTCGAACTGTTCCTTTACGTCCTCGACGCCAGCTTGATCGGAATCGGTAATGACCAGGCACGTGGGCTTTTGGCCAAAGATTGCCGAGGAGGCCGGCACCGCATCGTTGGCGGCAAGCATCCCCAGCTTATGCTGGCCCGCACTATACTGCACGCCGGCACGCTCCACCAGCAGCACGGCGGCCATGACAATAAAGACCGCCCACACCACGAGGAGTCCCATCCAACGAAAGCGGCCTGCACGGTCGCGGATATGTTGCGCCACGCTCATCTGGCCTCCTCCCCGTCGCGCCAAAACGCCATCTTTTCGCGGTTGTCGGCGCTCAAATACACATGTTGCTTGTCAATCGCATCGATCACACGGTGAACCTCGTCACCGTCGCGGCGCATCACGGCCAGGCGCAGGCAAAGCATCCAAACCTCCTGCTCCTCGGGCACGTCGAGCACCAGCTGGTCGATCACGGCCTGCGCCTCGTCGATCTGTCCGACATCGGCCAGCGCCGTCGCATATCGAATGCGCAGCTCAAAGGTGTCCTCGCGCTCGCAGCGACGCGCAAGCAGGCGCGCGTACTGTTGGCGCTGAATCTGAGCCACGCGCCCCTCGGCCAAGCCCGAGCCCAAGTATTCACCAAGAAAATCACAGTATTCGTTGAGGTTTTGCGCGCTCGGGTCCGTCTTAAAGGCACGCTCCAGCTGCTGCAGTTTAAGGTCGGACTCCTTGGAGATCTGCGCCACCGCCGTCGCGGCATAATGCGCCACCTCAACGTCGTCGTTAAGCTTAGCCGCCTGCAGCTGCGCCAGGTACGCGTCGGGCTCCTCGGTGAGCATGGAGAGCATTAGGCGGCGCCGGTATGCCGGGTCGTTGACGATGAGCGCCTCCTCGAGCGGCACTACGCCTGAATCGTCCTCACCACTCGGTACCGACATACTGCGATGCAGGTCATCGTTGAAGCGCAGCGACTCCAGCGCAGACTCTTTCAGCCCCTCGCCAAACACCGCGCTGCACACCGATAGCAAAACCACCAGCAACGGGCCCCACAGCGGCACCAGCACCATCACAGCCAGCATGTGCCCGCGCACTGGCAGCAGGCCCAGCTTCATAAGCGTCCACAGCATCAGGCAAACCAGCACATGAATCAGCAGCAAGACGGCAGCAACGACAAGCGAGATCAAGCGGCACCCCCCTCACCGTCACCGGTGTAAGAGATGTGCTGCAACAGCGCCACGATGTCCTCGCCGTCGACGGGCTCCACCGCAATATGCTTTGCGCTCAGGCGCTCGCGGATAATGGGCAGATCGCACGCCTTTGCCTGGCGCATAAGCAGGTAGAGCACGTCGCCGTCGACCAAGCCCGCCGCGTCGCTCTCGCGGATTGCCGACCCAATTGCGCCCACCAGCTCGCCGACAGGCTCCATACCCGGTACCACGCGCAGGAGCAAAAAACTCCCCATCTTGCTATCTGCCAACGCCTGCGCCGCCGCGAGCTCTTGGCCAAAGGCAGCCTGCTTGAGCACGCACGTGCCGTCAACGCAGCGTTTATCCTGCGCCACCGCCTCATAGTCAAAGGCACGGCCCAACGCGCTTTCGACCAGGCCGCACAAGATGCGGAACAGGTTTTGATAATAGAGGGTCATTTGGTTTTCGGCCGCACGACGCACAAAGATCAACACGGCGGGTGCCCCGTCGCGCTCGATCGCGTATCCAAACATGGGAAGCCCCGGCGTCAGCTCGCGGTTCACCCACAGGTTCGAACGACCCCCGTCGCCCAAAAGAGGGGCAAGCTGCTCAAGCGTGAGCGAACGTGCGGCATCTTCGGCAATCGCGGGACTTGCTGCCACCAGGCGTGCAAATGCCCCGCCTGAAACATGGTAGATCGCCACCGAATCGTTCTCGAGGATCTCGCCCAGAAGCTCGCAGCACTTGCGATAGATGTCTCGCGGGTTGAGCACGTCGAGTTCCTGCGTCACGGCAAAGATCTTGCCAAAGCTGTCGTGGCGACCCACGATCTGGCGCCTGTACGCGCGCTTGTCCTCGATCGCGTCGTGGTAGAGCTGCGTAAGGAACGTATTGCGGTTGCGCACGAGCTCGTTTTGATCGCGCTCCGCCCTAATGGCTTCGCTGTTGCGCAGCTGCACATAGCCGCACACGGCACCCACCACAAAGTACGCAATAAACGGCAACCAGTTGGACGGCTCGTAGAACAGGCCCTGGAAGGTATAGCCATACTGGGTAAAGTAGCTCGCGGCCAAACCCACCGACGCCAGCAGCGCCGCAACCAGGCCAAAGTCCAAGCCATACAGCGTGCCGATCAGCACCACGTAGAGCAGGCGATAGTCGAGCACGTTAAGCTGGGTCGATTGGGAGAACAAGCGCTCCAGCACTTCAAAGAGCACCCAGGCGGCTGCCGTCTCCAGGCATTTGACAGGCAGCGTGCGCATTTGGATGCGGTCGATGGCGGCGCGCAAGGGGTTGACCTTCTTTGCGTGACCAGCATCCCAGCGAGCCTGAATGGTCGAGAGGTCGCGCAGCAAGTCGTAGCGCTGAAACCAGCCATAGCGCACGCGAGCGACGTCGCTGGCGGGCAGGGCGTAGCCGGCAGAATCGCCATAGGCAACTGAGAGCCCTGGGAACAGCGCCTGAAGGGCCTCGCCCACCTCACCCACCGTGTGATGGAAGGTATCGGCTACATCGAGCGTCTCAAAGTTGCCATTCCAGCTGTCGAAGATACGGCGTACCAGCACCGAAAGCTCCTCGGCACACAGCAGGGGAAACGCCGCATCCTGCGCGCCCTGCAGAGCGGCCGATCCGGTTGAGCATGCGTCGAACAGCGGCACCAAAAACGGGTCCTCCAGCGCGGCAGACGCGGTATACAGAAACGGCACGCGCAGGATCTTGGTCTGAACGCCCTCACGAGCAGCGTAGTAGCGGCACAGGTCGTTGGCTGCGTGCGCGATAATGCCCTTGCCCGTTCGCCCCGCGGCATCGGCGGCACCCTCGGCACCCGCGGGCCCCGCTACATACAGTAGTTGGACCCGGCGACCCGCGCACGTACGAAAGACCGAGCGCAGCAGCTCGATATCGCCCACGGTATCGGTATGCGGGGTAAGGTAATTAGACAGGTAGACCACGCGGTCGAACTCGTAGGCCTGATCCAGGTGCTGGAGGAGCTCTTTCCACGAGGCATGGGGCGACGACTCGTCGCGGCGCGCTTCCTGCGCGGCTACAACCTTAACGTGGTCCCCAGGGAATGCCTTGGCGCAAAAGTCATCGTCAACATATGCGGTGTTGCCAACAACCAGCACCTCCATGGCGTACTCCTCCCCTGAAATCCACTTTAGTCATAGTCAAACATGCGTATTTTACGCTGTCAACGCGAGCTGAGGCGCCTTTAAGGTTGTTTTAAGAACTTTTTTAAAGGATGTGGGGATGGCAACTCGTCCGACTCAGGCTCATTGAGAGGCTGCTATTCGCTCTGAAAAGGCACATCGCAATCTGCTGACAGCTCTGCAGGGAGAATGGCAGGCAATGTAAGCGCTCCCATGGGCGAAAGTCCAGTAACAACCATCAAATAGCTCTTTGCATGGGCATATGCCATCGAAATAGCATTTGAAAGAAGGTAGTGACGCGCCTCGTCATCGGGAGAGTTCATTGGCATTTGCGCTGAAACCGAGATGGATACTGTAACGCCAGCGTGCATCTTCTCCTGTGCACCTTCATCTCTGTCAAGGAGGCTGCCAATTACGCACATCTTTAAACTTGCGCGAGCGTCATTACCGTTTTTCCAAAGGTGGACATCTTGGTAGCTAACGTCAACTTTTAATTCCATGTTATCCGAGGGCGAATCCTCGATATGGAAATCGGAGTCAACGACGAACAAATTCACGATCTGAATTGGAGCAATAAAATCCCCACTCATGCTGCCAAACCTCCGGAAATCATCTCGAGATTCACATGCGAGGACGGACGCTCGTTCCTAAAAGACCATTGCTCTCGCACGGAATTGTTGGATGAAAGAAACGGTAGCTCTTTAGAATAGCTAACGGTAACCTTAGGAACGATATTGATACCCAAAGCGAGCTCGAACCTAGCGATCGTCTTCAACGTCATATTGGGCTGAGAATTCAACAGCTTCGAAAGCGACTGAAGGCTCATGCCCATACGCTTTGCCAAATCGCTTTTGCTTAAACCCAAATGCTTCATCTCGCGATGAACAATAAACTCGATATCTAGCGCGTGTTCATAAGCGCGTGTTTCGCTAGTTTCTGTCTCGGCGTAAAAATCAGATAAATCTACTTTTTTCATTGTGTTCTCCGTTTCGAAAGCCAAGTATAAAAGTCAACGCTCAGATTCCAGAAGCTGACGCGCTATTACGGCTAATCGCTTGGCCCGCTCGATTTCTTTACTGATATTTCCTGATCCCTGATGTCCTTTAAACCAAAACAATAGAACAATTTTGTCTACGCCCTGACATATGGCATAAATCATCTCTCGATTTGCCCCGTCAAACCCTTTTAGTTCATAGAGACCAATCTTAGAATCGATACGTCGCAGCTTTGAGGTCCCGCTCGCAACCTTTAAACCGTAATCGTAGATTTTTGAAATCTGGTCGATCATTTTACGAGCGACAAATATCCGTTTAGGGTCTGACATCATCTTCTGAAATTGAGAGTTGTCAGGAGAAGTCGTCAACTCCCAAAACGGTCGGCCCTTGGGATCTCTGTATTCGACAAGTTCATATCCTTCTGCCAAGGGCCACCTCCATTTCTAGATACACTTAACTTATAAGTTAAGTGTAGCTTTTAAAACAAGAATAACAAGGTTCACGCTAGATTTCACAGCTCCGATTGATAAACATTCAAGTCAAGCTAGCGCTAAATCCGGAAGTGCGGGGAAAATCAGAGCATTGCCGGCCAGACCCCTGTTTTGAGTTCCGCTGACCTGCACTGATAATTGTCCTTGGGGGAAGCGGGCACTGCGGGGCGCGGCGACGGCGCGCGATTTCCGCGTCGCAGCGCTACCCTGATGCTGAATGCCGGGACGAT
>UQZM01000017.1 GCA_900545615.1 uncultured Collinsella sp.
CGGGGTGGGGGAAGGGGTGGGGAAAGGTGTTGAAAAATGGGGCGGTTCCCCATATTATTGATGACGTCGACAGGCGGGGTGGTTCCCCGCGTACGTGCCATCTGAGTAACCGAGGGGAGGGCGCACATGGGAATGACTGGTGCATACGAGCGCAATCTCGATGCAAAAGGTCGTCTATCCCTGCCTGCACCCCTTCGCGAGGAGCTTGGAGAGCACGTTCGCGTGTTCAAAGCCCTGGATGTCGATGCTCTGTACGTGTTCTCTGCCGAGGCCTTCGATAAGTGGGTCGAAGGACTCTTCGCGGGTCGTGAGGGCCACGAGGGTTTTAACCCGCGTGACATTAATGACCAGAAGCTCATGAGGGCGATCAACAAGCGCACCACGTCGATGGACGTGGACAGCGCCGGTCGTATCGGTCTTTCCGAGTCTCTCCGCAAGCAGGCGAACCTCGACCGCGAGGTCACGGTTGTGGGCAACTACGACCACCTTGAGGTTTGGGATCGCGCCGCGGCCGATGAGGACGATGACGATGAGGCCCTGCTGGACCTCTTCTTCTCGTAAGGGCAAGGCACGGGTAACGGATGGAGCGTGGGATCTTGACACAAGAATATCGGCATGAACCTGTCATGCTCGGCGAAGTGCTTGAGTCGCTGCGGCTAAAGAGCGGCTCCGTTGTCTGCGATTGCACCCTTGGCGGTGCCGGCCATTCGGTAAAGATGGCCGCGCAGGTGGGGGAGACGGGCCTTTTGCTCGGCGTCGATCAGGACGACATGGCCCTCGAGGCCGCTGGCGCCCGTCTGGACCGCGAGGTTCCCGGAGTTCCGCACCAGCTGCTGAAGGGCAACTTCGGCGACTTGGACGAGCTGCTTTGCTCGGCCGAGGTGCCCGGGGTCGATGGCTTCCTGTTCGATTTGGGCGTTTCGTCACCGCAACTCGATATCCCTGGCAGGGGCTTTTCGTATAACGAGGACGCCCCATTGGACATGCGGATGGATCCGGGTAATAACACCTTAAACGCAGCTGAGGTCATCAACACCTATAACGAACACGACCTCGCCCGGATTCTACGCGTCTACGGCGAAGAGAAGTTTGCCTCGCAGATCGCGCGCGAGATCGTGCGCCGCCGCGAGCAAGAACCGATCGAAACCACCGGCCAATTTGTCGAGATCATCAAGGCGGGTATCCCGGCTGCCGCTCGTCGGCATGGCGGACACCCGGCCAAGAAAAGTTTCCAGGCCATTCGCATCGAGGTCAATCACGAGCTCGATGTGCTCGAACGAGGGCTTGATGCCGCCACCAGGTGGCTCAACCCGGGCGGACGTATCTGCGTCATCTCGTATCACTCGCTCGAGGACCGTATCGTAAAGAACCACTTTAAGGAGATGAGCCAGGGGTGCACGTGTCCGCCGGAGATTCCGGTGTGCGTGTGCGGCAACGTGCCGATACTCAAGGTCATCACCCGCAAACCCTTGGTTGCCCAGCCTGATGAGGTTGAGCGCAACCCTCGGGCGAGATCAGCCAAAATCCGCGTGGCGCAGCGTCTGTAGGCGCGACCGCGCGATATTGGACCTCCCGCTCGCACCATAAACGAAGCTTAAACACACTACCAACGTACTCGGGATGGGAGGCGGCATATCATGGGCTACAACACTTCAAGCGCAGCACTTGCCTATGATATGAACGCCATGCCCGCCTATCGTGAGACGCCGCAGGCCCCCGTTGCTCCCCGTGAGCAGCGCACGCCGCGCTTTGATGTCTACACGGGCGCGGGCCGTCAGGCAAACCAGGCGGTAAGCCCGGTTTTCATGAGCGTTCTTAAAACGTTTTGCATCATTGCGGCTATCTTCATGACGATCGGCGTCGCCCGCGTGGCGCTCGCCGGCGTTACGGCCCAGGTGCTCAACAGCAACGCCGAGCTTACCAACACGCTCGAAAAGGCGACCGATGAGAGCTCCGACCTGGAGGTCATGCATTCGGTCTATGGCGCCGACACGCGCATTCGCGACCTTGCGGGCGCTTATGGCATGGTGGAGCCCAGCGAGAGCGTTACACTTGACTTTTCGCAGGATGCAGCCGCGGGCGCCAACGCGACCGCGACCGCTCAGTAGCAAGACGGTAGCTGAGTATGACAAATGACTATCGCCGCGGTTCCGATGGGGGCCGCGGTTCTGGACGTCCCTCGTCGCGGGGACGTTCTGGTTATCAAGGAACGGGTCGGCAATCTTACAACGCCGGGCAGTCCCGTGGCAACGACCCGGCGTCGCGACTTCGCGGCTCGGGCGGCCCTCAAGTGCATAACACCAGGTCGCGCAAGAGTTCGTCGACCGAATGGCTCACAGGCGCACCTCTGCCTCGCCGCAAAGCCGTCATGGGCTTCATCGGGCTTGGCTTGGGCTTGGGCGTCTTTCGCCTTGCCGACTATCAAATTGTCGAAGCCGATAAACTGCGCGAGCGTGCCGATGCGCGCCGCCTGCTTGCGCAGACCCTCTATGCCAAACGCGGCACCATCTACGACCGCAACGGCAACGTGTTGGCGTCGTCGGTCGAATGTCGCAACATCGCCGTGAACCCGCAGCTTGTCGAGGATGTTGACAAGACGGTGTCGGCGCTGGTCAAGGCAACTGGAATCGATAAAAAGACCTGCCGCAAGCTCGTTGAGTCCGATGGAACCTGGGTGTATATCAAGCGCCAGGTGGACGAAGACGATGTTGCGGCGCTGGAGAAGAAGAACCTGCCCGGCGTGCTTTTTGAGCAGGCCATGAAGCGCGTATATCCATACGGCAATCTGGCATCGCAGGTGCTGGGTGTAGTGAATGTAGACAACGACGGCTTGACGGGTCTCGAAAAGCAATACAACAAGCTTCTGACCGGCACGAACGGTTCTCTCGTACGCGAGCGCGCGAGGGACGGCAGCTATATCGCGGGCGGTGCCTATAAAAAGGTGGCTGCGGTCGACGGCGTTGATATCGTGACGACGCTCGACGTCAATATCCAGCGTGCGGCCGAGGATGCCCTGGCAGAGGCAGTTGAGAAGACTAAGGCCAAGAACGGCTCGGCGCTGGTCACCGATCCTACGACAGGCGAGATTTTGGCAGCCTGCTCGTACCCGACCTACGACCAGACCGATCTGGAGAATGCCAAGACCGAGGATATGAATCTGCGCCTGGTCACCGACGCCTACGAGCCCGGCTCGGTCTTTAAGACGCTCGTGGCGGGCGCCGGCTTCGACTTGGGCGTCGTGCGATCGAGTACGTCGTTTGAGGTGCCGGCGAGCATCAAGGTGGGCGACGATACCGTCACCGATGCCGACAAGCGCGACTATGCCATGACCATGGATGTGCGCGAGATGATGCGCCGTTCGTCCAATGTGGGCTTTGTCCTGGTGGGGCGCAAGATCGGTGCCGACGACTTTGCCGCCTATGTGGACAAGTGGGGCATCGGTCACAGCTCTGGTGTCGATTTTCCGGGCGAGAGCCTGGGCATCGTCAAGGAGCGTGACCAGTATGACGGCGCCACGCTGGGATCGATGAGCTTTGGACAGGCGCTGTCCGTCTCGCCGATTGAGATCGCACGTGCCGTGGGCGGCATCGCCAACGGCGGCGTGATGATGACACCGCACTTCTATAAGTCCAGCAAAGGCGACGAGAAGGACTGGGGCGAAGGCGAGCGCGCGATTTCTGAGGACGCCGCATCCCAGGTGACATCGTGCATGCAGACGGTCGTGTCCGAGGGAACGGGCGTTGGCGGCGCGGTTGACGGCTATGACGTGGCGGGTAAGACCGGTACGGCCGAACGAGCCGACGAGAACGGCGGCTACCTCAAGGAGAACTACATGTCGTCCTTTATGGGCTTTGCGCCGGCACAATCGCCCAAGGTGCTGTGCTATATCACGCTTGACGGAACGCCGAGCGGCTCAGATGCCGCTGCGGTGCCGTTCCAGTCCATTATGGCCAACGCGCTCGACGTGCTGGGTATCCCGCACACGAAGTAGGGGGTTACAATCTTTGGGGCGTGGTTTGTTGTCCCATATGAGGGGTGTTCACATGCCCTGCACCACGCATGCGCGGCGCTGGGATACAATACGCCGATAGCATTATTAGGTTTACAGGGGAGCTGCAATGATAGAGATCGCCGTCAACAACCTCGCGGCCGCAACAGGGGCCCGAACCGTGACGGGAGAAGCCGATCGGGTATGCCGCGGGTGCGTTATCGACTCGCGCCAGGTCGAGGAAGGGACGATTTTCGTCGCCTTTCCCGGTGAAAACGTCGACGGCAATGATTTTGCTTCCCGTGCCGTCCAGTCGGGTGCCGGCGCCGTCGTGATGACGCGTGAGCCCGAGGCCGAGCTGGTCTCGCTGGCGCAGGACAAGGGATGCGCCATCCTGCTGACCGATGATCCCGAGGAGTTTCTGCTGCGTTTGGCGCACACGTATCGCCTGGAGCTTGGCTGCCTGGTCGTTGGCATTACCGGTTCCATCGGCAAGACGACGACCAAGGACGTGCTCGCCGCCGTGCTCGCCAAGCGCTATCGTGTCTGGGCCACCAAGGGCAATTTCAATAACCTGATCGGCATGCCGCTCACGGTGCTTTCCGCTCCGGCCGATACCGAGGTCCTGGTGCTCGAGATGGGCATGAACCATTTCCACGAGATTGAGCGCCTGTCCCAGTCCGCCAATCCCAACCTTGCCATCGTGAGCAAGATTGGTACCTCTCACATCGGCATTTTGGGCAGCCGCGAGAACATCGCCCGCGCTAAGGCCGAGATTGTCCAGGGTATGTGCGCCGCCGGCGACTTCTTGCCGCTGCTGGTTTTGGGCGGTGAGGACGACTTTACGCCGTTCATTCGCGATACGTTCGCCCAGCCTGCTGGTATCGACGTTATGCTGGCCGGCGTCTCGGACGACGATGAGGTCCGTGCCCGCGACATTCGTGTTGATGACGAGGGCCGTCCGGTCTTTACGCTCGATTTTGGCCAGGGTGAGACGATCGATACCATGCTTGCCATCCCCGGCGTGCAGTCCGTTCCAAATGCCGTTAAGGCCGCCGCGGTTGCCTATCGCCTGGGCGTGACGCCCGAGCAGATCGATGCTGCCTTTAGGGGCCTCACGATCACCGGGCACCGCCAGGAGATCAAGCGCGCCAAGAGCGGTGCCCGCGTCATCGACGATTCCTATAACGCCAGCGCCGAATCCATGGCTGCTGGTCTCGATCTACTGTGCTCGCTTTCGTGCACGGGGTCTCGTATGGCGATCCTGGGCGAGATGGGCGAGATGGGCGATGAGGCTCCTCGCATGCATGAGCTCGTGGGCGCCTATGCCGCCGCCAAGAAGCTCGACATGCTGGCGTGCGTGGGTGGTGAGCTGGCCCAGCTTATGGCCGATGCCGCGCGCATGATGGGCATGGACGAGGACCGCATCCAGGTGTTCTCCGATTATCAGCAGGTGCTCGACCGCATGGGCGGCGCGCTTGAAAAACATGATGTTGTACTGGTCAAGGGTTCCCGCTTTGTTGAGCTCGACCGCTTTGTGGAAGGTGTGTGCTAGCCCATGTTCGGCAATCCCTCGTATCCAACGTATCAGGCTTTTTTGGGGCTTGGCATCGCCGCTGCCATTGCGCTGCTGCTCATGCCGTGGTGGATCAAGCTACTTAAGGTCGAGGGTATCGGCCAGCAGGTTCGTGCCGACGGCCCCAAGCGTCATTTGGTTAAGCAGGGAACGCCCACCATGGGTGGCGTTGTCATTCTCGTCGCGATTTCGCTGACCTGCCTGCTGATGGGCAAGCTCACCACCGAGCTCGTGCTCGTGCTGCTCGCCACGCTGGCGACAGGCGTGCTGGGCCTGATCGACGACCTGACCTCCGTTACGCATGGGCGCTCGCTCGGTCTGACGCCTCATGCCAAGATGATCGGCCTAACCATTATCTGTGTCACCTTTACGGTACTTGCCGTTAACTGGTGCGGCGTCGCCCCCGAGATTCGTTTTCCCGGCGGCCTGACGATTGACCTTGGCGTGCTTTCGACCACCATCTGCGGCCTTTCGTTCCCGTGGCTCTACATTGTCTTTTGCTGGCTGATGATCGCCGGTCTTTCTAATGCCGTGAACCTGACCGATGGCCTTGACGGTCTTGCTGGCGGCACCTCCATGATTGCCATGCTCGCCATGGCTGCCATGGCGTTTTTGCACGGAGACGTGAACCTGTCCATCTTCTGCACCGCGTGTGCCGGTGCCTGCTTGGGCTTTCTGTGGTTCAACTGCTATCCGGCGAGCATCTTTATGGGCGATACCGGCTCGCTTGCCCTAGGCGCCGCGTTTGCCTGCACGTCCATCATGACCAACACCGAGGTCGTCTCCCTCATCATCGGCGGCCTGTTTATCGTTGAGACCCTGTCGGTCATGATTCAGGTTGTCTACTTCCACTTTACGCACAAGCGCGTCTTCCTTATGGCGCCCATCCATCATCATTTCGAAAAGAAGGGCTGGGCCGAGACCAAGGTCGTCATCCGTTTTTGGATTATCGCTGCTGCCTTTGGTGCCGTTGGCCTTGCCCTGTTCTTCCAGTTGGGATAGTGGTCTTTCATGCCTCTTGCTGATGTCTTTAGCCTGCTCGTTTTGGGTCAGGGCAAATCCGGTCTCGATGTCGCCCGCTGGGCGCTGGCACATCCCGAGCGCGTAAGTGCCGTTACCGTGTATGGCGGTGGCACCTCTGAACCCAATGACGCCACGCGTGCGCTCGAGGCTGCTGGTGCGTCGTTTGTCTATGGGACCGAACAGGTCGAGGGCGCCTATGACGTATGCGTGACGTGCCCGGGCATCTCGGAGTTCTCGGGCTTCTTTAAGGCCGGGCGCGAGCATGCCGCCCAGATTATGGGTGAGCCCGAGTTTGCCTATCGCCTGTCGCCCGATAACTGGATTGCCATCACGGGCACCAACGGCAAGACGACCACCACGTCGCTGGCTGATTATCTGCTTAAGGCTGCCGGCGAGGCCAGCGTTGCTGTCGGCAACATCGGCGAGCCGCCGGTCAACGAGATTGACGGCCGAGCCCACAACGAGTGGTTTGTGGCTGAGCTCTCGAGCTATCAGATTGCTACGACAACCGAGCTCCACCCCCGCGTGGCGGTGCTGCTCAACATCACTCCCGACCACTTGGGCTGGCATAAGAGCCATAAGAACTACGCGCTTGCCAAGATCAAACTGTTTGACAATATGGTCGATGACGATCTGGCGGTTGTCGACGTCGAAGACGCCGGCATTCACGAGTTCGATGAGTACATCTACACGCCGGGTCGTCGCATCTGCAAGGTTGCCTTTGACGAGCCTGAGGGCGAGGATGCCGCCTTTGTGCGCGACGGCAAGATGGTCGTGCGCCTGAAGGGCGTCGAGACCCCGCTCATCGCTACATCCGAGCTCAAGATCTCGGGCCATCACAATGTTATCAATGCCCTGTGCGCCGCCACGGCTGCCTTGGCGGTCGGTGCCGATGTCGATGGTGTCTGCCGCGGTCTTGCCTCGTTCCAGCCGCTCGAGCACCGCGTGGAGCCGTGTGGCGAGATTGACGGCGTGCGCTACGTCAACGATTCCAAGGCGACCAACACCGATGCGGTCGAGAAGGCACTGACGGCATTTCCCGATGACGACGTGATCTTGCTGCTCGGCGGCCACGATAAGGGCACGCCGCTCACGGACTTCGCGCGCGTTGTTATGGATAACGTACGCTCGGTCGTCTGCTTTGGCGATGCGCGCGAGCGTTTCACCGCCGCTATGGACGAGGCCGATGTCGACGGCGATGTGGATATCGCCCAGGCGGATGACCTGCGCGATGCCGTGGACGTCGCCCGTTCGCTGTCGAGCCGTGGCGACGTGATCTTACTTTCTCCTGCCTGCTCTTCGTTCGATGAGTTCTCGGGCTATGAGGAGCGCGGCCGCGTGTTTAAGGACTATGTGGCCCAGCTTGCCGCTGCGGCGAAATCGCAAATGGAATAGGGGTTGCCGGTGAGAGAGGAGAGCCCCCGACAAGGTATGAGGAGGCCCGACTCGGACCGTGCTTCCTCGCGGCGCAGCACACCGCGTTCCGGTCGCGGCGGGCAGTCGTTTAGCGAGCGCTATATTGCCGGCGTTCCCGCCCGTATCATGCGCCCCCGTTTGATATTCATGGCCTGCTTGTTTACCTTGGTATGCTTTGGCCTGCTGATGGTGTACTCGGCGTCTTCGGTCGAGGCGCTGCACGAGAATGGCTCGGCGACGTTTTTTCTGGGTCGACAGGCCGCGTTTGCCGTGGTCGGTGTTCTGGCGCTGATTGCCATCGTGCGCGTTTTGCCGGACAGCTGGTTTGGGGAGGATGTGCTCAGGATCTTCCTCATAGGCATGATAGGGCTACTGTTTCTGGTGTTCTTGGTGGGCAGCGGCAGCCGTGGCGCCACGCGCTGGCTTAACATCGCCGGTATTCAGTTCCAGCCTTCCGAGTTTTTAAAGCCATTTGCCATTGCGTATTCGGCCATCATGCTTGATCGCTTCTTTTCGCCCGGTGGCAACATCAACGAATTCCTTCGCAAGATGGGCATCTACCTGGGCATTTCGCTCTTTCTGATCTTTATCCAGCCCGATTTCGGTACTGTCCTGATCATCCTGTTGACCCTCATGTGCATGGCGTTGTTTGCGGGTCTCGACCCCAGATTTATCATCGGCGTGCTAATCTTCGGCATTCTCGTGATCGTGATTGCGCTTGTCGCAGAGCCGTACCGTATGGTGCGTATTCAGGTTGCCTTGAACCCTTGGGCCGACGAGTATGGTGACGGCTATCAGGCCACGCTTGCCATTATGGCCTTTGCCTCGGGCGGTCTGTTCGGCCGTGGCATCGGCAACTCAACCATGAAGTACTCGTATCTGCCCGAGGCGCACAATGACTACATCCTGGCCATCATTGGCGAGGAAGTCGGTTTTGTCGGAACCGTGCTGTTCTTCTTGGTGTTTGCGATGCTGATCTACTCGGCGTTTCGCATTGCCGAGCAGGCGACCGATCGCCGGGGCGCGCTTATGGCGTCTGGCTCCGCGGTCATTCTCGCAGTGCAGTTTTTGATTAACGCGCTGGGCATCCTCAACGTGTTTCCCATGACGGGCAAACCGTTGCCGTTTATTAGCTACGGCGGTTCGTCGATTATTGTGTCGCTCATGCTTGCCGGGTTGATCCTGCGCGTTTCGTACGAGAGCGCCCGCCGCGATGAGTATGACCGCCGCCGCGAGAGCTTTGCCGTTATGGATGAGAGTACCGCCGGCGTGCCCCACGTGCGCGGCGAGCGATCTTCGCGTAACGGTTTTACCGTCCTGGATGGCTCTGCGACCGAGCCGGCAGCCCGCCCGCGTCAGCGAACGGCGCCGCAAGGTCGTCCTCAGCGCCCCAGCCCTCGCAACGCGGGCGGCGGATATAATCGAATCGATTTGAACTCGGACCCGTCGGCGCGTCTGCGTACCGACGACCAGGGACCGCGTGTACGAAGGGACTACCATGACCGATAAAATGACCGTTGCTATTGCAGCCGGCGGCACGGCCGGGCACATCAACCCCGCGCTCGCCTTGGCCGAAGAGCTGCGTGACCGTGGCCACCACGTTGTGTTCGTGGGCCAGTCGCGCAAGCTCGAGGGTCGTCTGGTCCCCGAGGCTGGGTTTGATTTTGTGCCCATTACGGTCACGGGCTTCGACCGCTCCCGTCCTTGGACGGCGCTGACCTCGCTGTGGCGTGTCAACAAAGCCAAGCGTGCGCTCGCCAGTCATTTCTCAAAGGTCGGCAAGCCCGATGCCGCCATTGGTTTTGGTGCCTATGTCGAGGTTCCGCTGCTGGGGTGGTGCAAGGGCGCGGGCGTTCCGTATCTGCTGCATGAGCAGAACTCTGTTCCGGGCCTGGCCAACAAGATGATGAACTCCCACGCCGCCCGCGTGTGCATCTCGGTGCCGGCAGCGCGTTCGGTCTTTGAGCGCGAAGGTGACCTTGACCACGTGCTCATGACCGGCAACCCCGTACGTCGCTCGGTGATCGAGGGCGATCGCGCTCGCGGCCGCAAGGCACTTGGCGTTCCCGAGGACGCTACGCTGCTGCTCGTCTTTGGCGGTTCACTTGGCGCCCAGCACCTCAACGAGCGTGTGGCTTCGCTCAAAAACGAGCTGCTTTCGCGCAAGAACCTCTATGTGTTGCATTCGACGGGTGCCGACGGCTTTGAGGAGACCGAGCGCGCTTTGGCGCTGACGCCCGAGGAGGCGAAGCGTTACCGCGTCCAGCCTTACATCGACAACATGGGCGATATGCTGGCTGCTGCCGATTTGGTGCTCTCGCGTTCGGGCGCATCGAGCGTGGCCGAGATCGCTGCACTCGCCGTGCCTTCGGTGCTCGTGCCGTACCCGCATGCGACGGCCGACCACCAAACCACCAATGCCCGTTATCTGGTCGACGCTGGGGCCGGCGTGCTCTGCGCCGATGCCGATATCGACGGTTCTGCCTTTGCCGATGAACTGCTGCACCTGGTCGATGACGCGGCGGCGCGCGACGCCATGCGTCAGGCGGCGCGTGGTCTGGCTCAGGATAGGGCCGCCGCTCTTCTGGCGGATGCGGTAGAGGGTTTGCGTTAGTTAGACGGGATATCGTCGGTCGCCCTCGCGCTGATGCGGTAGGTGCGGTACAGTTAACGGGTTACAGGCAGTGTTTACGCAAGGAGTACACGAGCACATGGCTGATTCCCAGACTGCAACCTCCGCGCCCGAGTTTAAGAGCGCCCACTTTATCGGTATCGGCGGCGCCGGCATGAGCGGCATCGCCCTCGTTCTTCACGAGCGCGGTTATGCCGTTACCGGCTCCGACCTTAAGACGTCACGTTATATCCGCCAGCTTACCCGCGCTGGTGTGAAGGTGCATGTGGGCCATGAGGCCGCCACGATCGACGAGGTCAAGCCCGACGTGGTTGTTGTCTCCACCGCTATTCCGGAGTCCAACCCTGAACTCGTGCGCGCTCGCGAGCTTGGTATTCCCGTGTGGCCCCGTGCCAAGATGCTCTCTGCTTTGGGCCACGGCTACACCACCGTCGCTGTTGCCGGCACGCATGGCAAGACCACCACGTCTTCGATGTGCGCCACCATGCTCGACCGCATGGGTCTGGATCCGAGCTTCTTGATCGGTGGCATCGTCGAGGGCTATGACACGAACGGCAAGAACGGCTCGGGCGACTACTTTGTCGCCGAGGCCGACGAGTCCGACAGCTCCTTCCTGTTCCTGAACCCCAACGTGGTCATCGTGACCAACGTCGAGGCCGACCACCTCGATCACTACTCGGGTATCGAGGAGATCGAGGCAACTTTCGCCAAATTCATGAGCCTGGTGGGCGAGGACGGCACCGTCATCGTCTGCGGTGAGGACCCGCATCTGGTCGAGCTCGCCAAGTCGACGGGTCGTCACGTGCTTTCCTACGGCTTTGCCGAGAGCAACGACATCGTCTGCATGCACCCGGATGTCAAGGGCATCCAGAGCGATTTTATCGTTCGCTTTGAGGACGGCACTGAGCACGCTGTGGAGATCAAGAGCAATCCCGGTCGCCACAACATGCTCAACGCCACGGCGGTGCTCACCGTCGCCCATGTCCTGGGCCTTGACATCGACGCCGCCGCCAAGGCGCTCTCGAGCTTTGAGGGCGTCCGCCGTCGCTTTACCCACGTGGGCGATATCGATGGCATCACCGTGGTCGATGATTACGGCCATCACCCCACCGAGATCAAGGCGACGCTTGCTGCTGCTTCGTCGCTGGGCTACAAGCACGTCGACGTCGTGTTCCAGCCGCACCGCTATTCGCGCCTGCAGGCCCTGTGCGACGACTTTGCCGATGCATTTGCCAATGCCGATAAACTGCTGCTGATTGATGTGTTCTCGGCTGGCGAGATGCCCATTCCGGGTGTCACCTCTAAGATGCTCGCCGATACCGTGCGCGCCAAGCATCCTGGCAAGGAGGTCGTGTACTGCTCCAGCCGTCTTGAGCTCAATCAGGAGCTCGAGCAGATGGTGGGCGAGGGCGACCTGCTGCTCACTATGGGTGCCGGTGACGTTACGACCGTCGGTCCCGAGTTCATTGAGTATCTGACTGCCAAGAAAGACGCTTAAGTCTAATGGGTCTGTTTAACGCCGTCATGGCGCTCTCGGGCATGATCGACACGGATGTGATCGAGGACGAGCGCCTTGCGCGTCATACGAGCTATCGTATCGGCGGCAAGGCCGACCTCTTTGTGACGTGCCATAGCTATCATGCCCTCCGCCGCGCCGTGGCGGTGCTCGATCGCGAGCAGGTGCCGTGGGTCATCATCGGCAAGGGCTCCAATCTGCTGGTTGCCGATGGCGGTTATCGCGGCGCCGTCATTTCGCTCGGACGTGAGTTTCAGCGCACGGTTGTTGCCGATGACGGTTGTACGCTGACGGTCGGTGCGGGCGTGATGTTTGCGCGCCTGGTCAACGATGCCCTGTCGCGTAGCCTCTCGGGCCTTGAGTTTGCCGTTGGCATCCCTGGTTCGGTTGGCGGTGCGATATCTATGAATGCCGGCACACGGACCGAGTGGATTGGCTCGCTGGTTGAGGATGTCGTAACGTTTGACCCGGCATCCGGTATCAAACATTATGCGGGGTCCGAGATCACTTGGGGCTACCGCGAATGTAGCCTTCCCCGCAATGAGATCATCCTCGAGTGCGTGCTCAAGCTTAAACTGGCGCCCAAGGCCGACATTCGCGAGCGCATGGAGCGGTACCTGACGAGGCGCAAGCGTACACAGCCCATGGGTCGCGCATCCTGCGGGTCGGTCTTTCGCAACCCGCCCGATGCGAGCGTGGGCAAGCTTATCGAGGATTGTGGATTAAAGGGTTTTTCGATTGGCGGCGCGGAAGTTTCGCCCGTTCACGCTAATTTTATCGTTAATAACGGAACTGCCTCGGCCGATGACGTTGCCGCGGTTATCAGACATGTGCACGGAAAGGTGAGGGAGGCGTATGGCATCGAGCTCAGACCGGAAGTTAAATTCCTCGGCTTCTAGAGCATCGAAACCCACCTTCCGCCGCGCCGGAGGGCGTTCCGGCGCGCCTGCCAAACCTCAACGCAATACCGTCGCGCACTCTAAGTCTGTCGGGCATGCTCGACAGACCAGTCGTCCGGTCGTCGGCTCGCAGCTCGGTAATCGTCCGGCCGCAAAAAAGTCCTCGCGTCCCTCGGTGACGTCAAAGCCTGTTATGGGCGCCAAGCCTGCCCGTCCCATGGCAACTCCTAAGCCACCGACGGGAACTAAAACGCTGCGTCCGGGTCGCACGCTGGGCGCATCGAAACCGCGCTCGCTGACATCGGTGCCGGCTACCGCCAAGAAGCCTTCGGGTAAAAAAGGCGTCAACCCGTTGTCTTCACTTGGGGCGATGGCAAGTAAAACATCAGACGCCGCTTCTGTCGTTACAGGCAAAGGCAAAATCGTGGGCGGCGTTCTGGCCGTCTTGGCCGTGCTCGTCGTCGTTGCCATCGTGGTGATTAACTCTGGATTGTTTACCGCCACTGATATTCAGATTCAAGGCAGCGAGCATGTGACGAAGCACGATGCTATCCAGCTGATCGATTTGCCCGAGGGAACGTCGCTTTTTAACGTCGATCCCGACCAGATTACCGAGGACCTCAAGCAGAACCCGTGGGTCTCGGGCGTGGATGTTCAGCGTCAGTTCCCGCATACGCTCATCATTACGCCTATGGAGCGCAAGGTCATCGCAATTGCCTATATCAGCTCCGATGACCTAGCCTGGGCCATCGGGGATGATGACACCTGGATCGCCCCGCTGTCGACGTCGGTCGAAGTGGACGACCAGGGCAACGTCATCACGACAGGGCAGGGCTCAAATACCCTGACCGGCATCGATGCCGCACTGGCGCTCGCTAAGCACTATGGCGCGGTGTTGCTGACTGATGTCTCGGCGGATGTCGCTCCAGTTTCCGGCCAGGCGGTGAGCTCCAAGGCCGTTAAGGCCGGCCTGGATTATGTGCGTGGTTTTTCGAGCGAGTTCTTGGGACAAGTCAAGGATATTTCCACGCCTTCGGTCGAAGCCATCTCGGCAAACCTCAATAACGGCATTGAGGTGTCGCTGGGCGATTCGGACGATATCGCCAAGAAGGAACGCGTAGTCACCAAGTTGCTTTCGCAGGTAGAGGGCGTAACGTATATCAATGTGCGCTCTCCGGGCAACTACACATTTAGGAATGCTCCGACCTCATAGCGCTGGTTGATGCTTTGTTGAGTGGCCATACCACGCCGTTTATCTGGTTTGTTTGGTTTTCACGGTCAATTATTTGACTGATACGTTCATAATGTGCAACCATAATACGGTTTACCTTTGCATTTACTTTCAACCTGAAGGTTAATGTGCGCAGGGGTCGACCCATGCTATGGCTATAACCTTTGTTCGGAGGACCGACATGCACGAGACAGAGATCAACAACTACCTTGCCGTCATTAAGGTGGTCGGCGTCGGCGGCGGCGGTACCAACGCGGTCAATCGAATGATCGAAGAGGGCATCCGCGGCGTCGAGTTTGTTGCCATCAACACCGATGCTCAGGCACTCGCGATCTCTGATGCCGATATCAAGGTGCACATCGGCACCGACCTTACCCGCGGCCTGGGCGCCGGCGCCAACCCCGAGGTTGGCCGCAAGGCTGCCGATGAGTCCCGCGACGACATTGCCGAGGCGCTCGCTGGCGCCGACATGGTGTTCATCACCTGCGGCGAGGGCGGCGGCACCGGTACCGGCGCTGCTCCCATCGTTGCCGATATCGCGATGAACGAGGTCGGCGCACTGACCGTCGCCGTCGTGACCAAGCCCTTCACCTTCGAGGGCCGCAAGCGCAAGAAGAGCGCCGAGGAGGGCATTAAGACCCTCTCCGATTGCGTCGATACCATGATCGTCATCCCCAACGATAAGCTGCTCGACATCGCCGAGAAGAAGACTACCATGCTCGAGGCCTTCGCGATTGCCGATGGCGTCCTTTCCCAGGGCACCCAGGGCATCACCGACCTCATCACCGTCCCCGGTATCATCAACCTGGACTTCGCCGATGTTAAGACCATCATGAAGCAGGCCGGTACCGCCATGATGGGTATCGGTACCTCTTCTGGGGATACCCGTGCCGTCGACGCTGCCCAGCAGGCCATCTCCAGCCCGCTGCTCGAGAGCTCCATCGATGGTGCCACACGCGTGTTGCTCTCCATCGCCGGTTCCAAGGACCTGGGCATCCAGGAGATCAGCGACGCCGCCGACGTTGTCGCCAACGCCGTCGACCCCGAGGCCAACATCATCTTCGGTACCGTTGTCGACGAGTCCCTGGGCGATCAGGTGCGTATCACCGTCATCGCTACGGGCTTCTCCGACTCCAACGTCAACCGTCAGGACGAGCTCTTTGCTGCTCAGCAGTCTCAGAGCAAGGCCGCTGCCTCCGCTGAGCCGCAGCGCACCGCTCCGGCCACCAGCCCGGCTCAGGCCGCTCCGACCCGCAACGTCGGTGGCACCGAGCTTCCTAACTTCGGCAACGATCAGTTCGAGCTTCCCGACTTCCTGAAGCGCGGTAGCTTCTAAGTCGTTCTTTGCATTGTTGCTCACGGGGGCGTGTCCGTATGGACGCGCCCTTTTTATTTCGACTTTGTAAACTAGAACCTCCAATCTCTTTACGTTCCCTTTACGATTGCCTCCAGTGCAGCAGGTATCCTTTTAGAGAAGTATGACAGCCGTATAAACGCGGGCTGTAGCGGCGATGCCGCGGTACTTGTGTTATTAGGAGGCTTTAGTATGGCAGCACGTGCGGACAAAGTTTCGCGTGTCGACCATGATGGAGTTACGTTGGTGGAGGGCGCGACATCCGATGTTCGCTTTGCCTTCACCGAGCGTGCCGGTGGCGTTTCCGAAGATGCGTACTCCTCACTCAACTTGGGCTCGCATGTTGGCGATGACCCCTTTGCTGTTCAAGAAAATCGTCGTCGTGCGCTCGAGGCTATGGGTGCCGCCGAGTGCGAGCACAACCTGCTCGTTCCCAATCAGGTCCATGGTGATCATATCGTTGCGGTGACCTCGAACGGCGCCGATGACCTTGAGGACGTTCGCGAGCAGATTGCCGAGGGCTGTGATGCCATCGTCTGCACGGCGCATAACGTGCCCGTGCTGCTCTGCTTTGCCGACTGCGTTCCCGTGGTGCTGGTGGCCCCCGGCGGATTTGCCGTGGCGCACTCCGGTTGGAAGGGCACGATTGCACGTATTTCCGCCAAGGCGTGCCAGGCGCTTTGCGATGCTGCCGGTTGCGATGCGAGCGACGTTTCCGCCTATATCGGCCCCCATATCTTGGGTGACGAATATGAGGTATCCCAGGAACTCATGGATCGCTTTGCCGCCGAGTTCTCTTGCATCGATGCGAGTACCTCTCGCATGCTCGATCTTTCCGCTGCCATTCGCGAGGCGCTGGTAGATGTCGGTGTCGACGCGGATAATATCGTGGATACCCAGCTTTCGACCGTGCGTCAGAACGACCGCTTTTATTCCTACCGTAACGAGGGCGGCACCTGTGGGCGCCATGCTGCGATCGGCGTGATGCTATGAGAAAGATCGTATCGGTCCTGAGCGCCGCTGTGCTTACGCTTACGCTGTGCGCCTGTTCTTCGGGATCTTCTACCTCTTCCATTACCGTCGCTGGCTCCACGACCTGCCTTCCTATCGCCGAGATTGCGGCCGAGGGCTTTAAGGAGGAGACCGGCATCGACGTGCTCGTTTCCGGTTTGGGTTCTTCTGCTGGCATCGAGGCCGTCAGCGCCGGCACGGCCGATATCGCCAGCTCCTCCCGTGGACTCAATGCCGACGAACAGGATCTGGGCCTGACTCCCATCGTCATTGCCCACGACGGTATCGCGGTCATCGTGAACGACGATAACCCGGTCGATAACCTCTCGACCGAGCAGCTCCGCGATATTTACGCCGGCAAGATCACCAACTGGAAAGAAGTCGGTGGCGAGGACCTGAGGATTCAGGTTATCAACCGAGATGAGGCGTCCGGCACGCGTGAGGCCTTCCGTACCATCGTGATGGACGGCACGCCGTTCGATCGCCGCTCGGCCGTTCTTTCGGGCACGGGCCAGGTGCGCGACGTGGTATCTCGTTCGCGCGGTGCCATTGGCTACATTTCGCTGGGCTTCGTCGATAGCCTCAACGCCAAGACCTCGGTCAAGGCCGTCTCGGTCAATCATGTTGAGGCGTCCGAGAAGACGGTCGCGAGCGGCGGCTATCCCATCTCGCGCGACCTTTACTTCTTTGTGAAGGGTGCTCCTTCGCAGCAGGCGCAGGATTACATCGACTACGTGACGTCCGAAAAGATGGACAAGCAGATTCGCGAGGCGGGCTTTATTCCCGTCACCAACGACGAGAAGGGGAGTGAGTAGCATGGAAGCACAGGAAAACTCCCAGACTGAGCAGAATGCTCAGGCACCCAAGAAGCGCGAGCTGGCGCTCGTATCGCGCAGTACCTATATCAAGGAGAAGGCGCTGCAGTGGATCTTCTTTGCCTGCGCGTTCTTGGCGGTCGTTACCGTCATCCTGATTTTTGTCTTTACCACGTACTCGGCGCTGCCCGTCTTTACCGACATCGGTCTGGCGGACTTCTTTAGCTTTACGTGGGCGCCCTCTGAGGGCCACTACGGCATCATGTCGCTGCTTGCCGGCTCGGGTCTGGTGACCGTCGGTGCGCTCGCCATGGGCGTGCCGCTAGGTGTGGGCACGGCCGTGTACCTGGTCGAGATCGCCGGCAAGCGCGTGCGCAAGCTTATCAGCCCTGCCGTTGACCTGTTGGCCGGCATCCCTTCTATCATCTATGGCTTCTTTGGAATGATCATCATCCGTCCGTTTATCGCGCAACTGACCGGTGGTCTTGGTTTTGGTGCGCTGACGGCGTGGTTCGTGCTTGCCATCATGATCGTTCCTACCATCACCACACTCACCATCGATGCCCTCAATTCCATTCCCATGGGCATTCGCGAGGCATCGTATGCCATGGGCGCCACCAAGTGGCAGACCATCTATAAGGTCGTGCTACCTGCCGCTAAGCTGGGTATCGTGGATGCCATCGTGCTGGGTATGGGCCGTGCCATCGGAGAGACCATGGCCGTGCTCATGGTCGTGGGTAATGCCCCGGTTATTCCCGACAGCATTGCGAGCCCTATCTCGACGCTCACGAGCCAGATCGCACTCGACATGAGCTATTCCTCGGGTCTGCACCGCTCGGCGCTGTTCGGCATGGGCGTGGTCCTGTTTATCATCTCCGCCACGCTGGTGGGCATCGTCCGTCTGATTTCCAAGAAGAAGAGGGGGTAGGCTATGTCCGATTCCGTTGACACGACGGTCGATACGACCTCGTCGCGCGAGCGCATCAAGCGTGCCCTTTCCCACGGCAAGAAGGGCCGCATCAACAAGGACCTGTCCAACAAGATCATGCTTGGCGTGTTCCGTGCCGCGGCATACATCACCACGCTGGTGCTGGTCGCTATCATCGCCTACGTGGTCATTAACGGCCTGCCGCATATCTCGCTCGACTTTATCTTCGGTTGGCCCCAGGGCGTCAACGCCGAGGGCGGAATTTGGCCCACAATCGTCTCGACCGTCTATGTGACGGCACTCGCCATGCTTATCTGCACGCCGATCGCTGTGCTGGCAGCCGTCTATCTGGCCGAGTACGCCAAGCAGGGCAAGGTCGTCGAGCTCATTCGCTACGCTGCTGACGCTTTGGCCTCGGTGCCCTCCATCGTTATGGGCCTGTTTGGCTACGCCTTGTTTGTCGAGGCTATGGGTCTGGGCCTTTCGATGGTCTCGGCCGCCCTGGCACTCGCGCTCTTGATGCTTCCCATCGTCATGCGCACCACCGAAGAGGCCATTCGCGCCGTTCCGCGCTATATCCGTTGGGGCGCGTACGGCCTGGGTGCCACCAAGTGGCAGGTTGTCTCCAAGATCGTGCTTCCTTCTGCCTTTGGCCGTATTGCCACGGGCATCGTCCTTGCCATCGGCCGTGCCATCGGCGAGACCGCCGTGGTGCTCTACACCATGGGCCAGGCCATCAATCTACCTATTTCGCCGCTCGATTCCGGTCGTCCCATGACCGTTCACCTGTACTTGCTTGCCAACGACGGCATCAACATGAACGCAGCCTACGGCACCGCGCTCTTGCTGATGGTGATCATTTTGGCCTTCAACCTGTTTGCGCGCTTCCTGTCGCGCAAGCGTCGCTAGTTAAGGAGTCCCATGTCCGTTTATCAGTCCGCTCCCGCGTTGGAGCAAGCGGCCATTACGGCCAAGGATTTCAACTTTTGGTACGGTGACTTTCATGCGCTGACGGGGCTTGACCTCAACATCGCCAAAAACGCCATCACCTCCTTCATTGGCCCTTCGGGCTGCGGCAAGTCGACGTTTTTGCGCTGCATCAACCGCATGAATGACCTGATTGAGGGCACGCGCGTCGAGGGCACCATGACGCTCGACGGCAACGATATCTATGCCGAGGGTGTCGATCCGGTCGATCTCCGTCGTCGCGTGGGCATGATCTTTCAGCAGCCCAACCCGTTTCCCAAATCCATCTACGAGAATGTCGCCTTTGGCCCTCGTCTGCAGGGCGTGACTAGCAAAAGCGACCTCGATGACATCGTGGAAGAATCGCTCAAGCGCGCCAACCTCTGGAAAGAGGTATCCAATCAGCTCAACAAGGATGGTTTGGCGCTCTCGGGCGGTCAGCAGCAGCGTCTGTGCATCGCGCGCGTGCTTGCGGTGCAACCCGATGTCCTCCTGATGGACGAGCCCTGCTCCGCCATCGACCCCACTTCCGTCTCTAAGGTCGAGGATCTGATGGCCGAGCTGGCGCCCGAGATGACGATTATCATCGTCACGCATTCAATGCAGCAGGCAGCTCGTATCAGTGACTACACCGCGTTCTTCTTGCAGGAAGTTGCCGGCGAGCCCGCTACGCTCATCGAGTATGGTCAAACCGACGCGATCTTCACCAGCCCGGTGGACTCGCGGACGGAAGACTATATCACCGGCCGCTTTGGCTGATCGGTGCGACTAGTCCCAAGCCGATCGGATCTGGTCCGGTGCGTATTCACTGTGCGGGCGGCATGACCGCACCCAACTGATTGGAGTGAACCATGCGCAAACTGTTTTCCCGTCAGCCCATCGAGGCCCGTCACGAGATGCTGAGCATCTACGAGGCCGTCGATCTGGCCCTCCACGATGCCGTGAAGGCCTATGTGACCGACGACCGCAAGCTCGCCACCAAGACCAAGAAGCGCACGCTTTCGATTGACGCACGCTGCGCCAACCTGGAGGCCGTCTGCTACAACCTGATTGCCACGCAGTCACCGGTCGCCTCCGACTTCCGCTTGCTGCAGACGATCGTCTACGTCGACTTTAACCTGCAGCGCATGACCGATAAGGTTCGCCAGATTTGCCGCGCCACGCGTCATATGATCAAGGCCGACATCTCGCTGCCCAAGGAGCTTGTCGGCACGGTCGAGGCCGAGGCTGAGGCCGTCTACCAGGTGCTGGGCTCTTCGCTTTCTGCGCTCGTCACCAACGACATGTCCATCATCTGCAACTTGGCCGTCGAGGACGAGCCAGTGCACGCCGCCTACGAGAAGTTCTTCCGCACCTTTAACCGCATGGACACGGGCGATTTTATGGACGACGACAGCAACTATGACGACCTGCGCCGCGCCATCATGGTATCGCGCTATCTCGATCGCATCGCCTCGATTTCCATCGATGCCGCCTGCCGTCTGACCTTCCTGTTGACCGGACAGCGTATGACTGCCGGTGATATCGCCTGCACTGATGAGGATGAGCTCGAGAGCATGCGCGTGCCTTCGGGCGAGGGTGTTATCATGAGGCCCGCCGTCGATGCACGCTACGTTGCCAAGGTGCCCGTTAACGAGGTCAGCGAGGGTCTTCGCTACCTGCTCGATCATCTTGAGGATGAGGACGATGGCGAGGACGACGAGGAGTAAGTAACCCCGTTCGTCGAAAGATTGTAAATACCTAAGTGAGCGCGGCCTTGCACATGCGGGGCCGCGCTCTTGCGTTAGCATGGGACTACTTGTTTGGCTGTCAGCGGAGGCGATTGGCAATGGATAACTATTTGGACTTGATGCGCGCTCGCCGCGAGCAGATTCTGGAACGTTTTTATGCGGCGCTCGATCGCGCGGGCCGTCCCCACGACGCCGCGAGCCTCATTGCCGTGTCCAAGACCGTTGGTGTCGATGAGACCGTTGCCGCCATCCAGGCGGGGTATCGCCATTTTGCCGAGAACCGCCCGCAGGAGCTGGTTCGCAAGCTCACGGGTCTGGCGGAGCATCCGGAGCTGCCCGAGGTGCGCTTCGATATGATCGGCAACCTGCAGACCAATAAGATCAATGCGGTGCTGGGCTCAGCCGAGCTGATTCACTCGGTGGGTTCGCTGCATCTGGCGCAGGCGATCTCGAGCCGTGCTGTTCGCAAGATTGAGGCAGGCGAGCTCGTCGGCCCCCAGCGTGTGCTCATTGAGGTCAATGTGAGTGGTGAGGAGTCGAAGGGAGGCTTTTCACCCGATGAGATTCGCGCCGCCGCGGGTGAGCTTGCAGAACTTGAGGGAATTTGCGTACAGGGGCTTATGACTATGGCGCCCCGGGGGAATAAGGATGTGGCACGCCGCACCTTTGCGGGGCTTCGTGAGCTGAGGGATGAGCTGGAGGCGGCGCATCCCGATTTGAACCTGCCTGAGCTTTCCTGCGGTATGAGCGAGGACTTTGAGTCTGCCCTTGAGGAGGGCTCTACGCTCGTTCGCCTGGGCAGGGTAGTATTTAGCCCGGAGTTTGCAGTAAAATAAGGCTCTGAAGTGCGCACTGATTATCGGGGCGCCTGCACTAAACCGCGAGAGGACACAACCATGGGCTTCCTTGACGAGATTAAAAATAAGATGCACCTGGGCGGCCAGCAGGGTTACGACCAGGGTTATGGCCAGGACGACGACTACGGCTACGATGACGGCTACGACGATGGCTATCAGAACAACGGCTACAGCGGTGCTTCGGGCGAGGGCTTCTACACCCAAGACGAGCCGAGCAACGGCCTGCTTGGTCAGACGCGCCGCGGTGAAGCTGAGTCGGTTGCCGTGTATACGCGCTCCGGTCAGCTGGTCGGCGATGACTCCCGCCATGCCACGACGTATAACCCGCCTTCGCGCTCGCAGGACAGTGTTGCGAGCGGTTATCGTCCCGGTGCCTATGACACGCCGTCGAGCTACGCCGAGAATACCCGCGCCCGTGCCGCCGCTGCACCCGCGCCTGCACCGAGCGATGCCTCGGCCTATGCGAGCAATATCATCAACGCCACGCCGCAGCTGCCGGCCTATGTCCTGCGCCCCGAGAGCTATGACGACGTGGAGACTGTGGTGCGCCGCGTTCGCACCAAGCAGCCTGTCGCACTGATTTTTGTGGGCGTACGCACCGAAGTTGCCAAGCGCGTCTTGGACTTCTCTTACGGCTTTGCCTGCGGTCTGGGTGCCACGGTCAAGGAGGTGGGCGACCGCGTGTTCATGGTGCTGCCCGCCGGTTGCGAGGTCAAAGATTCCGATCTCAAGAAGCTTCGTGCCGACGGCTACCTTAAGTAAAGACAAGACGAGGAGATTCCCATCAACATCTACACTATCGTCCAGCTGGTCAACACGCTGTTCAACTTCTATTCCACGCTCATTGTCGTTTACTGCTTTATGACGTGGATTCCCATGAAGCAGGGTGGTTTACTTCAGGATATTGCTGCGGTGCTCGATAGCGTGTGCGGTCCGTGGCTCAACCTGTTCCGTCGTTTCATCCCGCCGATGGGCGGTATCGATTTTTCGCCGGTCGTTGCGATTATTGCGTTGCAGTTGGTGCAGAGGCTGGTTCTGCAGCTTCTTATAGGTATACTCGTATAGAACTGACTTAGTAACTTGCGTCGGGCGTGTAGCGCCGAGGCGATGATAAAGGAGACTTGTTATGGCTATTACCCCTGCAGACATCCAGGCTCAGACTTTCTCTGAGGCCAAGCGTGGCTACGATCCTGCCGAGGTCGACGTCTTCTTGGAGACGCTGTCCTCCGAGGTTGACGCTATGCTCGCTAAGATCGTCGACCTTAAGGGTCGTCTGACTGCTACCGAGCAGCAGCTTGCCGATGCCCAGGCTCAGCTTGCCCAGGCTCAGGATGCCACCGCCCAGGCCGTTCCTGCCGCCCCCGTGGCTGCTCCCGCCCCTGACTTCTCCGCTCAGGAGCGTCAGATTTCCGCTGCCCTGATCGCTGCCCAGCAGACCGCTGAGACCATCGTCAACGATGCCAATGAGAACGCTGAGCGTATCCGCAACGAGGCTGACGCCAAGGCCCGCGAGGTTATCCGCCAGGCTCTGACCGAGAAGCAGGCCGAGCTCGAGGAAATCGACCGTCTGAAGGCTTCCCGTGAGGAGTTCAAGGCCGAGTACCTCAAGCTCATCCAGCACTTTATGGACGATGCCCAGAACTCCTTCCCGGCCGACCTCATGGCCTCCACGCCGGTCGGTTCCGCCGCTTCTCCTGCGGTGACTGTTCCCGCCGAGCCGCTGCCCGTCGCTGACCCGGTTGTCCCTGTGGCCGATCCCTTCGCCCCGATCGACAACTTTGCCGCTGACGACCTGGACTAACATTCGGCCTACAATTTAGTGCCTAGAAAGGACCCGCAGCTTGCGGGTCCTTTTTTATGACTGTACCGGGGCGCGCAACATAAAAAACCGAGCCCTGAACATAGTGGCGCGGAGCTCGGCGAACGGGTGAGCGGTAAAAGGTAGGTTTTGAGGCATGTCCCAAAAATCTACTTGAGGAGGAAGTCGGAGAGGGGAATGGTGCGGGCCTCGCGATGCTCGGGATCGGCGATGTGGTCGGCAGGATAGCCACAGACGAGCATGTGATAGGGATAGACGCCCTTGGGCAGATTGAACTGCTCCTGTGCCACCTCAGGCTTAAAATGGCACACCCAGCACGTTCCCAGGCCATGCTCGGTGGCCTCCATCATCATCTGATCACACACGATGGACGTATCGATTTCACTGGAATTCATCTGGTCATACGGGCGCACCAAGCATCATCGGTAACGCTGCAAATAAGGAAGACAAGCGGAGCGCCAAAGATAGATCCATCACGAGCAAACCGAGGCTGACAAGCAGCAGCCTTCTCCAGAAGCTCAGGCGTATCCAGCACCATCACACGAGAAGGATGATTATTACAAGCAGAAGGAGCAATCCGCCCAGCCTCAACAATGGCATCCACCACAGCTTGCTCAACAGAACGATCCTCAAACTCACGACAAGAATATCGACCCCGAGCCAGATCCATATACGACATACAAGCCCTCCAACAATTTAAAATCAAACAAACCCAAAGTAACCCAAACAGTATCCAAAGCAGCAATCAGCCAATCGCTCATCGAATACCAAAGTAAAACCCCGAGCAATCAAGGGTCATCACAGCAAAGGCCCCACCACGCTCAACCCCTCAGCCAAAGTTCCCAATGGTGGTACGTAAGGGAGCGGGCCCGACCACTAATACCTTTTGAACGACTCTGCTTGCAGCCGGAGTGAAAAAGGTATTAGTGGTCGGGCCCGCGACCGGTGGGACACGTACCCCCAATTAACTGTTCTTCATGACAATCGAATCCACAACATCGGCCACATTCTCACAGCAGTCAGCGCAGTACTCCAGGAAGGCGTAGACGTCACGCCAAGCGATGACCTCGAGCGGATCCTTGCCGTTAACGTGCAGGTTGCGCATGGCGTTGATGTAGAGCTCGTCGGCCTCGGACTCGATGGTGTTGATCTGGATGACCAGCTCGCGCAGCGTTTTGGACTTGCGGTAGTTGGGAAGCTCGACCATCAGGTCTTTCATGGCGCGGCAGGCGTCAGTCACCTTGTGGGCGATGACGATGGCGTCGGGATGGATGCTCTGAATGTTGGTGAAGTAGACGCGCTGCACGACGCCCTCAATACGGTCGAGCACGGTGTCGAGCGCGCAGCTCATCAGATCCAGATCCTCGCGCTCGAGCGGGGTGATAAAGGCGGTGAGCAGGGCGTCTTCGAGCTCGTGGTGCTTCTTGTCTGCCGCATGCTCAATCGCATGCATCTTATTGAGCATGTCGTGAATCTGCGCGGGATCGAAGTTCTCAAAAATCTTGGTGAGCAGCTCTGCGGCCTGGACGGCGAGGTCGGCGCAAGCGACGTAGTTGTCAAAGTAGAACGAATCGGGTTTCTTTGCCATGGGTGGGTCCTTTCGAGGCGAAGACGGGTGGGCGAAGTGTTGCGGTCCGGATGGACGTTCGGTTTGATTAGAGGAACATCATGAACAGCTTGGCCATGACAAAGCTGATGAGTCCGCAGGCGGGGAAGGTGAAGAACCAGGTGAACATCATGTCCTTGACGACTCCGAAGTTGATGGCCGAGAGGCGCTTGACGGCACCGACGCCCATGATGGCGCAGGTCTTGATGTGTGTGGAGGACACGGGGATGCCGGTAAGGGTGGCAAGCAGCAGGTTCGCGGCGCCCGCGAGGTCGGCGGAGAAGCCCTGATACTTCTCGAGCTTAACCATGCTCTGGCCGACGGACTTGATGATGCGCTCACCGCCCACGCTGGTACCGATACCCATAGTGGCCGAGCACAGCAGCATAATCCAGATGGGGATGCCGGCATCGCCGACGCTGGTCTGGCCGTTTGCGAAGGCCACGCCTAAAAAGAGCACGCCGATGAACTTCTGTCCATCCTGCGCGCCGTGCATAAAGCTCATGGCCGCAGCGCTCGCGATCTGAGCGTATTTAAAGAAGACATTGGCACGTCGCCTGTTGGCGGCGGCGAAAAGAATCGAGACGAGTTTGCACAGGACCCAGCCCATGACAAAGCCCAGGCCGATGGAGAGCGCCAGGCCGTAGATGACCTTCATCCACTCGTGGACGTTGACGCTGCTCGCGCCGCCGAGGGCGATAGCGGCACCGGTCAGGCCGGCGATAAGGCTGTGGCTTTGCGAGGTGGGGATGCCAAAACGCGACGCTGTGGCGCCGTAGACGACGATGGAGAACAGGGCCGCGCACAGGCAGGCGAGCGCCATGGTGCTGTTTCCGCCAAAGTCGACGATATGCGAGATGGTATTGGCGACGCTCGCATTAAAGTGCGTCATGATGAGCACACCGAGGAAGTTGAATGCGGCGCTCATGAGAATGGCGGCGCGGGCGGGCATGCAACGCGTAGTGACGCAGGTCGCGATGGCGTTGGGCGCGTCGGTCCATCCATTGACGAAGATGGCGCCGAGCGCGAGGATCACGGTGACGGCAAGGACTGGGTTCGACACAATTTGGCCGAGGAAGGTTGAGAACGTTACGTCCATATATGGGCTTTCTCGAAGTTTGCAGGCACGTTACAAAAACATGATAAATCGTATCACCTCCTGCGGGTTTCTTTACCGAGTTCTGATGGGAGAAGTGAATTTTTTGGCACTAATATTGAATATTAGCCCTGTTGACCGCGGGTGTTCTTTTTGCTAACACACCATGAGGACACGTGTGCGTGCCCCAACATCCCAAAACCACAGTCTGTTCGCTTTACAATATGCAAACATGCGTTCGATAATAGGAGGCATGGAATATCGACAGACAGATGGCAAAACTCGGCGCGTGCACAAGCAGTATGTGGACGTCGTGGCTCGCATCCTCGCGGGCGGACAGGTCGTGCCGGTCACCGTCTGCTGGGTCGACGGTCGTTGCTTTACGATTGACGAAATTATCTCGACCACCGGGTTTGGCCTGATGGTCCACGGCATCCGTACGGCAACCTATAAGGTGCGTTTTGGCGGGCACGCGACCGAGTTGTATCTGGAGGACCAGACGCGCGAGCGGGCGGACGGCTCGCAGGCACACGTGATGCGTTGGTGGGTCTGGGCCTTTGATCGCACGCTCGAGGGCGAGCGCCGTAGGTAAGGACGTACGGCATTCGGGTACAATGACAGGAATCTTGTCAGCTACTGCGCTGTCGCGGCGCTTTTGAAAGGACGAAATTATGAACGATATTCAGGGCTATCAGAACGGCCCCATCGAAACCGGCGCAAGCCGTGCCAAGGAGATGTCGCCGCGTGCGTATAATCTTGCCATGTCTGCCCTCATCTTCTTGGGCTTTTGTGCCATGGGCGTCGGTGCTTACTTTACGAGCACCATGTCGTTTGCGCGCATGATGATGAGCGGGGCTGCCCTACCGCTGGTTTTTGGCTCGTTTATTTTGACCATCGTCGGCATGGTCATGATGTCGGCCGCCGCCAGCAAGCAGTCCGTGGGCCTGTCCCTTGTGGGCTACGTAATCTTTGCGAGCACCTTTGGCCTGACCGCGTCGTTTGGCCTTGCCAACTACGACCTGCCCACCATCAACACTGCCTTTATCGCCACGGCCGCCATCACCTTTGTCTTTGGCGCCTTGGGCGTGACGTTCCCCAAGTTTTTCCAGCGCGTATATGGCATCGGTTTTGGCATTCTGCTCGCTACTATTCTGGTTGAGATCGTGCTGATGTTCATGGGCGTCTCACAGACCATCACCGATCTGATCGTGATCGTGGTGTTCGCCGGCTTTATTGGCTACGACACCTATGTTGCCACGACGGTGCCGCCTACGCTGCCCAACGCCGTGCTCATGGCGTCCAATCTGTTCGTGGATATTATCAACGTGTTCCTGCGCATTCTGAACATCCTCGGCCGTCGCGACTAGTGGCGAATTGCGGCGGTGCTTGCCGTACGTGCAAATCGATGCGAAAGGCGGTCCTTCGGGGCCGTCTTTTTTGTACGCGGCGGGGTATCATGGATGGGAAAAGCCGATAGCGGCAGAGACCGAGAAAGGTGACCACTTATGGCAGACGTCGACAACAGGAACCGTAACCGCAGGTCCAACCGAGCGGGTCAGCCCAATCCCAAGCGCGAGGCCCGTGCCAAGGCCGCCGAGCGTCACGTGGCAACTGTGTCCGAAGCGTGCGCCAAGGATATCGAGCGTTCGCTTGCCGGCGTGTGCGAGTTCGATGGTATGCCTGCCGGTTTTGTCGCGGCGATGAAGGCCAAGGTTCAGAGTGCTGTGGCCGCCGAAGAACAGGTTGCCGAGGACGTCGAGGGCGCGGAGGCTGCCGAGACCGAGACGGCGCCCGAGACCGAGGCAGCGCCTGAGCCTGCCGAGGAAATCGCCGAAGCTGAGTCCGCGCCTGCTGAGGAGCCCGCTCCGGTTCTGCCTGAGGTCACCGTGCTCGATGCCTCCGCCACGCAGGCCATCCTGGACAACGGTCGTGGCTATGCGCAGTTCTGCGACATGGCCGTGCTCGCCTTTGCCTCGTTCACCAACCCGGGCGGTGGCTACATCCAGGGCTATCTGGGCCAGGAGGCCACGCTGTGCGCCGATTCGTATCTGTACAACGTTCTCGATAAGCAGCGCAAATGGTACGGCGAGAACCGTCGCCGCAACATCAACTGCGAGCTTTACCGCAACCGTGCGCTGGTGGTGCCTGCGGTGCGCTTCGACCGCAACCACGTGCATGCATACGCCGACGTGATCGTGGCCGCCGCGCCCAACGTTAAGCGCGCCCGCCAGGAGTATCGCGTGAGCGACGATGCTCTGCTGGACGCCCTGCGCGACCGCATTCGCTTTGTGCTTGCCATCTGCGACGAGCTGGGTCGCGAGAAGCTCGTACTGGGCGCTTGGGGCTGCGACAACAACGGCTTTGACGCCGAGGCCGTGGCCGAGCTCTTCCGCAAGGAGCTCGCGTCGGGCGACTTTAAGGTCAAGCAAGTCTTCTTTGCCGTGCCTTCTACGCGCTGGGATGAGGATTTTGCCAAGTTCGAGCACGTGCTGGCAAACTTCCCCGAGCGCAACGAGGAGTCCTATGCCCAGGTTGCCGCTCGCGCTGCGGCAGCTCGCGCCGCCGAGCAGACCCAGGCTGCTACCGAGGATGATGAGGACGAGGACGATTGGCGCAAGTACCTGTAATTGGTACGTGCTGACAGATGGGTCGAGCCGGCGGGAGAGGCTGCTTCCGTCGGCTTTTTACTGAGCGAGGGGCTTACGATGAAAAACGTTCTATGCTTTGGCGACAGCAACACCTATGGTTACGATCCGGCGGGCATGCGCGACGGCACCGCGGTGCGCTATGCGCAGGATGTGCGCTGGTGCGGCGTGGCCCAACGTGACTTAGGCGAGGGCTGGCATGTAATTGAAGAAGGCCTCAACGGCCGCACGACGGTACGCGACGACATGTGCCATCTGGACACCAATCTTAACGGCATCCGCGCACTTCCGATGCTGCTCGAGGCCCATAAGCCGCTGGACGCCATTGTGATCATGCTGGGCACCAACGACTGTAAGACGGTCTTTAACGTGACAGCTTCCGATATCGCCCGTGGCGCCATGGCGCTGATTCGCGCCGTCCGCGCGTTTCCGTGGACCGACGCTGCGCCTTGTCCGCGCATTCTGCTGATGGCGCCTATCAAGATCAAGCCGCAAATCGCCGATGTATATATGACCGATTTTGACGAGCGTTCCGTCGAGGCCTCGGAGCATTTTGGCGAGTACTACGCACATGTGGCTGAGCAGTTTGGCTGCGACTTTTTGAATGCCGCCGACTTTGCCGAGCCGGGCGATATCGACTATCTGCATATGATGCCCGAAAGCCACGAGAGCTTGGGACATGCCGTGGCGGCCAAGCTCCAAGAGATGCTCGGTGAGTAGCACGGCCCCAAACCACCGCAAAGGTGCCTGTCCCCTTTGCGGTGGTTTGGGCTGCGAATCTTAATACTGCCACAACTAACTGCGTGCCATCTACCTGCGGCTTTGCGGGGGAATATCCTAACTTATCCCAAGCACGTCGAAGACGGCGCGGACGACCTGCTCGGCGGTGGGGCGGATATAGTGCCGTCCCGACACGCCGGGGAGGGCGTGGCCCATCAGCATCTCGATGAGGTCCCACGGCAGGCGAAGCTCGACCTCCGCTATCGTACGCCATGAGTTGCGGAGGTTCGACCACGGGATGTGCTCGATGCCGCGGGCGGCGCAGAGTTTCCGCCAACGGTCGTTGCAAATGCTCCGGTTCATGGGCAGCCCGTCGCCCCGATCGCTCAGCCACTCGCGGCCCTCGGCGGCGCGCGAGGCCGCTATCTCGACAAGGCGGTCGGCGGCCTGCGGCAGGATCACGACGGTACGGGCGGACTTGGCGGTCTTGAGGGCGCCCACCGGCTCGGTGCCGGACTGCTGCATCTGGCGGCAGATGTCGGCGGAGGCGAGGACGGTGCCGCTACGCTCCCAGCGCAGCACCTCCTCGGTGCGCACGCCCAGCGACTCGCCTGAGCGGCAGGAGCCGAAGCACGCGAGAATGAACGCGGGCTCCAGGGGGTTGCCGCGCAGTGCGTCAAGGACGCCCAGAGCCTCGTCGAGGGTATAGACGCGCTTTGAGCGCTCGCGGGTCTTGCGGGTGGGCATGGTGTACCTGACGCTGGCGGCGAACGGGTCGAGCGGCAGGCGGATGAAGGTCGAGACGCAGGCGTAGACCTTGCGCAGGGTGAGCAGGGCGGTGTCGGCGGTGGCGGCGGGCAGCGTCAGCAGCCAGTCCTGCAGCTCGACGGCGCGGAGCTGGTCGACGGGCGCCTGTCCCCAGCGGGGTCCGACGTAGTTCTTCCACGAGCGCAGCACGAGGTCGCGGGTGTTGGGGGCGAGCGTCCCCGCCTCGACCTGTGCGGCCATCTTGGGGACGAGCCACGTCTCGTAGGCCTTGGCTATGGTGGGCACGGGCGCGTCGTCGGCGTGCTCGACGTGGATGCGGTCGAGTTCCGCGCACGCCTCGCGGTAGGTGCCGTACACGGTCTTGGTCTTGCGCCTGCGGCCCTGCGGCGTGTTCTGCATCCAGCGCAGGACGTACTTCTTGCCGCGCCTCATCTCGGTCACGGAGCCCCAGACGCGGCGGCGCTGCTTCTTTGTCATATAATCAGATCCGTTCAGATCGCGGGCTTATTCTCCGTTTCGCCCGGTTCTGACTCCGGCCCCGTCTCACGTTCCAAAGTGCAGGGGCCGTCTCCTTAGTCTCGGGTCCTCGGCATCAGCCTGCGGTCCCGAGATTTTTTGCTTTCATGGGCATCACCTCCCTAGATGTAGGCGCATGGAATCTCGCCCCTTACGGTCGATTTGGGCCTGAACGGGGCGGCCTTTTCTGTCTTAGTTCGGCCGCGGCTCCCAATCTCCACAACGTGTTCGGTTTACATTTCGCTGCGATGGGGCGATAATCGGGATAGCTCATCCACCGTGTGTGTGAAGGAGTCCTCTGGAGGCGCCCAAACAGCGCCTCCTGCTTTTTCGGCGTGGTTTCTCGCCATCTCGCGTTCAATCATCTTCCTGCTGTGGTCGTTGTCGACGTAATACGCGGTTATCAGCAGGCAGTAGTGCTCTCTCGGCTCGAATACGACAATGTAGCTCTCTTCCTCAAGGTAAAACTTAATCCGTTCCCTTATCTGGGTGCCATTGCGGCTCTTCCTTGCGCGATGCTCCGCCTTCCAGGCTATAACGCCTCCGCAGCCGGGACTGTTGGGGCACCTTTCAGCATTCTCGATGAACGCCTTCGGCCATCTGATGCGCCTGCACCTTTCGAGATCTGGCACACGGTCCTCTGGCAGACCCGACTTATGATCGTAGTCCCTGCAGGTAAGGTGCCAAAAGGCTTCGGCTCGTCCCTCCAGCATGGGCTGGTACCGTATCTTTACCGGTTTCCCGTGGTAGACGGGCCTGCCCTCGATGAAATCACGCCTGAACACGCTGTAGACAAGAGCGTCGTATTCGCTCCAGGGACGCGAGCTGTCCCTTTCGACTAGGGGCGGTATCCAACAGCAGTTCATGATGTGATTCCCCCGGCCTGCCAGACCAGTAGGTTCATCTTCTTTTCGCTGAGGAGCGAGGTCTTGACGAGAGAGAGGCCCGACCTCTGGATAATTCTATTGATGAGCCTGATCTTCGTGACGCTATCCGATGGCGTGATGGCGTCGTGGTTGTGGCGATACGCGATGGCGCCGGTAAGGATGTCAACGAGTTGCATCAGCTGGACCTCGTCGGAGCGTATGGGCTGCACCCTCCTCACGATCTCATGGTTGAAATCGTACGCATCGTTCGCGAGCACGTTCTCGAGCTTCTGGGCGTTTCGCCCGGAATGGGTGTCCTTTATGTCGATATAGACGTAATACCGCGCGTCGCGGGAGAAGATCGTCTTCAGCATCGTGAAGTACATCTTGTAGTACCAGAGGTCATGGTCCTGGTTGAAGCGGGCGTGGTCCAGCTTTGATTTGTCGGGAACTACAAGACCCCTGAAGTGCAGGTCGTCGTCATCGAAGAAATAGTCGATGATGTCGACGTAGAGGCCGTAGTTGCATGGCGACACCTTCGTCCATTTGACCTCGGCGCCCATCCCGACGCCATGCTTCGCCTTTATCTCCACGAGGCGCTTGTTTATCTCCCTGACTTTCGATTTGGGGCACCATACCGCCCCGAGCGACATCGCCTTGAAGCGATCGTGCTCGAGATGGCAGCTCTCGTCGCAGTAGACATTAAACTCCTCGCCGCCGAAGGTGGCACCGTTTCCCGATTCGTAATATGCCCGCACACCATCCAAAGCTAATGGCCTCATGCGTCCCACCTCTTTTCCGGTCCTACTACCTCTCGTCCCGCTCGCCCATGTACCAGACGACGCGGCCCTTGCAGACCACGGGCTCGTCGCCCGGCCCGGCGAGGATGTCGTCGTACTCGCCGCTGTGGCTGTCCGCCGTGAGCATCACGGTCGAGCGGCCCCGGGTGTAGTTGCGCACCACGGCGCCGTAGTCGGCCGTCTCGGCGAGCACCGGCTGGCCGTTGACCGGCTCCATGTCGGGGTCGACGAGCAGCAGGGCGTCGTGCGGGAAACGGTTGTCCATGCAGCCGCCCTGGGCGTGGACCATGAAGCCGCGCGGGTGGGCGTCGGCGATGGAGGCGGGGACCTCGACCTCGTCGGCGAGGTTCTCCTCGTCGCACGGCTCGCCCATGTGGGCGAAGCCCAGCAGGGGCACCATGCGCGAGGTGCCGCTGATCGCGGCCTCGGCGGCGTCCTCTCCCATGAGGTCGGCTGCGCTCGTTCCGAGCAGTTCGGCAAGTTGCCCTAACTTGGTTAGGCGAGGTTTCGCCCGCCCGTTTTCCCATGCTCCGATGGCCGCTGCCGACACGTCGAGCTTTTCGGCAATGTCTAGCTGGGTCAATCCTGCTTTTGTGCGTAGCGACCGGAGCTTATCACCAAATTCCATAGTGCCTCCTAACTGGGTTACTTTCATCCTAAGCAAAAATAATTTTGGTTAAAAGCAAAAAGTAATTGTGGTTTGACCCAAATTAGATTATGATTAGGTCAACGAAAGGAGGAACGGATGCAGAACCTTAAGGAGTTTCGAGAAGCTGGGGCCAAGCGATTCCAGAAAAAGGAAATCGCCGCAGCTCTGGGAATTACCGAGCCAACGCTCACAGCCATCGAGGATGCGCAGGCAGACAAGCTAACGCCCACAATGGCGGACAAGCTAGGCAAGCACTTCGGCATTGACGGCAATATTTTTTGGCTCTGTTAGACCAGGATTGACATGCCGACCTGCCGGCTAACTCGCCGTCTCCC
>UQZM01000018.1 GCA_900545615.1 uncultured Collinsella sp.
ACCGCCCTCGCGGAGCCCCTATTCTTCTTTCCGGACATGCCGTCCTCCGATCTCCCGGGGCCGGCCGGTCCGGCCCTCAGGGTATCGGGTTCCCATATTCATCCGTACATGTACGGATGAATATGGGAGGTGTTCGGATGAAGTCGATAATCAAGGGTATCCAGAATAAACCCTGCGCAGGGGTGGTTTTTGTTCGGCGAATCGGTAGAATCGAATACAAGAAGAAGTTCAAAGCGCATCCGATGGGGTGCGCTTTTTTGAGGGAGGCAGCATGGCATATCGTCTGGACATCAAGCGCATTCTTTCGATGAACTTCTTTCACGACCTGCCCCAGATCATGTTGGGGTGTGCCTTGGCCGCCATCGCGACCGACTTGTTTTTGATTCCCAACGGTCTTGCCGCCGGTGGCGTTACGGGCCTTGCCACCATTATCCAGGCGGTCGGCGCGGCGCGCGGCCTATCGCTTCCCGTTGGTATTCAGACGATCGTGATGAACGCCTTGCTGTTGTTGGTCGTTATGCGCGAGGGCGGCATGTTCTACGTGGTGCAGACCGCGACGGGCTTTGTGCTGCTGGGCTTCTTTACCGATCTGTTCGCCCCGTTTGTAGCACCTCTGGCGGATGCGGACCTGATGCTCCCTGCCATGTGGGGCGGCATTATTACGGGCATCGGTTACGGCATGGTGTTGCGCGCCGGCGCCAACACCGGCGGCTCGGACACGATTGGCCAAATCATCTCGCGTAACACCTCGCTGCCGGTGGGCTCGACCGTCATGGCGATCGATGTTGCCGTATGCGCGCTATCGGCTCCGGTCTTTTCAATCGAAAACGCACTATATGCAGGCCTTTCGATGGTCATTAGCGGCTACGTGATCGATGCCGTGGTCGATGGTGGCAACAAGCGCCGTATGGTACTCATCATCTCGGACAAGTTCCCTGATATCGCTGCCGATATCATGTATGGCCTGGGTCGTGGTTGTACCAAGTTTAAGGCGACTGGCATGTATTCGGGTGCCGAGAAGCCGGTGATTATGGTCATCGTGAGCCGTCGAGAGCTCAATACCCTCAAGACGATTGTGCGCGAGCGCGATCCTCATGCCATCGTGACGGTTGCCGACGTTACGGAAGCCTTCGGCGAGGGCTTTAAGGACATTAACGCGTAGGGGCGACCGCGTTCCATCCAAAAGACGTTCACATTGATAAACCGTTTCATCAGCGGTTCTGCCTGCTAAATTGTTCAAATAATGATAAAAACTCTGGTAAAGCCATCAGTTTCCAGCATAATGAATGACGTACGTGCATTGCGGCTGTGTTGGGATTACCTTCGGTGCCGTGCGCATTTTGTCTAATGAGGATGAAAGGAAGGCACAATGAGCGACGAAGAGCTCAAAAAGGTTGCCAACGAGGTAAGGAAGGGCATCGTCACCGGCGTGCACGCTGCCAAGTCCGGCCATCCGGGCGGTTCGCTCGGCGCTGCCGACATCATGACCTATCTGTACTTTGAGGAAATGAACGTCGACCCGGCCGATCCCCGCAAGGCCGATCGCGACCGTTTTGTGCTCTCCAAGGGCCATTGCGCTCCGGGCCTGTACGCCGTGCTCGCCGAGCGCGGATTCTTCCCCAAGGAGGATCTCGAGACGCTGCGCCACATCGGCAGTCACCTGCAGGGTCACCCCAACATGAACGACACCCCGGGCGTTGACATGTCTACCGGTTCGCTCGGCCAGGGCATCTCCGCCGCCGTGGGCATGGCGGTTGCCGCCAAGCACTGGGGCGATACTTACCGCACGTACGCCCTGCTGGGCGATGGCGAGAGCGAGGAGGGCCAGGTCTGGGAGGCCGCCATGTTTGCCGGCAATCAGCAGCTCGATAACCTCTGCGTGATCGTCGACCACAACGGTCTGCAGATCGACGGCCCCGTCGAGGAGGTCAACGACCCCATGCCGCTCGCCGACAAGTTCCGCGCGTTCAAGTTCCACGTGGTGGAGCTCGCCGACGGCAACGACTTCGACCAGATCCGCGCCGCCTTTGCCGAGGCTCGCGCTACCAAGGGCCAGCCGACCGCCATTATCGCCGAGACCATGAAGGGCAAGGGCGTTTCCTTTATGGAGAACCAGGTTGGTTGGCACGGTAAGGCCCCCAACGATGAACAGTTTGAGCTGGCCATGGCAGAGCTCACGGCCGCCGGAGAGGAGCTCTAGGATGGCAGACGTCAAGAAAATCGCCACGCGTGTAAGCTACGGCGAGGCCCTCGTCGAGCTCGCCAACGAGCACGATGACTTTGTGGTCCTCGACGCCGACCTGGCCGCCGCCACGCAGACCGGCAAATTTAAGGCCGCATGCCCCGACCGCTTCTTCGACGTGGGTATCGCCGAGAGCAACCTGATGGGTGTTGCCGCCGGTATCGCGACCACCGGTCGTGTTGCCTTCGCGAGCACCTTTGCCATGTTCGCTGCCGGTCGCGCCTTTGAGCAGGTCCGTAACTCCATCGGCTACCCGCACCTTAACGTTAAGATCGGTGCCACGCACGCCGGTATCTCGGTGGGCGAGGATGGCGCCACGCACCAGTGCTGCGAGGATATCGCCCTGATGCGCGTCATCCCTGGCATGACCGTGATTGTTCCCGCCGACGACGTGGAGGCCCGCGCCGTGACGCGCGCCGCCTACGAGTGCGACGGTCCGGTGTACATGCGCTTCGCCCGTTTGGCCTCGCCGGTTATCAACGACCCCGAGACCTACAAGTTCGAGTTGGGTAAGGGCATTGTCATGCGCGAGGGCGCCGATGTGACCATCATCGCCTGCGGCCTGATGGTCGGCGAGGCTCTCGAGGCCGCCGAGCAGCTCGCTGCCGAGGGTATCGACGCCGAGGTCATCAACATGCACACCATCAAGCCCATCGATGCCGACCTGATCGTCAAGAGCGCCACCAAGACCGGCCACGTCGTGACCGTCGAGGAGCACTCTGTGATCGGTGGCCTGGGCAGCGCCGTTGCCGACGTCCTGTGCGAACAGTGCCCGACGTCGCTCAAGAAGATCGGCGTCAACGACACCTTCGGTGAGTCTGGCCCGGGTGCCGAGCTCTTGCACAAGTATGGCCTGGACGCCGCCAACATCGTGGCGACCACCAAGGAGTTCTTGGCATAAGGCAAGGCGAGGCAAAGCATCGCTTCAGCAACCGTATGCAATCCATAACAGGGGCGTCCCCAAAGAGGACGCCCCTGTTTTTTGTCGGCAACAAACAAATTAGGCCCGCACCAAGTAAGGGCTTTCTCCGGGAAACGGGCCCAGACCAGCAAAGTGCAATTCAGACCCCAAGCACGGCGCTGCTGCACCCAAGTAAAACGCAGCGACCCCTTAGTTATCGCAGGCCGGACACAGGGTTACTCTCCAAATCTTTCCGCAGGACGGAGGAGCCCCCGCCGCACGTAGTGCGCAGCGGGGGCTCCGACATGTCCGAGGACGATTTGGAGAGTAACCCTGTGCACGGCCGACGGGATCCCTAAGCACGCCATGCTTCTTATGTGCAGCAAAGCTAATGCTGCTAAAATACAAAGCGCTCATGTAGTTTAAACGCACGACGATAAGGAGCACCAGTGGGTAACCACTTCCGTACCTCCGGTGCGGGCGATGATGCCCCCAAGACGCAGGCAGGCGTCCAGGGCAGTCGTTTCGCCACTCCGGATTCAGAGGGCCAGCCTGTTGCTCAGGCCCCCGCTCAGCCGGCAGATCAGGCACAGCCGGCATCCGATCCCTTTGCCTACAATCCAACCAGCGATGTCGCGCTTTCCGGTGCGGCGGGTTTTGAGCCCGTTCAGGCCGTGACCGCTCGCGTGGAGCAGCCTCAGGCTGGTGCCGCCACGCTGCAGCCTACCATGGCCGGCATTCCCGACCCCTTGGCCCCTGCGACGCCGGCTCCTCAGCCTGCGCAGTCCGGTCTCTTTGCCGCTATTCCCGACCCCACGCAGCCTGCTGCTCCGGTGGTCGAGAGCGATCAGGCCGCCGAGGTCGCAAGCCTCGATAACGCGCTCAACAACCCCGATTTTACGTCGGTGTTTGCACCCATCGATCCGCAGGCCAGCCGCAAGAAGATGGCCAAGCAGGCCGGTGTCGAGCCCGTCATCCTTATGGAGCATGTCACCAAGATCTATCCGGCACAGCCCAACAAGCCTGCACTCGACGACATCAACATCGAGATCTATCCGGGCGAGTTCGTCTTCCTGGTCGGTCACTCCGGCTCGGGTAAGACCACGCTGCTGTCGACGCTCAACCGTGACGTCAAGCCGACGAGCGGTCGCATCCTGGTTGCCGGTCAGGACCTCATGAAGATCAAGAACCGCAAGGTTCCGTTCCTGCGCCGCCAGATTGGCGCCGTGTTCCAGGACTTTAAGCTTCTGCCGCAAAAGACCGCCTACGAAAACGTGGCGTTTGCCCTGCAGTGCATCGGCAAGCCCAAGGGCGTCATTCGCAGCCAGGTGCCCGAGGTGCTGCGTCTGGTCGGCCTGGCCGATCAGATGGACTCGCTGCCCGACCAGCTTTCCGGTGGCGAGCAGCAGCGCGTTGCCGTCGCCCGCGCTATGGTCAACCGTCCGCCGCTGCTGATCTGCGACGAGCCGACGGGCAACCTCGACCCGGCGATCTCGCTGGGCATCATGAAGCTGCTCGAGCGTATTAACCGCACCGGCACCACCGTGATCGTCGCCACGCACGACCGCGAGATGGTCGATAGCATGCACCGTCGCGTGATCGCCCTCGAGGGCGGCCACGTCATCCGCGACCAGGAGAGGGGAGGTTACGGCAACTATGGCACCAACTAACGTGGGCTACTCCTTCAAAGAGGCAATCAGCCACTTCTTCCGTAACTGGACTACCTCGCTCGGCGCCGTCATCACGATCTTCCTTTCGCTGTTTATCATCGGCCTGTTCATTATGGGCTCCGCGGTGCTGAACTCCGTGATCGGCACCGTCGAGGATCAGGTTGTCATCAACGCCTTCATTAGTGATGACGCCGATCAGGCTGATGTTCAGGCTTTTGAGGCCGAGCTTAAGACGTGGAGCAACGTCAAGTCCGTGACCTATAAGGACAAGGACGACGCGAAGGCCGAGTATTCGAGCAAGATGTCGGGCAACGCCGACGCCACCATGAGCGCGCTCGATGGCCAGAACCCGCTGCCGGCTTCCTTCGCTATTGAGATGGACGATCCGTCCAAGGTCGAGAGCACGGCAGAGAAGCTCAAGAAGGATGCCGATTTCCAGAAGATCGTGGATGACGGCGACGTCAACGCGAGCGTGCTGTACGGCCAGGAGGCAGTGAGCCGCCTGTTCCAGGTGACCAACTACATCCGCATCGCCGCCGTGGTGCTCGTTGGCCTTCTGACCTTTATCGCTTTCATCTTCATCAACAACACGATTCGCCTATCCATCACGGCACGTCGTCGTGAGATTGCGATTATGCGTCTGGTCGGCGCCAGCAACGGCTTCATTCGCGGCCCGTTTATCACCGAGGGCGTACTACAGGCCATTTTGGGCTCGTTGCTTTCCATCGGCGTTCTGGAGCTGCTGCGCAACCTGATGATTCCGCGTCTGCAGGAGAGCATCGGCTGGATGTCGTTTGCCCTGCCGATGCAGTACTACTTGGTGACCTATGCTGCGCTGATTCTGGTCGGCGTGATTATCGGTTTCTTTGGTTCTGCCATCGCCATGCGCCGCTACCTGCGCGTGTAGGCATGCCTGGAATTCATCCCTTCCAACGGGTCGTCTCTTATGGGGCGGCCCGTTTTTTGATCCCTAGGGGACGGCAGGAAAGCGAATCATTTGGGTAGACTCTTTGGAGTTCGCAATCGATAGTTAGGAGGCGCCATGGGGCGCAATAACAAGCATAAGCGTGGAGCTCGCAATAAGCGCGGGCCGGTGCGCAGCGAACGCCGTCCGAGCCTGACCGGGCGCGTGCAGCTCCATGAGCACAGTGCCTATGTCATAACCGAGAATGGCGACTACAAGGTCATGGGCCGCGGTAAGCGCGAGATCATGGATGGCGATACCGTTGCCGTGAGCATTAAGAACAGCCCGCACGGTGAGCGGCGCGCCGTGATCGAGGGCGTGGTTGAGCGTGCAGCCATAAGCGTGGTGGGCACGTACCAGACCGCCGGTCCGCTCGGTGTGATTGAGCCGCTCGATTCGCGTCTGAAGGCCGACTTCTTCATTCTGCCCGAGGATACCTCGGCGGATCGTCTGGGCGTCCACCCGGGTGATGCTGTTGTCGCGCACATTTTGACCTACCCGACGCGCCTGGAATCGGGCACCGTGACGATTGAACGCCGCATTGGCGGAGATGACGCGCCCGATTTGGGCGTTCAATATGTGATGGCGCGTTACGGCTATACCGATAGCTATCCCGAGGCCGCGCTGGACGAGGCCGAGGGGCTTTCGCTCGATGTGTCCGCGGCGCTTAAGGACCCGCTCCGCCGCGATCTGCGCGACCGCTTTGTCATCACGATCGACCCGGTCGACGCGCGCGACTTTGACGATGCCATTTCGCTGGAGCGTACGCCCGAGGGTGGCTACAAGCTGGGTGTGCATATCGCCGACGTTTCACACTATGTGGCTTGGGACGGGCATATCGATCTTGAGGCTCGCCATCGTACGACATCGGTGTATCTGGCCGATCGCGTGCTTCCCATGCTGCCCGAACGCCTGTCCTGTGACCTGTGCTCGCTTCGCCCTGACGAGGACCGTCTTGCGTTTACCGTCGATATCGAGCTCGATGCGCAGGGTCGCGTGCGGCATTACGATCCGTATCCCAGCGTGATTCGCTCGCGTGTGCGTATGGACTATGACGGCGCCGAGGCGCTGCTGGTGCGTGCCGGCGCGGTTGAGTATTCGGTGCTGGAGGGTGCAGCCGAGGATGTTGCGGCTGCCGAGACCTCGCGCGAGGAAGCGCTTGAGCGCGGTCTTGCGTGCGAGGAGGCCGCCCGCGGCTACAACATCGACCTCGGCGATTTCCTTGTCGCCGCTAACGAACTCGCCGAACTTCGCCGTCGTATTCGTCGCGCCCGCGGCTCAGTCGATTTTGACACAGCCGAGATTCGCGCTCTATTGGATGAGGACGGAGTGCCCGTGCAGATTGTGGCGCGTGAGCGTTCGTGTGCCACGTCGCTTATCGAGGAAGCCATGCTGCTCGCCAACGAGTGCGTTGCAGAGTGGCTGGCAGACCGTGATATCGAGGCCTGCTATCGTGTGCATGAGGATCCGAGCCCCGATAGCCTGCACGGTGCTGCCGTTGCGCTGGCGCAGCTAGGCATCATCGACGATCGCCGTGCTGCCGGTATTGCCCTGGGGAGCCCCGATGAGCTGCAGGCTGCAGTTGATGCTGCCGCCGGTACGGCCAACGCACCGCTCGTCAACACGCTGCTTCTGCGCAGCATGCAGCGCGCGCTGTACAAGCCGCGCAACGAGGGCCACTTTGCGCTCGCCGCGCCGTGCTACTGTCACTTTACGAGTCCCATCCGTCGCTACCCCGATCTGGTGGTGCACCGCGTGCTCAAACTGCAGTTGGCCTATGAGCAGCTCGGCGGCAAGGACGCCTTGGTCCGTACGCCGCGGCTGATCGGTAAGGGGCGCGAGTCGCTGCCGCGCATTCTGCCGCAGATCTGCCGCGCATGTAGCGATGCCGAGCGCGCGGCAGATGCCGCCAGCCATGCGACGCAAAAGATCAAGATTGCCCAGTACTATGAGGACCGTCTGGGTGAGCGATATGCCGGAACCGTCTCGTGGGTTAGCAGCATGGGCCTCTTTGTGCGCTTGGACCTAACACAGGTCGAGGGCCTGGTTTCAATTAAGAGCCTGGGCAACGAGTGGTTCGAGTTCGACGAGGACGCGCTAACGCTCACAGGTGCCGACACGGGCACCCGTTACGAGCTGGGGCAGCGCGTGATTATCGAGGTCTCGCGCGTCAATACCACGCGTGGGCACTTGGACTTCAAGCTTATCCATTAGCCAAATCCCGACTCATGGTGGAGGAGCGGAGGGCGGCCTTTCGGGACCGCCCTTCGCATTTGAATCGTGGCTACCTTGCCGTCTGCTCGGCCGCCCGCTTACCTGCTATTTGAGAGGTAAAACCTACCAAAATAAACCTGTCCCTTTTGGCAGGTTTACAAGAAAGCGGGGATGAGATGGCGACGGTGTACGGTTATGCGCGGGTGAGTTCGCGCGATCAGAATCTGAACCGGCAGCTGGATGCGCTGGGCGCCTATGGCGTGGGCTCGGCGAATATTTATGCCGACCATGCGAGCGGCAAGGACTTCGATCGACCGCGTTATCGCGAGCTGCTGCACGTCCTGGGAGACGGGGACGTGCTGGCGGTGCTTTCTATCGACCGACTTGGCCGTAATTACTCCGAGATTCTTGAGGAATGGCGACGCATTACCAAGGAGCTCGGGGTTGCCATTGTGGTGTTGGACATGCCATTGCTTGACACGCGCGCTAGGGCCAGCGGCGCGCCGGATGTGACCAACGCCCTGATTGCCGATATTGTGCTGCAACTGCTGAGCTACGTGGCGCAGGTGGAGCGCGAGAATATCCATCGGCGCCAAGCGGAGGGAATTGCAGCGGCGCGGGCGCGAGGGGTCCGTTTCGGTCGACCTCGCAAACCGTGCCCTCCTCAGTTTGAGCTGGTGCGCGATAGCTATGAGGCGGGCGATATTACCCGCAGCCAGGCAGCAAAGTGCCTGGGCGTGTGTGTGGGGACGTTCGATCGCTGGATGCGCGAGGCGGGGTAGGGGTTTGCGTCGCTTTGTCGCTTCCTGTTGCGATTCAAATTTTGATACGGTGACGATGTCATTTGGGGCTACACTCGCTCATATTTAAAAAGACGGAGGTTGGCCTTTGGCGCACATGAAGAAAATAATCGGGTGGACCGCGATCGCTCTGTTCGCCGCAACGCTGGCGGGCATCTGGGTGCTGACGGAGCAAAACGCAGTGCAGACGTCGTTGCTGAGCGAGTCCACCGCGCGCGTGGTGGAGGGCCAGGCTACGGGCGTTCAGGCTGTCGATGCCACGGGTGAAGCCCAGACGGAGAACGGAATGACCGGGGGCACCGATTCGGCTGCCTCGAATGTCCGGTCTGGCCGACTTGCTTCCATTCGCATGTGGGTGGGCGCGAACGTCCGTCGCGTTGCCCATACCGTAGAGTTTTTCTTCGTCGGATTGTTCGCCTCGGTGGTCGTGGTTTGCTTTTCCAGGCGTCCGTGGAGCGTATGCTCCCGTTGCGTGCCCGTATTGCTCTTTTGCGCCGCCTGCTCCGTTGGCGATCAGGTACATAAGATCTTTGTTCCCGGCAGGCATTTCGACGTTATCGATTTAGGATTCGATGCTGCGGGCTATGTCACCGCCATGCTGTTGGTATTGCTGGCAGCGGCGTTGGTGCGCCATGCGACTCGGCCGATCGGCGCCCATGCGAGGCTCTAGCCGGTAACAAACCCGTTTCTGATAATGCGACCTTGTTGAATTATTTTGTGTCGCGCGTATTTCCGAGCGGTCGGATTTGAGGGGCGAGCGGTAGAACGCTCGCCCTTTGTGCGCCACGATGCGGCACAATGTACCGCAAAAGCTGTTTGTATCCGGTACGAATCGTTCGTTGGTCTTTAATTCTTCTCAACGGAGGTGTTTGAGATGGCAAACGGATTGCTTTTGCGGCTTCGCGAGCGTGAGCTCAGCGCGAGCCCGGCGGAACGCAATGTCATCGCATATGTAAGCGCTCATCTGCACGAGGTGGTCGGGCTGTCCGTCCGCGGTCTTGCCGATGTCACGTTCTCCTCGCCCTCGAGCATTTTGCGCTTTTGCAAGCGTTTGGGTTTTGCGGGCTACAAGGAGTTCCAGCGCGAACTGATTGCCGAGCTGGCGCTCTTAGGTGACAAGAAAGACGTAGCCCTCGAGGACATCTCCATGGATGACAGCGTCGAACGTATCGTGGGGAAAGTGATGAAAAGCAACGTGCGTACGATCGAGGCGACGGCGCGAACGCTCGATTACACCGTCTTGGAGCGATGCGCGGCCCGTCTTAAGCGGGCGCGCGCGGTCAATCTGTTCGGTATTGGTGCCTCTCGTTTGGTCGCGCACGACCTGGCGCAAAAGCTCATGCGTGTCGACAAAGAGTGCCATTTGTACGACGACTGGCATGATCAGCTCTTATGTGCCAAGAACATGCATGAGGGCGATATGGCAATCGCCTTTAGTTACTCGGGCTTGACGCAAGAAGTGCTGGACTGCACCGCCGAGGCTCAACGCCACAACTGTCCCGTTGTGGCCGTTACCAAAGTAGATGGATCATCCAAGCTTGCCACCATGGCCGATGCCGTGCTCGGCGTTGCTGCGAGTGAACCCTTGGTCCGCAGCGGTGCCATGGCTTCGCGTATGGCCCAGCTTATGGTTGTCGATGCCCTGTACGCTGCTTACGTTGCCAGCGACTACGAACGGGCGACGCATGTCATAAAGCAAAACTACATCGAGAAACAGGAAAGATGAGGTGAATGAAATGCTCGATTTAACAAAATTCACGACCGAACAGCGTAATCAAAGGTCAATGGACCTCGATACGATGACATCGCTGCAAATCGTCACGATGATGAACGATGAGGATCTTCGTGCCGTCCAGTCGGTCACGAAAGTGTTGCCCCAGGTTGCCACAGCAATCGACTGGGCTGCTGAGGCACTCGAGCGCGGCGGGCGCGTCTTTTACATGGGCGCAGGCACCAGCGGTCGTCTGGGCGTACTCGACGCTTCGGAGTGTCCGCCCACGTTTGGCGTGTCACCCGATCTGATTGTCGGGCTCATTGCCGGAGGCGAGACGGCGTTTATCAAGGCTGTCGAAGGTGCCGAAGACAGCGAGGAGCTTGGCGCGAGCGACCTGCGGGAGCGTGGACTCTCGGACAAGGATCTTGTCGTTGGCCTGGCGGCAAGCGGCCGTACTCCTTATGTGGTGGGCGGCCTTGCGTACGCCAAGGCAACTGGGTGCAAGACCATTGCAATTGCCTGCAACCAAGGGTCGAAGATCGGGGAGAGCGCAGATCTTGCCATTGAGCCCTTGCCCGGTCCCGAGGTACTGACCGGCTCAACGAGGCTCAAGGCGGGAACGGTTCAAAAGCTCATTCTCAACATGATTTCGACCGGTGCCATGGTCAAGATTGGCAAGGTATACCAAAACCTGATGGTCGATGTGCAGCAGACGAACGAGAAACTGGTGGTGCGCGGCCAGAACATCGTGATGGAGGCGACCGGCTGCACGCGCGAGCGCGCTGTTCAGGCGCTTGCAGATGCCGGCGGCCACGTAAAAACCGCTATTGTCTCGGTACTGCTGGACTGCGATGCCGAGCAGGCTGCGGTAGCTCTTGAGCGGGCGCGAGGTCATGTCCGTGCTGCGGTGAGTGGCCATGAGAAGAGCAATGACGATGCCCAATAGGTGCGCGGCGTGAGCTGATATGACATCCAGACGAGATACCCAATACAAGGAGGAGTTATGACGAACAAAGAGCTGGCTCAAAAGCTGCTGGACCTTTTGGGCGGTAAAGACAACGTGCTCGCAAACGCGGCGTGCATGACGCGCTTGCGCGTGACCGTCAAAGACGCGGGCAACGTCGACACGGAGGGCATTAAGGCACTCGACGGCGTGATGGGTCTGGTCGAGGACGACACGATGCAGATCGTGCTGGGTCCGGGCAAGGTGAATAAGGTGCTCGAGGAGTTCTCCAAGCTCACCGGCCTTGCGAAAGGCGTTGCCGACGAGAGCGTGGTTGACGCTGCGGCCACAAACAAGGCCGCGCAGAAAGCCAAGTACGAGTCCAAGCCGGTTCAGGCCTTCCTCAAGAAGATTTCCAATGTCTTCGTCGCCCTGCTTCCCGGCATCATTGCGGCTGGCCTCATCAACGGTATCTGCAACGTCATTAACGTCTCGACGGCAGGCGCGCTCGCAGGTGAGTGGTGGTACCAGGGCATTCGTTCCATGGGCTGGGCCCTGTTTGCCTATCTGCCCATCTTGGTGGGCTATAACGCGGCACGTGAGTTTGGTGGCTCCGCTGCGCTGGGCGGCATCGCCGGCATGATGTGCATCGCCAACAGTGCCATGCCCCTGCTTGCGCCTGGCGCGGCTGATCCTGCCACTGCCATTCTGCTGCCGCTCACCAATGCGCAGTACAACCCCGCAGCGGGCGGCATGATCGCGGCTCTCATCGCTGGCGCATTTTTTGCCTGGATGGAGCGTCAGATTCGCAAGGTTATGCCCAACGCACTCGACACGTTTTTGTCCCCGCTGCTGGTGCTCATCATCGGCACCTTTGCTCTGATGCTCGTCATCCAGCCGGTTGGCGCATGGCTGACGACTGCCATCTTTAGCGTTTTGACCTTTATCTTCGAGAAGCTGGGCGTCCTGGGCGGCTATATCCTGTCGGCAGGCTTCTTGCCGCTGGTGTCCGTCGGCCTGCATCAGGCGCTCACGCCGATCCACGCTATGCTCAACGATCCCGACGGAGCTACCAAGGGCATCAATTACCTGCTTCCCATCCTTATGATGGCTGGCGGCGGCCAGGTCGGTGCCGGTTTGGCGCTGTACTTTAAGACCAAGAACGCCAAGCTCAAGAAGTACGTCGCAGAGTCCATTCCCGTTGGAATCCTGGGTGTGGGCGAGCCTCTGATGTATGCTGTTACGCTGCCGCTCGTTCGTCCGTTTGTGACGGCCTGCCTGGGTGCCGGATTTGGCGGCGCGCTCGCGGCGCTGCTTCACATCGGCACGGTTTCCCAAGGCGTTTCCGGTCTGTTTGGTCTGCTAATCGTCGTTCCTGGCCAGCAGCTCGGCTACGTTGCCGCTATGCTGCTTGCCTATGCCGCCGGTTTTGTCCTGACGTGGTTCTTCGGTGTCGACGAGCAGAAGATCAACGAGTTCTTTGGCGAGTAGTTTGATATCGCGAGCCGTGTTGCTCAGGGCTCGCGGAGCGCGGCAGATTTCTTGATGATATGGTTGTGCCGGCGGGGCTAACTGCTCCGCCGGCCTTTTTTAAAGGAGCGTTGAAGCGTGAAAACGGGTATTTCGATTTATCTTTCCAGCCCTCTGCAGGATATTGAGCGGACGATTGAGCGCGGTGCCGCGGCGGGTGCGCGCTATGCGTTCACCTCGCTGCATATTCCCGAGGATGGGGGAGCGGCGTATGCAGATAAAGTCCGTCATGTTCTGTCGCTGCTTTCCGCCCGCGGCATTGCGCTCATTGCCGATGTGGGGCCTCGCACGTGCGATTTGCTCGGGCTTGAGCGCATCGAGGACCTGCGCGATTTGGGGTTGGAATACCTTCGTTTGGACTATGGTTTTAGCGCCCAGCGGGTCGCGGAGCTGTCCGGTGTATTTCGCATTGTGGTCAATGCATCGACGGTGAGTTCTGATGAAATCGCATCGTGGCGTGAAGCCGGCGCCGATGTGACTCGTTTTGCCGCCTGCCACAATTTTTACCCCAAGCCTTATACCGGTTTAGCTCTTGAAGATGTTGCTCGGACGAATCTTCGTCTTGCGGCGCTTGGATTCGAAATCATGGCTTTTGTGCCGGGTGATGCTAACGTTCGCGGGCCGGTATTCGAGGGACTGCCGACGGTCGAGGCGCAGCGCGGTCGCGCGTCAAAGGTTGCTCTCAATATGCTTGAGCTTGCACATGGCGCCGATTGCGACATTGTGTTGGTCGGCGACCCCGATCTTTCCGATGCGGGCTGGGCGCAGTTTGCTCAAGTTTCCGCCGGATACGTGGACCTGCAATGCGAGCTTGAGCCCGGTTATGCCTATGTGCGCGGGCAGATTCATCACGACCGGCCCGACTCGAGTGTCCTCATCTTTAGGTCTCAGGAGTCACGTACGAAGCTTAAGCCGGATTCCGTGCCGACGGATGCCGGAGCCGGCCTGCCGCGAAAGGCGGGGTCGATCGCTGTGAGCAATAGCGGATATGGGCGCTACGAAGGCGAGCTTGAGATTGCGCGGGTCGATCTTCCCGGTGACGAGCGCATGAACGTTGCGGGCCATATCACGCCCGAGGCAATGGAGCTGCTGCCGTTCATCAAACGCGGATTCGGGGTACGGTTCGTTTAGCGTGTGACCCGTGGGATACAATTGGCCCATCATACGAAGGCGCCTCGTGTGGCGTGTGCCTGCGTTGGCCGATCTATATTCGGAGGATTCCCATGACCGTACTGTTTGTTGAATATCCCAAGTGCTCGACCTGTAAGAAGGCCAAGGCATGGCTGGACGAACATGGGGTAGAGTATATCGACCGCGATATCGTTTTGGACAATCCCACGGCTGATGAGCTTGCGACCTGGATTGCTCGTTCGGGGCTGCCGGTGCGGCGCTTCTTTAATTCGTCGGGCATGAAATATCGAGAGCTGGGCCTGAAGGCGCGTCTGGATGCGGGCATGACGGATCAGGAGTGCTACGAGCTGCTGGCGACCGACGGCATGCTGGTCAAGCGTCCGCTGCTGGTGGGCGACGACTTTGCGATTCCCGGGTTTAAGGAAGCGGCCTGGACCGAGGTGCTGCTGTAGTGGCTGCGGAAAGTGCGTCCCGTTTTGAGCTCGGATTCCGGGACGCAGTTTCCGGTTGAAGGGGCTAGCGGAAACCGTATCCCAGTTTGAGCGCGAAATCCGGGATACGGTTTCCGTTTGGGGCCTCTAGGGGAAAGCGCGTCCCGTTCTGGACGTAAATTCCGGGATGAGCTTTCCGGTTGGCGGGCATGCGCACTATCCCGGCTGGCGGGCATATGCGCTAATCCTCAAGCTGTGCCCATTCGTGCGGATCGTAGACCTTTACGTGCTTGTTGGGCTTGCCGCTCCAGTACTCTTCGTCCATAAAGGGCAGATATGCCTGAATACCGGGGCAGATAAAGGGAATCCGCTGCTGTTGCAGTCGCTCACGCTGGCGCTGCTCCAGGTGTGCCTCGGATATGACGGTCGGCATACCGGACAGCTCGACGAGGCTTGCCTGGATTCGTTTAAGGTCGGGGAGTCCCGCGTGCCATGACATCCGCATGATCAAAAAGGATGCACGGCGGTATTTTGCCTGCATCACCGTGATGGCGGGGCGCAGTGTGGGATGGATTTTGTCCCGTTCGGGCCAAAGGTCAGCAGTGATCTCGAGGCCCAGGGTCTCCCATAGGTAATCAAGCTCTTCGTCCATGGTGCCTCGATATCTACGTGATCATTGATACTTCGATTGTGTTGCCTGGTGCTATCGTTTTCACGGTAGAATCTGCCAACGGTTGACGGCTACCGCTCGCGGCGTTTTGCCCTTCGTGTACAGCGGTTGGCTTCACAGGTCCTTCACGGGTTGGACTAAATTAGGCCAATTTGACTGAATTTCAAAAAAGTCAAAATTGGGGCTTGCGTCACGGCGAGACTTCCCGTATATTTCTTTCTTGCGCAAAGGCACAGCCGAGCGCAGCGATGCAGTCATTGGGATGTCGTCTAATGGCAGGACAGCGGATTCTGGTTCCGTCAATGGGGGTTCGACTCCCTCCATCCCAGCCATTGCATTTGCTACATATGGCCCGTTCGTCTAGCGGTTTAGGACGCCGCCCTCTCAAGGCGGAGATCACCAGTTCGAATCTGGTACGGGCTACCAAAATTGAACTCCCGGGCCTCGCAAGAGACCCGGGTTTTGTGTATTGACCGATGTTTAAGGCGCGTTGAGTCTGCCGCCTGGACCGAGGAGTTGTCATGGACCTGCCCATCAGCTTGCAAGACATCACGTATGCCGAGAACTATCTGGCGCAGGGCGACCTGGCTACGGCGACGCCGCTGCTGGAGCGCCTGGTGGAGCTCGCCGAGGAGTATATCGACGCCGAGTGCAAGACGGAGGAGAAGCGCCAATACTTTAGCTTTGATAGCAAGTTTGAGCGCTTGGCCTATCGCCGCGTGGAGAAGGATCCGCGCGAGCTCGTGCAGGTCGAGGTGCCGTTTGACCGCCTGTACTCTGATATGGCGTTTGCCTACATTCGCCAGCAGGATTATGTGAGCGCTCGCAATGCCCTGATGCAGGCTGTGCGTTGGGACCCCATGAACTGCAACTATCGCTTGGATTTGGCCGAGCTGTTCCGCGCACTCGAAGACAAGCAGGAATGGGCATCGCTCTCGTTCTCGGTGCTGGAGCGTGCAAGCGATGGCAAGTGCGCCGCCCGCGCTTACGCCAATCTGGGTCAGTACTTCTTGGAGCCCGAGACCGAGAACGCTTCGGCTGCCGTGGGCTGCGCGCGTCTGGCGCTGCGCCTGGCGCCCAACGATGCGCATACGACGCGCCTGCTCAACAAGATCCATGCCACCTATCCGGATGCCGCCGATGAGAGCGACGAGCACGTGATGGGTGAACTGGCCCTGCAAGGCGTTCCGACCTCGCCTTCGGCCGAGATTGCCATCTGCCTGATTATGTGCGCGACCGATGCTGCAAGCGACGGCGACAAGCAGGAGGCGACGCGCCTGACGGTGCGTGCTCGCGACTTGGTGGGCGAGGAGGCCTGCGCGGCGATTATCAAACTGGTGCGCGAGAGCGATGCCGAGCTCAATGCCGAGCGCAAGGCAAAGCGCGAGGCTGCGGGCTCAAACGCCGATGGCGCCAAGGAGGCCGGCGATGCCCAGTAAGCGCGAGCGCAAACTCATTTCCAAGAATCGCTCGGCACATCACGAGTACTTTATCGATGAGACGTTTGAGTGCGGTATTGAGCTGAGCGGCACCGAGGTCAAGTCGATTCGCGAGCGCGCCTGTCAGATCACTGACACTTTTGCGCTGATTCGTGGCGGCGAGTGCTGGCTCGTCGGACTGCATATCCACCCTTATAGCCATGGTGGCGTGTGGAATCGCGATCCCGACCGTCGGCGTCGTCTGCTGCTGCACCGCAAGGAGATCGACTTTCTTGACGGCAAACTTCGCAACCGTGGTTATGCGCTGGTTCCGTTGGAGCTCTACTTTAATACGGACGGCCGCGTAAAGCTGCTGCTGGGTCTGGGTCGCGGCAAGAAGCTCTACGACAAGCGCGAGGACATGGCCAAGCGTGATGTCCAACGCGAGATCGACCGCGCCCTTAAGGAACGCAACCGCTAGGCACTCTGTAAGTTGCGGTGGAATACGGACTGTTTTTCCTGTTTGAGGGGCTATTCAGTCCCTATTTCACCGCAACTGCGGGCGTCTCATCTTTCTTACTGTTCTGACACATATGTCTCAAAGGCGGCGTCCGTTATGGGTGCCGCCTTTTTTGTGGGTACATACATTCATGAGGTTCCAACCCGAGCTAGGGGAGTGATCGTTATGGACAAAACTGCGTTCTTTACCATGCCGAGCGGTCTGTACGTGGTGAGTGCTGCGGCAGACGGGCTGCGCGCCGGCTGCGTCATCAACACTGCGGTGCAGGTGACGTCCATGCCGCCGCGTATTTCGGTTGCCGTGAACAAGGACAATGTCACCTCGGGCGTTATCGCATCGGCCAAAGCGTTCGCGCTGACCGTGATCGATCAGACCGCCGACATGCTCTACATCGGTAACTTTGGGTTCCGCACCAGCAGCGATTATGACAAGTTTGCCAAATACGAGACCCGCGAGACGGCTCTGGGCATGCCCTATGTGCCCGAGCATGCGGCGGCCCTGTTTAGCTGCCGTTTGATCGACACTGTGGATGTGGGCACGCATCTGCTGTTTATCGGCGAGGTCGAGGATGCCGAGCGCCTGAGCGACGAGACGCCGCTGACGTACGACTACTATCACAAGGTGCTAAAGGGCAAGACGCCGCCCAAAGCCTCGTCGTATCAAGGCTAGAAATGTTCTAAAAATACTTGCATTATCTTATTGAGAATATATACTAATAAGTAAGTACACCAGCAGTCACGTTCGAGAGGAGAACATCATGGCTGAGGAGAAGAAGACGTATAAGTTTGTGTGCACCGTTTGCGGTTACGAGGTTGAGGTCGACACGCCCGAGCTGCCCGAGGACTACGTGTGCCCGGTGTGCGGCGTCGGTCCCGATCAGTTTGAGCTCGTCGAGGAGTAACTCGCAGACACACGGCTCGTATCAACGCATAGCTCTGTCCAAGGGCCTCGGTCGAATTCTCGGCCGGGGCCCTTTTCCTCCGTCCCCAAGGGATCACGGTTGCTGTTGGCCGATCCTGTCTGTTGTGAGTCCGGTCGACCTTTTGTCTTAATCTGTAACGTCTAACGGCTCAAAACGGGTCTTCCTGTTACAGATCGATACAAACGGAGCTGTCCTTCGGAATGATCTCGATCTGTAACATCTAGACATCAAAAGAGGGTCTAGATGTTACAGATCGAGACGTTTGCCTGGGTAGGTGCCCCGTCCCATTACATCCCTGTCAACAACACGACATCGAGAATCGTCACGATGGCACCGATCCCTACGAGCAGCGCGTTGAGCGGGCGCGAGTTGGCGTATTTGCCCATGACGCGGGGCGAACTGGTGAGTCGTATGAGCACAAAGACCGTAATCGGCAGCTGAAGCGACAGCAGTGCCTGACTCCAAATGAGACCCTCAAAAGGATTCGGGACGACCAAGCACGCCGCCACTGCGCCGACGAAACAGGCCGCCACCCCGATCGAGGAATGTCGGTCGTGGATGTCGTATTCCTCGTCGAACATGCCCGCAGTGATGGTGCCTGCCGCCATGCCCGCCGTCACGCTACTCGAGAGGCCCGCGAACAGCAGCGCTACCGCAAAGATGGTCGAGCTCGCCGGGCCCAAGATGGGGGAGAGCGTGGCCGCTGCGACGGCGAGGTCGTCTACGACCATGCCGTGCGCAAAGAAGGTCGTTGCGGCAAGGATGACCATGGCCGAGTTGATTGCCCAGCCCACGCCCATCGAAAAGAGCGTGTCGAAGAGCTCGTAGTGCAGACGTTCTTCGATAACTTGCTCGCCTTGGCCTTCGAAGTGCATGGATTGGATGACCTCGGAGTGCAGAAAAAGGTTGTGTGGCATAACGACCGCACCCAGGACACTCACGATAATCGTTGCCGAGTCGGCAGGCATGCTGGGGATGATCCAGCTTGCGGTTGCTTGCGGCCAGTCGACTTTGACCAGCGCGAGCTCTGCTAAAAACGAGAGTCCCACCACACCCACGAAGGCGATGATCCAGCGTTCGGCGCGCTTGTAGGAGCTCGTCATGAGCATCGCCATCGATACTGCCGCCACGATGACGCAGCCCGCGCGCACGGGCAGCCCAAAGAGCATTTGAAGGGCAATCGCGCCGCCCAGGACTTCGGCCATGGCGGTGGCGATGGTCGCGAGATAGGCGCTGGCGAGCACCGTACGCCCAACGAAGCGGGGGAGAAAGCGGGTCGTGGCCTCGGCAAGGCAGACGCCCGTGGCGATGCCCAAGTGCGCCGCGTTGTGCTGCAGCACGATGAGCATGATCGTGGACAGCGTGACGATCCACAACAGCGCGTAGCCAAACTGCGAGCCGGCGGCCATGTTGGAGGCCCAGTTCCCCGGATCGATAAAGCCGACGGTCACGAGCAGCCCGGGGCCGATATGCCGTGCAATGTCTAGGCCTCCGTGACCACCGGTGCGTCGGGAGCCAAAATGATGTTTGAGATGGTTGAGCATGGTGAGCTCCTGCGTGCCGTTTGTTTGACGCCGCAAAGGATACCCGTTTTAGGCTAAAAAGTTAATCAAAGCTAACAAAATTGTTGTATTTGAATAGGATGGTGAAAGGGGGGTTACCGAAATGTCTTGATCTGTAACATCTAGGCGCCAAAATTGGGTCTTCCTGTTACAGATTGAGATGTTTGAAGAGGTGAGTTTGCAGGCCGAACTTGGGGCCTATGTTGTCGTCCTTGAGGTCGGCGGTGCCCACTCGCAGGGCGCGCGTTACGCAATTGTTTCGAAACGGGCGGGAAACACAACGGGCCGGCGATGCACCTAGTATGCCTAGTCAACTGACTGTCTAACACCTAGGGGAGGATCGCGATGCAGGCAGATTCCGCTCAGCAGCAGGGCCTTTATCGCCCCGAATTCGACCACGATGCATGTGGCATCGGCGCGCTTGCCGATATCAACGGCGAGCGCCATCACCAGATTCTGGACGACGCGCTGTCCATTCTGGTCAACTTGGAGCACCGCGGCGGCACGGGACTCGAGAAGAATACCGGCGACGGCGCCGGCATCCTGTTCCAGGTTCCGCATCATTTTTTCCGCAAAGAGGCTCAAAAGTGCGGCCAGATTCTGCCGGCAGAGGGCGACTATGGCGTGGCCATGCTGTTCTTCCCGCAGGACGACAAGGGCGTAGAGGATGCCCGTCGCGTGTTTGAGGAGGGCTGCGCCGAGGCCGGCGTGCCGCTGCTCTTTTGGCGCGAGGTGCCCGTCGACCCGCACGACCTGGGTGAGACGGCCCGCGCCTGCATGCCTACCATCCTGCAGGCCTTTCTGGGCCGCCCCGACGACACGCCGGTCGGCGACGCATTCGAGCGCCGCCTGTACGTGTGCCGCCGCACCATCGAGAAGAAGGCCGACGCCGAGTTTGCCCTGCGCGACAAGATTTTCTACGTCTGCTCCATGAGCTCGCGCACCATCGTGTACAAGGGCATGCTGGTCGCCACGCAGATGCGCCGCTTCTTCATCGATCTCAACGACGCCGCCGTCAAAACGGCCGTGGCGCTCGTCCACTCGCGCTACTCTACCAACACCACGCCCAGCTGGGAGCGTGCGCACCCCAACCGTTTTATCATTCACAACGGCGAGATCAACACCCTCAAGGGCAACGTCAACTGGATTCGCGCCCGCGAACCCAACCTGTACAGCCCCGTGTTGCAGCACGATCTTGAGCGCGTGATGCCCATCATCAACCGCGAGGGCTCCGACTCCGCGATTCTGGACAACGTGCTCGAGTTCTTGGTCATGAACGGTCGCCCGCTCACGCGTGCCGCATCCATGCTGCTGCCCGAGCCGTGGGACCACAACGACAATCTGAGCGAGGAGCGCCGCGCCTACGACGCCTACCAGTCCATGCTCATGGAGCCGTGGGATGGCCCGGCGGCCATCGCCTTTACCGACGGTCGCACGCTGGGTGCCGCCCTCGACCGTAACGGCCTACGTCCCGCCCGTTACTATGTGACGCGCGACGGCCGCTTTATGCTGGCAAGCGAGGTGGGCACCATCGAGGTGAGCCCCGAGAACATCCTGACGAGCGGCTGTCTGGGGCCGGGCCAGATGCTCGAGGTCGATTTTGCCCGTGGCCGTGTGATCTACAACGACGAGCTGCGCGCCCGTTACGCCAAGGAAAAGCCCTACCGTGATTGGATTGCCGAGGAGACGCTAACCGTTGACGCGCTCGATGAGCCCGTTGCGGCAACGCCCGCCGAGGACGCCGAGGTGCCCGCCGCCGTGCGTATGGCCAAGCTCGGCTACCACTGGGATGACGTCGACGAGGTCGTGCGTCCCATGGCCCAGCAGGGCAAGGCACCGCTCGCTTCGATGGGCATCGATGCGCCGCTGGCCTGCCTGTCTAAGAAGACGCGCTCGTTCTTTGACTACTTCTATCAGTTGTTCGCCCAGGTCACGAACCCGCCCATCGATGCCCTTCGCGAGCATATGGTGACTTCGACCACGCTCTACCTGGGCAACCACGGCAACCTGCTCGAGGATTCCCGTACGGCCTGCCAGCTGGTGCGCTTGGAGCGTCCGCTGCTGAGCGAGGAGGAGTTTGACCGCATCTGCGCCATCGACCGCGTGGGCTTTAAGGCTCGCCGCTTCCGTGCCGTCTACCGCCGCGACGCCGGCGAGGGCGCGCTGCAGGCTGCGCTCAAGCAGCTTGCCGAAGACGTCGAGGCTGCGGTTCGCGATGGCGTGAACATCGTGGTGCTGAGCGACCGTGCCGCTGCGGGCGAGGTGCCCGTGCCGTCGCTGCTCGCCGTGGGCTGCGTGCACAACCACCTGATCCGTGCCGGCGTGCGCACCTTTGCCGATATCGTGGTGGAGTGTGGCGACGCCGTGTCTCCGCACGACTTTGCGGCGCTGGTGGGCTACTCCGCAAGCGGCATCTACCCGTACAACGCGCATGCGTGCATCCGCAATCTGGCGGCACGCGGCGACCTGGACGTGACGGCCGAGCAGGGCATCGCCAATTACAACAAGGCCGCGACGGCGGGCATCGTCTCCATCATGTCCAAGATGGGCATCTCCACGGCGCAGAGCTACCACTCCGCGCAGATCTTCGAGGCCGTTGGCTTTACGCCGGAGTTCGTCAACGCGTACTTCGCCGGCACGGTGAGCCGTGTGGGCGGTATGGGTGTCGAGGACGTCGAACGCGAGCAAAATGAGCGCTATGACGCCGCGCTCGCTATCCTTAAGAGCCCGGCTCCCGATCAGCTGCCCACGTTGGGCCTGACCAAGTGGCGCCCGCTCGGCGGCGAGGATCACCTCATCGATCCGCAGACTGTCTACTTGCTGCAGACCGCCTGCCGTGAGGACAGCTACGACACCTTTAAGGAGTACAGCGCCCGCCTGCACCGCACCGGCCGTGCCGTGCGCCTGCGCGACCTGCTGGACTTTGATGTCAGCGGCCGCACTCCGGTGGCACTCGACGAGGTCGAGCCCGCGCTCAACATCGTCCGCCGCTTTAACACCGGCGCCATGTCGTACGGTTCCATCAGCAAAGAGGCACACGAGTGCATGGCCATCGCCATGAACCGCCTGCATGGCCGTTCCAACTCCGGCGAGGGCGGCGAGGACCCGCGCCGCGAGACCCCGCTGGCTAACGGTGACTCCAAGAACTCCGCGATCAAGCAGGTAGCAAGTGCGCGATTTGGCGTGACGAGCCGCTACCTGTGCAGCGCCTTCGAGATTCAGATCAAGATGGCCCAGGGCGCCAAGCCCGGCGAGGGCGGCCACCTACCCGGCAAGAAGGTCTACCCCTGGATCGCCGAGGTCCGTCAGTCCACGCCCGGCATCGGCCTGATCTCGCCTCCGCCGCACCACGATATTTACTCTATCGAGGACCTGGCAGAGCTGGTCTTTGACCTTAAGAACGCCAACCCCGGCGCGCGTGTGTCGGTCAAGCTGGTCAGCGAGGCCGGCGTCGGCACCATCGCCACCGGCGTTGCCAAGGGTGCTGCCGACAAGATCTTGATCAGCGGCCACAATGGCGGCTCGGGTGCCGCTGCGCGCGACTCTATCTGGCACGCCGGTCTGCCGCTGGAGCTCGGTCTTGCCGAGGCTCAACAGACGCTGCTGCAAAACGGCCTGCGCTCGCGCGTGGTGCTCGAGGCCGACGGCAAGCTCATGGACGGTACCGATGTCGCCGTTGCCTGCCTGCTGGGCGCCGAGGAGTTTGGCTTTGCGACCATGCCGCTCATCTCGATGGGCTGCCTCATGCAGCGCGACTGCCAGCAGGATACCTGCCCCGCCGGCATCGCCACGCAAAACTGCCGCCTGCGTCGCGGCTTCCGCGGCAAGCCCGAGCACGTCGAGCACTTTATGCTCTTTGTTGCCGAGCAACTGCGCGAGGTCATGGCGAGCCTGGGCTTCCGCACCGTCGACGAGATGGTCGGCCATCCCGAGTGCTTACGCCAGATCGAGGTCCCGGGCAACCGCAAGGCTAACCTGCTGGATCTGTCGCCCGTGCTGGCAAGCGCGACCTGCGAGTTTGGTGCCCACATCCCGGGTGCCGACGGCCGTCACTTCCTGCCCCAGATGGCTGCGGACAGCGAGCTCGACAAGACGCTCGACTCCACGTTGTTTGTGCCCTATACGGCCGATGCCCGTGCGCACCTGCGCCCGATTCGCTTCCGCGCCGATATCGCCAACGTCAACCGCTGCGTGGGCACCATCCTGGGCAACGCGGTGACCAAGGCGCATCCCGAGGGCCTGCCCGCCGGCTCCATCACCATCGATTGCGATGGTTCGGCCGGCCAGAGCTTTGGCGCGTTCCTGCCACGCGGCATTACGCTCAATGTGTGCGGTGACGCCAACGACTACTTTGGCAAGGGCCTTTCGGGCGGCGAGGTGTCGGTGCGCCCCAACCCGCATGCGACCTACAAGTTCGACGAGAACATCATCGTGGGCAATGTTGCGTTCTTTGGCGCCACGAGCGGTCGCGGCTTCATTAATGGCCTGGCCGGTCAGCGCTTTGGCGTGCGCAACTCCGGTGCCACCGTGGTGGTCGAGGGCTGCGGCAACCATGGCTGCGAGTACATGACGGGCGGTCTGGCGCTCATCTTGGGCGAGGTCGGGCAGAACTTCGCCGCCGGTATGACGGGCGGCGTGGCCTATGTCTTTGACCAGTACGGCACGCTCGATGCCCGCGTGAACCACGAGAGCGTTGAGCTCAAGGCCCCGACGGCCGGCGAGTTGGCGCAGATTCGCGAGCTCATCCAGGAGCACGTGGATGCGACGCAGAGTCCGCGCGGCATTAAGCTGCTCTACAGCTTTGAGACGATGAGCAAGCACTTTGTGAAGGTCATTCCGACCGAGTACGAGCGTGTACTGGCGATTGTCGCCGCCGCCGAGGCCGTCGGCAAGACGCATGCGCAGGCCGAGGAGCTGGCGTTTGACATTGTGACCGGTCGCGCGAGCGCCGCGGATGTCGATCGCTTTGATGTGGCGGGCGGTGCTGCTGACGCTGCGTCTGTGGCTGCCAGCTCTGTTGCTTCGACCAAGAAGGAGGCGTAAGTGCCATGGGTAAGCCCGGTGCTTTTCTTGATATCGATCGCGTGACCCATGAGCTGCGCCCCGTGGAGGAGCGCAGCCGTGATTTCGATCCGCTGTACGTGGAGCTCGATGACGACGCACGTCGCGCCCAGGCGAGCCGCTGCATGATGTGCGGCGTGGCGTTTTGCCAGATGGGCGCGAGCTTTGGCAAGGCGCGCCCGAGCGGCTGCCCGCTGCACAACTTGATTCCCGAGTGGAACGAGTTGGTGTACCGCGGCCGCTGGGATGAGGCTGCCGAGCGCCTGTCGCTCACCTCGCCCATGCCTGAGTTCACGAGCCGCGTGTGCCCGGCGCTGTGCGAGGCCGCGTGCAACCTGGGCTCGGTCGACGGCCAACCCACGACGATTCACGATAACGAGCGTGCGATCAGCGACCATGAATGGGCAAACGGCGGCCCGCGCCGCTTTGAGCCGGCAGGGGAGGATGCGCCCACGGTCGCCGTGGTTGGTTCTGGACCGGCTGGTCTGGTGGCTGCATGGGAGCTTGCGCGTCGCGGCGCCCGCGTGACGGTGTTTGAGCGCGACGACCGCCCGGGCGGCCTGCTCATGTACGGCATTCCCAACATGAAGCTCGAGAAGTCTGTGGTCGAGCGTCGCGTGGCGCTCATGCGCGAGCTGGGTATTGTGTTCGAGCTGGGCGCCGACGTGAGCGATCCCAAGGTTACCGCCAGGCTCGACGACTTTGACGCCGTCGTGGTGGCTGCCGGCGCCCGTGCTCCGCGTGGGCTTTCGGCTGCGAACATTGATGCCCCGGGCGTGGTGTATGCCGTGGACTACCTGACGGCTTCGACCGTCTCGGTGCTCGATGGCGGTGAGCCTGCTATTGACGCGCGCGGCCTGGACGTCGTGGTCATTGGCGGTGGCGATACCGGCAACGACTGCGTGGGTACCGCGGTGCGTCAGGGCGCGCGCAGCGTGTGCCAGTTTGAGTTCTTGCCGGCTGCGCCCGATAAGCGCGCGGCAGGCAACCCCTGGCCGCAGTGGCCCAACGTTAAGAAGACCGATTACGGCCAGCAGGAGGCTATCGCTGCAATGGGTGGCGAGATACGTACCTGGGCCGTGGATACACTCGAGGTGCTGCTGGACAAGAAGGGCGCGGCCGCGGGCCTGCGCGTGGTCGATCTGGACTGGTCGGCGGGAAAGCCCGAGCGCATCGCGGGCTCCGAGCACGAGGTGCCGGCGCAGCTGGTGCTCATCGCCTGCGGCTTTACGGGTCCGGAGCACGGCGTGTTCGATGCGGTGAGCGTGCCTGTTGCCACCGCTGGTCGTCCGCTGCCGGTGATGGCTGCTGAGGGCTCGCATCTCGCGGCTCGCACGGAGGGTGTCGCCGCGGATGCCGCGCCGGTGTATGTGGCGGGTGATGCCCGCAACGGCAGCTCGCTCGTGGTGAGTGCCATGGCCGATGCCCTGGCCTGCGCTGCCGAAGTCGCCGACGCGCTGGAACTGTAAAGTAGTCATTTAAGAACGTCCCCAATGACTAGTCATTTTTTGTCTAGTCGTTGGGGACACTCTTTGCGAGCGATTTGCTCGTTTGTCGACGTACGGGTGTTCATTTGTCGACTTCTTGGGCTGTGGTCACCTGTTGTTTCTGTGGTGGCCGCGGGCATCTGGCTCAAAAGAGTGGGCTGGCTGTCTATGTCTACCTGCGGTTTCTTTGCGGTCCGCTCATTCGGTCAAGTGCCCCGTCAAGTGTTTGGTCAGCATCTGGTTTGCAGTCGAAGGCCTATTTTGCCCGCGCTTGCCTCGGTTGCTCGCCCTCCTCGTAAGCTCAAATTGAGGTCCATCAGTTTGAGGAGGATGCCATGACTGACCAAGTTTTTGATCGAGCAGAGCTGGCTGGAGCCGTCGGCAGCGATATTGCCGACATGGCTCACTTTTGGATGCTGCGGAAGTTTCAATTCCTGGAGCCGGCGCGCGAGCAGTTCGAGATTATCGTCGATCCGTGGCTCAGCTATTGCGAGGAACCTTCTCAAAACGAAATCATGGCCTACAACATGGCGTTTACCGATTGGCTGCTGTTTGAGCGCCCCTATTACCACGGCAAGACGCTGTTGGAGCTGTATGTGGACGAGCCGCCAGCGTCAATTTCTCCTGCTTCGCTCGGGCGACTTAAGCAGATGCGTGACACGCAGTATTTCTCGCGCTTTGGCATTTTGGACAAGGATCCCGCGACTGGCATGGTCGTGCTGAAGGACACGCGCACCGACCGTCGCTTTGACGTTTACGACCCACATATCGTGCAAAAGGAGCACTGGAACGATGGCGCAATTGCGGTGCGACTCGCGTGCGTCGACGATGTCTGGCTGACGGCGGGGCAGCTCTATCTGTATGACATCGCGCGCCTGAGCGACACGGCGGTCGACGGGCCGGGCGCGGTGCATCCCGAGGACCTGGAGGACGGTTTCGACACCTCGTGCATCAGCTTCTTTTTGCGCCTGGTCCGCGACATCATGGGCGCCCAGGGGCGGTACGTGAAGTCGCTCAATATTTACGAGCAGGAATGGGAGTAGGGGATGGGCAGTTGTCGCCTGCCTTGCCTTCTGCCTTTGTGTCTCGATCTGTAACGTTTAGGGGCGAAAAACCGGTCTACCTGTTACAGAACGAGACGAATGCTTGGGCGCCGCTGGTTTGTCTAAATCTGTAACGTTTAGGGGCCTGGAGAACGTCTAACTGTTACAGAACGAGACGTTTGGCACCTGGTTGGGGGAATGTCTAAATCTGTAACAGCTACAGGCCAAAATTCGACCTACCTGTTACAGATTGAGACAAAGGTTGGACGCGGTACCGAAAGATCTTGATCTGTAACAACTAGAGGCTCAAAGACTGTCTTCCTGTTACAGATCAAGACATTTGTCAGCGGAGGCAACGGTGACGATGGTCCATTTGTCTGACGTGGTGGTGATGAAAGTGTCTAATACCGTTCTCAAACACAAACATGCGACTCGCAACACGTTGGCGCGGAATAGGATGCTCGCGCGGCTCACGGAGACGGCCAAGCAAGGTGCGCTGCTCGCAACGCATGACAATACCGAGCTCATGTGGCTGCGACGCCATGTTGGAACCGACGATATCGCGGAGCCCGAGCCGTACCTGTTCTGTTTTCAGCATGATTGGGATGCATTGACGCCGGCGGAGCGAGCGCTGAGGACTATCAAAGGGCTTGCGGAGTTTCATCCCGATTGGGCGTTTTGGGGCTATGACGCGGCGCTTTTGTGGGGTCTGGAGGTGCCGAATGATCTGCTCGGGCCACGATATCTTGTTAAGACGGGTTGCTCGGTGCCGCTGAGTGCAGGATGTCGGCTGTTGCGTCCGCAGGCGGCGGGTGCACTTGAACAAGCCGACGGCGTGCAGGTGACGTCGTTTTGGCGCACGGTGGAGGATTGCTTACTGCGTGCGCCGTTCTCCTACGGGTTGGCGATTGCCGATTCTGCACTGCGGGCGAAAGGCGTATCACGTTGGGATTTGTGCGAGCGCCTCCGCGCCGATTGCGAGGGCAGGCGAGGGTATCGCAGGGCACAGGTGATTGCGTCGTATGCGGACGGGCTGTCCGAAAACGGCGGCGAGTCTCGGTTCCGAGCGTTCTTTATTGCGTACGGCTTTCCAGTTCCGGAGCTGCAGGTGGAGTTTCGCGACCCGCTCGATCCGAGCCAGGCGTTTCGCGTCGACTATTTTTGGCGGCTCATGGACGGGACGTGTGTCATCGGCGAGCTCGACGGAAAGGGGAAGTACACCTTGCAGAACGGCGAGGGTCGGGAGTCGGTCGACCCATTCGTGGCAGAACGTCAGCGAGAGTCCCATCTGACGATGCTTGGGCACAAGGTGCTTCGGTTTACGTTTGATGAACTCAAGAACCCGGGGAAGCTGGCTGAAAAGATGAGGTTGGCGGGTATTCCGCGACGGCCCGATTTGGCTGAGGAGTGGAGACGTCAGTGGTATGGGCGCTGAGAGGTTTTGTCTCGATCTGTAACATCAGGGGGCCCAATAACCCTGTACCTGTTACAGATCGAGACATTCCCCTGATGTTGCTGGGGTGGGGCTGCAACGTATTCCGTCCCCCACATCCCCTCTTCCCTCCGTTAACCGATATGCTCGACTTTAGGTCGCTGCATTAGGTGATAATGGACAAATGTTCAAGTTAATCGTGAGGGAGGAGCTCGATATGGCGTCTGCCGATCGTCCCACGTTGTTTATCAATGCGACCGTCTTGGATGGCTCGGAGCATATGGAGCCGCAGCCCGATATGGCCGTGGCCGTCGAGCGTGGCATCATCACCTGGATTGGTCTGAGCGCCGTGGCGCAGGCGCCGGCGGGCGCCGAGGTCATCGACCTGGCAGGGGCGTATCTCATGCCGGGCCTCATCAATATGCATGTGCATCTGTGCGGTTCGGGCAAACCGGTTTCGGCGGGCGATGCGGGCGCGCTGATGAAGAAGCTCGATAATCCCGTGGGGCGCGCCATCGTGCGCCATATCCTCAAGGGCAGCGCTCAGCAGCAGCTGGCAAGCGGCGTGACCACGGTGCGCGGCGCGGGCGACCCGCTGTTTGCCGATCTGGCCGTGCGCGATGCTATCGATGCCGGCAAGTATCAAGGTCCTCGCCTGGTGGCGCCGGGAACGGGCGTCACGGTGCCGGGCGGCCATGGTGCGGGCCTGTTCGCCCAGGTGGCCAACAGTCCCGCCGAGACAGCCGAACAGGTGCGCGACCTGTATGCGCGCGGTGCCGACGTCATTAAGCTGTTCGTGACGGGCGGCGTGTTCGATGCGACCGAGGTGGGCGAGCCGGGCGTGCTGCGTATGCCGGTGGAGGTTGCCGCGGCGGCGTGCAAGGCTGCGCACGAGGTGGGCCTGCCGGTTATGGCCCATGTCGAGAGCACCGAAGGCGTGAAGGCCGCGCTTGAGGCCGGCGTTGACACGATCGAGCACGGTGCCCCGATGACTCCTGAGATCTTGGAACTGTACCGCGGCGCCGCGGGCACGCAGCTTGAGGATCGCGCGCCCAGCGTTACCTGCACTATCAGCCCGGCGCTGCCGTTTGTATTGCTCGACCCGAAAAAGACCCATTCGACCGATACGCAAAAGAAGAACGGCGACATCGTGTGCTCGGGCATTATCGAGAGCGCCCGTGCCGCACTGGAAGCTGGCGTTAAGGTGGGCCTGGGCACGGACTCGAGCTGCCCGTTCGTGACGCAGTACGACATGTGGCGTGAGGTGGCCTATTTTGCCAAGCATGTCGGCGTGAGCAACGCCTTCGCACTGCATACGGCTACGCAAGTCAACGCCGAGCTGCTGGGGCTGGACGGCGAGACTGGCACAATCGAGTGCGGCAAGGCCGCCGATATCTTGGTGACGCGCAAGAACCCGCTCGATGACCTGTGCGCACTGCGTGAGCCGACGCACGTGATGTGCCGCGGTGGCCTGGTGCGCAAGCTGAAGGTCAAGCACATCCCCGAGGTGGACACCGAGCTCGACGCGATTATGGCCATGCCTGCAGAGGCGCTGGCCGAGGAGCTCGCCCGCGACGGCGTGGCATAGGTGTGACAAAGGGGCAATCCCTTTGTCATAATCAAAAAAAGCCGAGGTCTCAGCGCGAGGCCTCGGCTTTTATTTGTCCCATGGTATGGCGGCTATGAGCGCGTCTCCATCTTGGCGTGGCACTTGGGGCAGGTGACGCGAATCTTGCCCTTGCCCTTGGGGACGGAGAGCATCTGGCCGCAGTTGGGGCACTTGAGGTATGCCGTGGTCTTGCGACCCTTCCACATCTTCTTGGCTGTGCGCTTGGCGCGCTCAAAGTCTTCCTTGCTCGTTCCGGCTGCGCGTGAGGTGCTGGCCGCTGCGGCGCCGGCGCCCAAGCTGGCGACAAACTTGCCCAAGCCGGGAACATTGGCGGTCGCGGCGACAAAGGCCTCGTTCTCCTTGTGACGTGCGTCGATATTTTTGGACAGGCCGCGCAGCACGCCAATCACGATTACGGCGATGGCAATCCAGCTGAGCCACTGGATGCGGGCTATCGATCCGATCATGGCGATGATAATGCCTGCGAAGCCCATCACGATGGTGAGTTCGTCAGCGCCATTGCGGCCCTTCATAAAGTCATTCATGCAAATTGCCTTTCATTCGATATGCCGCACGCCTTTATACCCGATTTAGAGCAAGGGGGACAGGTTAATCTGCACCAATGTGGTGCAAACGTACCTGTCCCCAATGCCCCAATTACTTGGAGAGTTTGTCGACGACGCGTTCGATTTCGGCGAGTTTGGCGGCTTTGAGGTCTTCGTCGCCCGATTCGATTGCCGAAGTCACGCAGCCCTCGATATGCGCCTTGAGCACGTCGGCGTTAATGCGCGCGAGGAGCGCCTGTGTTGCCATGAGCTGCGTGGAGATGTCGACGCAATAGCGGTCCTCATCGACCATCCGCAAGATGCCGTCGATCTGGCCGCGTGCCGTTTTGAGCATGCGGGTCACCGATTTGTGGTCTGCCATCATGGCGGGTCCTCGTTTCTGGTCGATCTTCCGGATGTCCCCGTCAGTTGCGGTGAAATACGGACTGTTTAAGGGCCT
>UQZM01000019.1 GCA_900545615.1 uncultured Collinsella sp.
ACGGCCAACCGAAGTTGACCGTCTCAACAATCTTTGGGTGGGCCGTCAGGGGTTCGAACCCTGGACCTTGGGATTAAAAGTCCCCTGCTCTGCCAGCTGAGCTAACGGCCCGCGGGTGGCATTGTACCACGGTCTGGGACTATTCCCAACTCCATTGGCCGTTCTGGAAAATCACAACTTCACGTCCATCAGGCGTAATGCCCGTAATATCGATGTCGTCCGTGCCGATCATAAAATCGACGTGCGTGCTCGAGACGTTAACACCATGCTCCAGGAGCTCCTCCTTGGACATGTCGTACCCACCCTCGATGCATTCGGGGAAACCGACACCTAGCGCGAGATGGCAGCTAGCGTTCTCGTCATAGAGCGTATCGTAGAACAGAACACCACTTTCGCGGATCGGCGTGTTCTTGGAAATGAGCGCGACCTCTCCCAGGTGAGCAGCGCCCTCGTCAGTATCGATGATACTTGCGAGCGTTGCCTTGCCCACGCGGGCGTCGTAGTCCACCACGCGGCCGCCCTCGAACTTAATCCAAAAATCGTCGACTTTATTGCCGTGGTGGATGAGCGGCATGGCCGAGTACACGATACCGTCGGCGCGCATGCGATCGGGCGAAGTGAAGACTTCCTCGGTGGGAATGTTGGGGAAGAAGGGGTGCCCATCGGGCGTCTTGCCCTTGCCGCCGGCCCACTCGTGACCCTTCGTCATGCCAATCGTCAGATCGGTTCCATTTGCCGCGGTGTAATGCAGGCAGTCGAAACGATTGCCGTTCAGGAAACGCAGGTTCTTTTCGAATGCGGCATCATGGAGCTCCCAGTCGCTCTCTGGGTCCTGGCCATCGGCGCGAGCGGTGTGCAGAATCGCATTCCACAGCTTATAGATTGCAACCTCATCGGCGTCTCCCGGGAACACCTCGCGCGCCCAAGCCACGACCGGAGCGCCGGCGATGCACCACGGATTGATGTTGTAATCCAGTCCACGGCGGAAAACTTTGCACTGCGTGTTCTTTGCCTTAGAAGCTGCAGCGGGCTTAGCGGGATCGATGCCCTTAAGGGCGGCGGGGTCCGCACCCTCGATAAAGATAAAGCAGGCACCGTCCTGGGCCAGGGAATCCAGCTGCAGGCGCTTCCACTCGGGCGTCTGCTCAAAATAGCTTTTCTCGACATGCTCGTACGTGAGCCTCGTCACGGCATCATCGGCCCAGATGACCGTCACGTGGCCGGCGCCGGCAGCATAGGCCTCCGCGACCACCACGCGCGCAAGCGGCGCGCACTCGACCGGAGACTGAACGACGACCTCCTGGCCGGGCTTGACGTTTACGCCCTTGCGGACGACCAGGCGCGCGTAGTTTTTAATCTTGGGCTCCAGGGCCTTCATGCCCTCCAGAGCCTCTTCGACCGTCAGGGCAGCTCGAATCATGTGCCACTCCATCTATCTATAGAACAGTAAAAAGGCGCGCCGCAAAAACGACGCGCCTTATATCTTAGCGATAAGTATGTATGCAAACGTTACTTCTTCTTGGAGTCCTTCTTGTCCTCCTCGGCAGCCGCGCGCTCAATAAGAGCGTTGAGCTTGTTCTCGGACATGCCCTCGGCCTGCGCGCGGTACATGTTGCGCAAGGGACGAATACGAGCGAAGTCATAGATAAAGTCGCCCAAAATGATGACGTAGGACAAAACAATGCCAACCATCTGGACAGGGCTGGACACCATGCCAGCGGGAGCGAAGTACAGCGAGGCCCAAATTGCCACGACGAGCACCATGCCAATGGCGAGCACAATCCACCAGATGCGACGGCGCTTGGTGTAGTCCTCGTCCTGCTTGAGGAGGATATTCGACACCGTATAGATGCGGTCCTCCTTGGCGCGCTGCTTGGCCTTGCGGGCGCGCTTCTCCTCTTTAGAGAGGCCCTCGAGGTTCTCGCCCTTCTCGAGCTCTTTGCGGCGTGCCTTAGACGAAGCCGGCACGACGCGAACGGAGCTCGCTGCTTGGCGGGCGGGCTTAGCAGATGCGGCGGACTTGCGCGCAACCCCGGTAACTTCGTGGGATTGCGTGCGCTTGTTCGTGGCGCTACGGGTACTCACTTATGCGTTCTCCTTCATGCTTGTGAACTGGGAGCCCGTGATGATCTGGAAGGCCTCGCGATAGCGCTCGGACGTGCCATCGATGACCTCGGCGGGCAGGTGCGGGGTCTCCCCCGTCATATCCCAGTTGGCCTTGAGCCAATTGCGGACGAATTGCTTGTCGTAGCTAGGCTGGATCTTGCCCTCCTCGTAGCTGGCAGCAGGCCAGAAACGGCTGGAGTCGGGCGTGAGGCACTCGTCGATCAGCGTGACCTTGCCATCGATGACACCAAACTCGAACTTGGTGTCGGCGATGATGATGCCACGGGTCGCGGCGTACTCGGCAGCGGCCTTGTAGATCTTGAGAGACAGGTCGCGAATCTGCGTGGCGATGTCCTCGCCAACGATCTCGCAGCAACGCTCGAACGAGATGTTCTCGTCATGGTCACCGATCTCGGCCTTCGTGGAGGGCGTGAACAGCGGCTCAGGGAGCTTGGACGCCTCCGTCAGGCCCTCGGGCAGCTGAATGCCGCAGACGGTGCCGTTCTCGTCGTAGGTCTTCTTGCCCGAGCCGGTCAGATAGCCGCGGACGATGCACTCGATCGGAATCGTCTGCGCCTTCTTGACCAGCATGGCGCGACCAGCGAGATAGTCACGGTACTCAGCAAACTCCTCGGGGAAATCCGCCGGATCGATGGAAACGAGGTGGTTGGGAACGATATCGGCAAACTTATCAAACCAGAATGCCGAGATGCGGTTGAGCACCTCTCCCTTAAACGGAATCTCGTCGGGGAGAATAAAGTCGAACGCAGAAATGCGGTCGGTGGCGACCATCAGCAGGTTTTCACCGGCATCATAGATATCACGAACCTTGCCACGGGAATCCGGACGACGCTCCATCGTTGTCACGTGAGTCACTCCTTACCTAAATACGACAGTAATGCGGGCTTTTCCGCATGTTCTCGCAAACCCGGAGCGGCAAGGACAAGGCCCCTCCTTCACCGAGTAGCGAAAAGCTAGTGCTCCATTGTAGTAGATGCCGCGTCCGCCGTGTGCTCGCGTGGCAGATGAATCGTAAAAGTCGTACCCTTTCCAAGCTCCGACTCCACGGATATATAGCCATGGTGGCGCTCGACGATTTGCTTGGTCACGGCAAGGCCCACGCCCAGACCGCCCGCCTCACGGGCGCGGCTGGCGTCGGCACGCCAAAAACGTCCGAAAATACGCGACAGGTCTTCCTTGGCGATACCGATGCCCGTGTCCGAAACCGCAATATCGACGTGCTTACGGTCGCTGAGCACCGACACCACGACCCATCCGCCCTCGGGGGTATAGCGCATGGCGTTACTCATGAGGTTGATGACGCATTGCGTGATCATATCGGGATCAGCCTCGACGACATCATCATGCCCCTGGGTTTCATCTGCAAAGCGAAGACGAAGGTCACGGTCGGCAAACAGGCGCTCCTGGCCGTTCACAATCGATCGCACGAACGGAACCATATCCACCGGTTCGAGATTGAGCGGGGCAGTGCTATTTTCCATGCGTGACAGGTCAAGCATCTGCTGAACCAAACGAGCCAGGCGACGCGTCTCGGAAGCGACTGTCTCCAGATGCTCGTCGTCGGTGGGGTACACACCGTCTTGCATGGCCTCGACCGTTGCAAGCATTGCCATGAGCGGCGTGCGCAGCTCATGAGCCACATCGGAAGTCAGGCGCTTCTCGTGCTTCATGTCCTTCTCGAGCGACGTGGCCATCTCATCGAATGTCTCGCCCAGTTGATCGATCTCGTCATCGCCGCGCAGGCCTGTACGAGCGGACAGATCGCCGTCGCGAATTTGCTTGGCCGTGCTCGTAATTCGATGAATCGGCTTGGTAAGCATGCGCGACACAAGCGATCCGATAACGACCGAGATGCAGACCGCAACAACCGCGGCAAGGGCCATGGCGTTAAAGGTCTTTTCCCTGAACGCAGAATCTGCCTTGGTGAGCAGGGCGTCGGAGCCGATGGCCCATAGCTTTACCTGTCCGACATGTTCGCCAGAGGACGTAACGATTTCGACGTTGGCAACGCTATCGGAGTCGGTGGGCGCTGACGAGACCGGGCTATGCGAGGCCTTTTTACCGCTCGAGCTGCTCGACGGCGATTCGCTCTCGCGTACATCGGCGGTCGCGCTTGCCGAGGGCCAGGAATCGTCATAAACGATCACGCCCTTTTTATTGACGACCTGCATACCCAAATCGTCGGAAACCAAACTCGACGTTGCGACCGTGCGCAGTTCCCCCGCGGTCCAAGAGCCGTTTTCCTCATATGAGGTTGCCAACTTCTCGGCAGCGGAATTTGCGATTTCGACGATATTGGAGCGCGTGTAATCCGAAAAGACCGTGCCCCACACAACAGAGACAACGCCCACCAGCACCAATACCGTCATGAGCGATGTCAGAGCAAAAGCAAGTGCCATGCGCGAGGGATAGCTCATCGTTGGCCGTGAATCGGAACGAGGCGTGTTCCAACTAGCCTTGGAACCCGCCTCGCTCTCCTGCTTGTGCTTTTGTCCGATTTCAAAGCGCGCAGGTGTCATATGTGATTTCCCTATTTCTCGTCCGACTTATCGGTCTTAGCCGGAGCCTCGAAGCGATAGCCGACACCATGGACGGTGTAGAGCCACTTGGGCTTCTTGGGATCATCGCCCAGCTTGGCGCGAAGGTTCTTCACGTGGCTATCGATGGTGCGCTCATAGCCCTCAAAGTCGTACCCGAGCACCTTCTCGACCAGCTCCATGCGGTTATACACACGGCCGGGATGGCGAGCAAGCGTGGTGAGCAGCTTGAACTCGGAAGCCGTCAGATCGACTTCCTTACCCTCGACCAAGATCTTGTGGCCCGAGATATCGATGACCAGATCGCCGAAGTCGAGTACCTCGACGGCGGGCTCGTCGGCCTGATGGGCACGGCGGAACAGAGCGCGAACGCGGGCGACGAGCTCGCGCGGCGAGAACGGCTTAATCAGATAGTCGTCGGCGCCGAGCTCAAGACCGATAATACGGTCCTCAATCTCGCCCTTAGCCGTCAGCATGATGATGGGGACATCCGAGGTATCGCGAATGGTGCGGCAAACGCGCTCGCCGGGAATCTTGGGGAGCATAAGGTCGAGCACAACCAGGTCGAACTGATGCTTCTCGAACTCCTCGATCGCGGACTGGCCGTCACCGACGCCCACAACCCAGTAGCCCTCGCGCTCGAGATAGGCAGCGACAGCGTCACGGATTGCCTTCTCATCCTCGACCAACAGAATCTTTTTTGCATCTGAAGCCATAACACGGCCCCCCTGTCTCAATTAGCTAAGAACAAGCCCATTTTAACGCACCTGAGCCCGCCGAGCGCCGCTATGGCACGGCAGCTCGGCGGGCGGTACTCACAATTACAACGCGCTTATTCCCCTGTTGGCGCCTTTTTAACCCCTCTAAGGTCAAAGAGAGAACAAGCGCGCGGTAACCGTCTCGGGTATACCTTGACTGTTTCGCACCGTCGCATAGGTAAGGAATGAGTCCGATTTTCCCGCCGTAGCAGGATAATCGCCATATTCCAAAGCACGATCGGGCGACAACAGCGAGCCGTAGGTTTTGGCAGAGGTATCGATTAGGAAATGCGATGCCTGGACCTTAACGAGATATTTATTCTTCTTGCCGGCAGCACACGCAAGCGGCTCGCGCGACAGGAAGAGGTACGGCCCGCCCTCGTTGCCGATATACGTGCCCATATTGCCCAGGCTGCCCACGCCGCTATAGGTCGCCTCGATGGAAAACACAAAGGTATCGCCCATATACACGGCCTCAAAAGGCGAGACCGACGAGGGGAGAACCAGCTGGGCACGTTTGGTATTGTTGCCGTCGGTCAGGTCGATCGCCGTCATACCGTAGTAGACGCCCTCGTCGTTGTGGACGCGCGGAGAGATGGTCAAGATGCCGTCACTCACGCGCGGGGCGGATGCAAAGCGACCCGTCGATTTCCAAATTGTCTCGGCCTTGGACTCATCGACTGAGCGGCGATAGCAGAACGAATCGTTGCTCGTTTTATTGCCACTCGCCGAAGGCATTTTATACCAGACGACCGACGACTCGAACGCCGTGAACAACGGCGGATCGTAGTCCTTGCCGCCCCGGTCGAGTTCAACCACGTCGCCAGAGAGCGAAGCGCCCGACAGATTTTGAGCGTAGAGCTTCCACGATGAATTGGCAAAGTTCATCTCAACCCACGCGAATACGCCGTCGCCGGCACGGACATCGTAGAATGCATATCCCGTGCCTTCGATAGGATCCTCGATTAATGTGGTAAGCGAGCCATCGCCCAGGTTAAGCACACCGAGTGTGTTGGCGTGCAGTGCCGATGCGGGCGCCATCATCGCCGCGGCGTAATCGCCGTCGCAGTAGTACAGCAGCGTACCCAGAGGCAGCGTCCACGACGCCGCCGGCTCAAGATCGATGTCGACTGCCTCGTACTCATCCGTAATCGAGATGATTTTGGAATCGTCCTTGATAACCTGCGGCTCGCCGGCGGCATCATCGCTGGTGCCCGTTTTTTTCGAGCATCCGGCAAGCACCGTGGCAGCGCCCGCGGCAGCCCCACCGAGCACAAAGCCGCGACGCGATATTCCGTTCTTGATGTGATCGGCGATACCCATTAGGCGATCTCGGCGCGAGCGGCCTCGATAGCGCGCGTAAGCTGGTCGGCGCAGGAAGTCTTTTTCATACCGCAGGTATTACCGGCGAGAACCTCGATTACCCGATCGGCAGGAGCACCCTCGACCAGCCTGGAGATGGCCTTGAGGTTACCATCGCAGCCGCCGGTAAACTCAACGCCCATCACCTTGTTGCCGTCATCGGAAAGGTCAAGGTGAATATTGCGAGCACACACGCCCTGAGGCTTGTAATCAAACGAAATCATGCGATCCCCTCTCAGAATGTTATTCGAGACGACTATTATCCCCGTCTTTCCCTAAATGCAACGAGGCGCTTTGCCGGCAACACACATTACCAGCAAAGCGCCCTAAAAAGCTAACGTTATGCCCGAACCTACTCGAAGCTCAGCTGCTCCAGGCGGTCGAAGACCGTATCGATGCGGGTGAGGAAGTCCCACGGATCAAAGATCTCATCGAGTTTCTCCTGGCTGACGGTGCAGCGCGGATCGGCCTCGAGACGCTCCTTAAAGGTGGGGCCGGAGACACAATCCTGCACCTCATGCCAGGTGGCCATGGCATTTTCCTGCACGATCGCATAGGCGTCCTCGCGGGTGATGCCCGTGTCGACAAGGGCAAGCAGGACCTTGGAGGAGAAGATGAGGCCGCGGGTCTTGTTGAGATTGGCCATCATGCGGGCCGGATACAGCTGCAGGCCGTCGATAACGCGGATGAGGCATTGGAACATGTGGTCGAGCGCGATGAAGCTATCGGCCTGGGCGACACGCTCGGCGGAAGAGTGCGAAATGTCGCGCTCGTGCCACAGGGCGACGTTGTCGAAGGCAACCTGAGCGTTGGACTTCACGACGCGCGACAGGCCGCAGACCTTCTCCATGGTGATGGGGTTGCGCTTGTGCGGCATGGCGGAGCTGCCCTTTTGACCCTTGCGGAACGGCTCCTCGGCCTCGAGCGTATCAGTCTTCTGCAGATTGCGAACCTCGGTAGCGATGCGCTCGCAGGTGGCCGCAGTGGTGGCAAGAACGCCGGCGAGATAGGCGTGATGGTCGCGGCTGATAACCTGCGTGGACAGCGGGTCGTGAACCAGGCCCAGGTGCTCGCAGACGTACTCCTCGACGAACGGCTCGATGGAGCTGTACGTGCCGACAGCGCCCGAGATAGCACCGAAGGCAACGTTCTTGCGGGCGTCCTCAAGACGATCCAGATCGCGCTTGAGCTCCCAGGCCCAAGAGCCAAACTTCATGCCAAAGGTCATCGGCTCGGCATGGATGCCATGAGTACGGCCGGCGCAGAGCGTGTTGCGCTCCTCGAAGGCACGACGCTTGCAAATCTCGCCGAGCTTCTTGACATCCTCGATGATCAGGTCGCAGGCCTGGGTGAGCTGGTAGCACAGGGCCGTGTCGCCCAGATCGGAGCTGGTCATGCCATAGTGAACCCAGCGGCTGGGCTTGGGGTCGCCCTCGGGAACATCGGCATCGATGTATTCCTTCATGTTGGTCAGAAAGGCAATGACGTCATGGCGCGTGACTTCCTCGATCTCATCGACCTTCGCCTTCTCAAAGTTGGCATGGTCGCGGATCCACTGGGCCTCGTCTTTGGAAATACCGATCTTGCCGAGCTCCGCCTGGGCCTCGCAGGCCAGAACCTCGATCTCCTGCCAAATGGCGTACTTGTTCTCGAGGGAGAAGATGTGTCCCATCTCCGGGCGGGTATAGCGATCGATCATAGCGGCTCCTTTTTGGTTATTGGCACGTTGGTCGTAACCCAACCATTGTACCGTGCGCAGGTGCAAGTATGGGCAGTAGGCATTAACCTAACATTTTGGAATTGGAGCGACCATGAGGACGTCTGCGCATTTGCTTCGCAAATACGCACCGGCTGCGGTCGGCAGACCCGGTCCGCGCACACGCACGGGCACAGCGGGTTGGACCCGACGTTCCCGAGGTCCCCCGTACTCGATGGAGCGGGCAACGGGACATCCGCGCGCCCGCGTCGCGGACGCGCACCGGCTGCGGCGATCTCCTCGGATTCACGGAGACGATGGGGAAAACTTTGTTGAATTGGCCGTCCCGAGTTCTCCCGCGCTCGGTGGAGCGGGCAACGGGACGTCCGCGTATTTGCTTCGCAAATCCGCACCGGCTGCGGCCGCCTATCGGCGACCTTGCCTGCTCGCTATAAACGCTTCGCGTTTATTTAACGCTCGCACCCTGTCGGGTTCGAGTCCCGGCACTTTGTTGAAAAAGGCACGGTAACGAAACGTTACCGTGCCTGAAATTCGAATGGAGCGGGCAACGGGACTCGAACCCGCGAGTGTCAGCTTGGGAAGCTGATGCCTTACCACTTGGCGATGCCCGCTTGTGTGTTGGCTAGTATAACGCGGTTGTCTTGTTCGATACAAGGGTGGCGATGCTTGTTTTAGCTGTGGAGATTCGTTTGAAAATCGCGTCAATTGTGGAGACGAGGACCTTTAACCTCCTGTTCTCCCTATCTTCTACCTGCACTTTTGCTTGATTGTTGTATTTGAGCTCAATTTGTCAGGAATTGGGCAAGCTTTTGGTCAGGCTCCGGTACTTACCCGCATGAACCTCGGGGGTAGCCTCATCCTACGCGTCGCAGCCTCCCCGTGCGGCGCACGAGGGATAAGGAGCAGCCATGTCCAACGCACCCACGCACTCTGTCCACAGCGCAATTGCAACAGGTCCGCTGCTCCTGCTCCTCTTCCTGCTTTTCGGCTGCCTGGCACCGGGAGCCGCATTTGCCGTCGATGGCTACGACCAGCTCGGCTTCCGCACTATTAGCGATGATTGTGGGCCCTTCTTCATCGGCAAGTATGAAGCTCAAGACGCCTCGATTGCCTACTGCATGAACCAGGAGCGCCCCGGCCCCACCAAGCCGGGCGGCCCATGGCTCAACTTTGATCAAGGCTGGGTGTGGCTCGACGACGAGTTCGCGGCAATCGTTTGTCACGGATATCCTACCGCCACGTCGTTTGGCGGTTACCATCTTTCACCCGATCGCGCCCGCGCCGCCACCCAGCTTGCCGTATGGATGCTCAACGGCACTACCCATGTCGACGGCACCTACTCCTACACGACCGCTCAGGGTAAAACCAAGAGCGGACACTTTACCGCCGACAATGAAGTCGTGGCGGCTGCGCGGTGGCTCCACGACAGCGCAAAATCAGGAAGCATCAAAGCCGCTCCGCACCGCGCGCGACGCTATCTAGGGGCCGTATCGGGCGGCAGCAAACGTCAAGACATGCTCTATGTACTGCCGGCGGTCTCTGTTTCCTTCCAAAAGCAGTCTGCTAACACCGTTATTACCAGCGGAAACAATACCTATCAGTTTACCGGGGCAACATTCGATATTTTTGAGAGCGCCAGCGGCGCGCGTGTCGGCACCATCAAGATGGACAGCAACGGTCGAGCGCAAGCAACACTTCTGCCCAACACGGCATACTACCTAGTTGAAACGAAGGCGCCGGCCGGCTATGTCCCCCGCCACGATCGTATTGCCTTTACCACGGGGAATGACGGCGGGCGGGTCGCCATTGATGAACAGCCCGGCACCATCAACCTGCGTATCGTAAAACTCGATGCCGCGACGAATGCCGGCCCCCAGGTGGGATCTTCACTCGCAGGAGCAGAGTTCACGTGTGTGTCGCAATCAACCCCTGGATGGGCACAAATCCTCACGACCGACGAAAGCGGTCGGGCCGCCCTCGCCGATGTCCCCTTAGGAACCTTTACCATCTACGAATCAAAAGCCCCCGAGGGCTACCTGCCATCCAACGACAGCTGGACCTATACCGTTGGAGCCGACCAGCTCGGCGATTCAGGCGTGGTCGAGATCGAGTCTCGCGTTTCCGATATCCCCATTGCGTTTAACCTTGAGATTTCCAAATTCAAGGATTACGGCAATAGCGACCAATCCGGCCTGGAGCAGCCGGCGGGTGGTGTTGTCTTTGAGGTTGTCAGCAACAGCTCTCAGCAGGTTGTTGGCACACTGATCACAAACATCTATGGCTTTGCCTCCACCAAAGATCAGCCCGAAGCATGGTTCGGCGCAGGCAAGCGACCCGCCGGTGTCCACGGAGCCGTCCCATACGACCGTGCCGGCTACACGGTTCGCGAGGTTCCGGAAACCGTCCCCGAGGGTTTTAAACGTGCAGGGGAATGGACCGTCGGGGCCAATCAGATTTCCGACGGCGCCGAGCTTCAATATATCGTGGACAACCACGCTCTGTCGACGCATCTCCAGATTGTAAAACGCGATGCCCAAACAGGCGCTTCTGTTCCCCTAGCCGGATTCACCTTCCAACTCCTCGACGGCAATCACGAACCTGTCTCACAAACTTGCTGGTATCCAGCACATAACGTAATGGACACCTTTACGACTGACGCGACCGGGACCGTCACACTGCCCGAATCGCTCGTGCCGGGCACCTATTATGTACGCGAAACCTCGGCCAAAGAGCCCTATCTTGTCGGCGAAGAGATCGAGGTAAACATACCCGCCGACATGAACCTAACGCCCGTTGCAATCGCCTCGTATTATGACCACGCCGCGACCGGAAACATCAGGATCGTTAAAACCGATGCCATAGACGGCAGCAGCCTCGCGGGCGCCGTCTTTGAGATCCGTGCCTCGGGTGATATCGTGCGCCCCGACGGTAGCATTGCCGCGCTCGACGGTGAGACTGTCGCGACCGTCACGACGGATGAAACTGGAGAAGCACGCGCGGGCAACCTCCCACTGGGATCTGGCACCGCACGCTACGAGGTTGTCGAGACTCAAGCGCCGGCAGGCTTCTTGCTCGATCAGACAACCCATATTGTCGACCTTACTTATGCCGACCAGAAAACACCCGTTGTAGAAGCACGGCTTAACGTATCCGACGATTACACCAAGGTTGATATCTCCAAGGTCGATGCAAGCGGTGAGCAGGAAGTGGAAGGCGCACAGCTCGCCTTATATGGTCCCGATAAAACCGAAATAGACTCCTGGACCTCATCCGACAAGCCACACCGCGTCGAACATCTTGCACCCGGCACCTACTCGTTGCGCGAAATGATGTCTCCGCGGACCTATGACCTTGCCGAGGAGATAACGTTTGAAATAAAGGATACGGGAGAAGTCCAATCCGTCGCGATGAAGGATGCGCCCATCGAGATCAAGGGGCAGGTCGACAAGCGTCAGGAACTTGTCCAACCTATCGAAAAGGGCCTGTTGGCTAACGGCGATGGTAAAAACCGTGCCGCGATGCAAACCAATACGGATGGGCTTTTCTCCTATACCATCGACGCTCGAAACGATTCAACTACCTGGGTTGATGAGTTCACAATTACCGATGATCTTGAGTGTGCCGAGGACGATACGGCGAGATTCGTCTCAATCGAAACCCCCGTCGCCATCGGCGACCTCAACGGTCTGTGCAACGTGTGGTATCGCACGACGCCGTTGGACTCGACAGACGTCGATGAACCGGCGAACGCGACACTTGACGATGGACACGAAAATCCTTGGCTTGAGTCCGACGAAGTAAAAGAGAGCCTTGGTGAGGACTGTCGCCTCGTCGATTACGACGGCTGGCGCCTCTGGAAGGCGGATGTCTCGACCACGGAATCCACCACACTCGAGGCGGAAGAGCTCGACCTTACACCCAATACCGTCGTAACGGGCATTCGAATTGAATACGGTGCGGTAGCCGCCGGCTTTACGACTCGAAGCGATGCGGATTCTTGGACCCGCGATGATCTCAAAGATGAGCACGACGACCTTGACGATGCCAAAGCAATCCTTGGCACAGACGCTCGGGGCGCAATCGTGCACATGCAGGCGACGTCGGCTTATACGCCCCAAACCGCACTCACCAACAGCGCACGCGTCGATCTTTGCCGCAACGGCGGCGGCGATAAACTTGAGTCACATGACGAGGACCGTGTCATTCAACGCTGTACCCTACTGCAGGACCTACCGGCAACAGGATCAGTTCCCATCGCCGCTTGCATCACCGCGCTCCTGACCTCGGGTGCCGCAGCCCTATGGTTCGCTCGCCTTAGGTCGACCCCAAAGAAGCGCTAGCGCGATGAAAAAGCGGGCGAGCCAGTCCCCTGGCTCGCCCGCTTTCAATCATGTAAATCGCCGTATCTACTCTGCAGACGAAGATCCACCATCAACGATTGCCTGCTCGGACTCAGGAATCCCATCGGCACCCGTACTCTGTTCTTGCTCCACCTCTTCGCTGATTGCGGAGGCGGGGGTCGAGCCCTTTGCACCCACGATGTAGGCAGCCCCAAATCCTAACGCAATGGCAATCAAGGTCAAAATCACGTAGACAGGCCAATGGCGCTTAATATACGAAAACACGTTGACTCCTTAGAGCTCCGTCTACGAACGGCGGATAACCTCGGTCACGACCTCGGATACCGTGGCAATGTTCGTCGGGTTGACATTGTGGGGCAGGTCGTCCTCGGTACGAGCGCAAGCCAGACGCGTGCCGTCCACGCCGGCGATGGTGAGGGCTCGGCGGCTCGCCTCGAGCGCGGCATAGGCATCGGTCTTGGCATAGGGCATCTCGAGCGCGCCACAATCGACACGGAACGACTTGCACACCTTGCTGACCAGGTTCATGATGCGGCGATCGCCCTTGAGCAGCTGCTGTTCGCCCTCGACCGTCACCACCGAAAGCCTACCGGCGCCGACGGATTCAAGATTGATGAAGAATACGCCGCGGAGTTTATCGCGATGCGAAGCCAAGAAGGCCTTCATGCCGGCGCCATCACAATCCGAGGCGCCCGTTGCCACAAACCAGATATCGTGACCGAGCAGCTCATCATCGCCCATAGAGGCGACAGCCGAGAGCATATCTTCGGAAGAAGCGCCATCGGAAGACGTAGCGCCGCCCTTCCAGCCATCGTTATCGTCCTCGAAGTTATCCCACGAACCGATACCGCGACCGGACTTCTTGGCATCGTAATCGTCTTCGACGCCCAGCCAATCACTCATGCTGTCCTGCTCGTTTTTCCTTTTACGACCGAACAGGCCACCCAGGCCGCGTTTGCGAGACTTGGGTGCCGCCGGGGCGGGAGCCGAAATGGTCTCGATCGGCTGCGCGCCCGACGCAACGGGCATAGAAGGCGCAACGGGTGCCGATGTGGGTTCGGGACCCTGGGCAGTAGCAAAGGGGTCGTTGACCTGGGCAGAGGGATCGGGAAGGTCGAACAGCGACGTGCGAGACGCAACGTTTGCCTGCTTCATAGACGGCAGCGACGGATCGGGGACCGAAGCCAGCGGAGACGAGGAAGGTGCAGGCGACGGTGCCGACGCCGGATCGGGAACATTCATCTGCGGACGCGGCGATGCCTGGGAGGAAATCTGGGCCATAAGGGAATCGACCGTTTCGTCCTGGGTGGGAGCGACATTGGCAACCGTGGCACCGGAACCACTCGGGGTCGGCATGGTGAAAATCTGCGTGGAGTAAGGCCTCGACTCATCCGTCTCGGGAGTCTCGGAAACCGCAGGCACTTCCTCCTGCTCGACCTCGGTCGAATCACCTTGATCGGCTGCCGCGTATTGCTCTTCGTCAGAGTTGGCCTCGACGGACTCGTCCTCGGCGGCATCTTGGATTTCGGCAGCATCAATGGGCTCGTCATCGTCTGCCGCGTCGCCCTGCTCATCGGAAACAGGAAGGGGCTCGGCAATTGCGGTGCCTTGCTTTTCAAACGTTATCGTGGAATCGAACTGCGCGGCATCAAACGACATGGTGCTATCGACGTGCTGCTGAGCCTCGAAAGACGTTGTTGCCTCAACAACATCCGCTGACGTCGGTTGCTGGGACTCAAAGGACGTCGTAGCTTCGGCAGCGTCGACGGGCCCGGACTGCATAGCCTCGTTCTGCTCGAACTCTTGCGCCGCGCGCTCACGTGCCGCCTCGGCTGCCTGCTGCTGAGCGATAGCCTCCTGCTCGGCAGCCTCGCGTGCGGCAGCGCGCTTCTCCTCGAAATCGTCGACAAATTTCCTGCCCTTTGCAAGCGCACCCTTAAAGAAGCTGGAAGCGCTGGCGCCAATCGAAGAGAACGCGGATGCAATATCGGCATGGGGCGTTGCCGCGGGAATCTCGGCAGAGAAATCAGTATCGCTCTCGTAAGACACGCGCCTCGGCTGTTCAACGTAATCGTCGTCAGACTCGTCCGCAACGTCTTGCGCCGGCGCGGCGGGAGCCAAAATGTCCAGTCCTGCCGCGGGATCGATCGCGGACACCGCCTCGGGCTCGGCAACGGCAGCGGTAACCGCGGCAGACTCATCATCCGCAGTGACAACGGGCGCAGGCTCGGGCTCAAACGTCGGCTCCTCGCCCTCCTCGTAATCGAGCGTGCAGGACTCGGGAAGCATTCCGAGTGCACGGATGGCATCCGAACCAAAGCGAATGTTGCCGGCGGCGTTGCGATAGAGCTTGGGCTCGGGCTCGGCCGCGGCAGGCTCCTCCGCCGGCTCAGCAGCGGGAACCTCGTCATTGAACTCTTCGGCCTGGACAGCCTGATTCTGATCCTCGGGCACGATGGCGCCAATCAGCGTCTCGTCGGCAGACGCACCCTCAAAGCCCTCAATCTGCTCGTCAAAAGCCTCGCCCTGTTCGGGCTCGGTTTGAGCGTCGGGAGCAATCGGCTGACCGAACTCGTCCTCGGCGTAGGTAGGCTCTTCGTACTCGATGGTGTTGCCGTAGTCGTTTTGCTGCTGGGCCGCGGCATACTCCGCCGCCGCGCGCGCCATTTCCTCGGCACGACGTTTCTGCTCCCCAAAATAGGTATCGAACGGAACATCGTCGGGAAACTCGTTCTCGCCCTGGAAGGGAGCAACGTTGTCCATAACGCCGAGCATAGCGGCGACAGAAGACTTGTTGCACACCGCGCCGGACGTATAGGGAAGAACGTGGCGGTTAGAGATGATGTTTGCCGCGTTGGCAAGTGCAACGAGGGAAGCGAGGATCGCGACAATCCACAGCAGAACCTTGAGCGCGCCGGGGAGCGGCAGGATACGCAGGATGGCAACGGCAGCAGGGGCAATCGTGGCAACGGGCAACAGCTTGGCGATGAGCGCACGATACGAAGCATAGGGCTCGCGGGCGAGCAGCTCAGCACGGGGAGAGTCGTAGTGTGCGACAACGACCACCGGGCGGTTGCGCGGAGACGCGAGCGGGCCCGAGGCCTTGTGGTAGGCGATGACATTTTGGCTCACGCCCGTCTTGCCCAGGCGCGAAACCACGGGGTGGCCCGTGCGCTCGAGCACGTAAAGAACGGCGCCGACAATGGCCAGCAAGGTGCCGACCAAGCCGATACCGCCGCCGATGCCCATCAGCAGGGCGCCGGCAAACGCAAGAATACCGGTAACGGCAAATGCCAATCTACTGGGCGCCGGGGCATTGAACTCCTGAACCTCGGGGTCAAAGCCGTGGTTGCGGAAGATCTGAGCGATATCCTCGGCAGCCAAGCGCTCTTCTTCGCTGCATGCCGGCGTAATGCCGGTGTTCTGCAGCAGGTGGTTAATATAGTTCTGGGTGTTCGCCATGTGCGCTCCACATCCATAATCCGACAAATAGGCCCAATGCATGCACATTAGAACCGTATATAGTCGAAAGTATACCCCGAGCGAGCGCAAACGACCGAATTCGGGCCATCTTAACGCCTCGAGCGGACAAGGATATAGCCTAATCTCCATATCGGACTAAAATCATGGCAGCAAACCACCTTCTCATGCGAGGACTCTATGACGGCAAGCGACGCGACCGCGACAATTAAAAAGGGGAATTCGGAGCCCGGTTTCGATAAAACGGCTCAGCGCATCCTCAATCTTTTCTTTGTGCTCAACAGCTCCCCCGAACCGCTGACGACCGAGCAGATCGTCTTGGATTCTGACCTGGGATATGGCTCGGGCAATATCGACTCGGATAAGCGCAAGTTTCGGCGCGATCGTGACAAACTGCTCGAGCGTGGCATCTTAATCAAGGAGGTTCGCCCCGCCGGTGCGCAGGAGACCGAGGAAAGCTCGTGGACAATCGACCGCGAGCACACGTTTGCTGCAGGCGGCCTCATCACCGCAGACGACGCCGATATCCTACTCAACGCCATCGACCAGACGCTAGCGGCCGGCTCTTCCACCTTTGCCGCGCCGCTTGCCGATATTCGCTCCAAAATTGCCTACCTCACCGGCAGGACGACGGTGGACGAAGTACCGATCCGCCGCTCTCCCACCGTCGATGCGGTATGGAGCGCCTTTGCCGAGCGATGCGCGCTGCGATTTTTATATCAGAACGGACGCGGCGAGCAGAAAGAACGTACCGTCTGTGTCTACGGCATGTTCGAACGCGAGGGCGTGGCGTACTTCTGCGGCCTCGACAATGTCACCGACGACATCAGGACATTCCGCTGCGACCGTATCGTTCGCGCATGGCGTCCTTCGAAGGCCTACGCCATCCCTGCGGACTTCAATCTCAACGACTATCTGTTCTTTGAATTCGATTTCGCCGACCGACCGCCCGTTGCAGCCACGTTCTCGTTCGCCCCTCAGACGCAGATCGATATGATCAACGGCCTCACGCGCGGGCGAGGTGAGCTCACACACACCGATGCGGGATGGATCTGGACCGTTGACGTGCGCGACCTTGAAGCCGCCGCCTCATTTTGCATGGCCCACGCCATGGACGGCATGAGGCCCATGGCCCCCAAATCGCTCAAGCAGGCGTGGAACCACCTCATTGAAAGGACGGTGCACGAGTATGCCCGTGCGTAAACTCACCAGCGAGCAGAGACTCTCGCGCGCCATCGACATCATGGAGGCCCTCTACGCCGCCGGCGAGAGCGGCATGACACGAACCGAGATTTGCGGCCGCTTTGACATCACGGGAGTATCGCTCGACGAGATTCTCGAGATCGTCTCGACGCTCGCGGACCGAGAATCTGGTGCGCGCATCATCTGCGAATGCCACGGCGAGCGTGTGGTCCTCACTGGTGACGCCGGGCGTGTGCTACCGTTGCGCTTGAGTGCAGCCGAGGGCGCTGTGCTCAACCACGAACTTGAATCGTTGGGGATCGAGCCACAGACGGCAGCTCGGATTCGACATGCCCTTCTACCCGAAGAGCTCGGCTATAACCAGCGCGTCTTTGACACCGTCAACCACGGGTCGCACTGGCAGCAGCTGAGCTGTGCCATTCAGGACGGCGTTCGCTGCCGCATCTCGTATCGTTCGATGGACGATGCACGGCCACGCGAGCGTCTGGTCGACCCCTTGCGCATTACGGCAAACGGCGACCAAACATACCTGATTGCCTGGGACATCGCAGTCGATGAGCAGCGCACCTATCGCATGGATAAAATCGAGGGCCTCATCTTGACGGAAGACTCCGTCGTGCCTCACGCGCCGGACGTCGCATCCCTCCACGATTCCCTTGCCCGGACGCAGCGTAGCGCAAAGCTCTTGATGCCATTCGATATGGCGGAGCATCTGGACTGGGCCGGCATCACCCTAATCGAGCGCAGCGGGACAGACATGGCAACGGTAACCGTGCATTACGGCTCCGAGCGTTGGCTAATGAGCCAGATAATCGCAGCGGGCGGAGCCATCCGCATCTTGGATGATCCCGCCCTGTCAAAGCGTCTGTGCGATATGGCAAAAACCCTCGTCTGTCCGCTTTAGCGCCGCCGCTCGTGGCGTGCACGCCACAGTTGCAGATAGTGCCCGATCTGCGCCGATTCGATGCGCTGGTAGGAACTCGTGGGCAGCGACGTTAAGAACTTCTTTCCGTAGCCCTTCGTCACCAGGCGCGGGTCGGCCAGAATCAGCACGCCGCAATCAGTCGACGAGCGGATAAGGCGGCCGGCCGCCTGCTTGACCTCGAGCACTGCCTCGGGCAGCGAATAGCGCGCCCAAGCGCGGTCTTCGCGCAGGTTGCGCTCGCACGAGAGCGGGTCCGTGGGGCTCGAGAACGGCAGCTTGGGAATGATGACGCAGCGCAGCGTCTCGCCGCTGGCGTCGAATCCCTCCCAGTAGGCCTTAAGCGCAAAAAGCGACGAGGTCGGCTCATTGATAAACCGGTCGCGCAGGCGACGAGGAGATGAGTTGCGCTGCTGGCAGTTGAGCTCCAGACCCGCGCGGGCCATCTTGGGCTCAACGCGGGCGTACAGGTCTTCCATGTCGCGCCGATTGGTGAACAGCGTGAGCACCGATCCGCCCATGGCAAGATGGGCGTCGACCAGCACGCGCTCGAGCGCCGTAAGATAGCTCTCGCGGTCACGCGGATCGGGGATATCGCCCGCAACGACTACAGCCATGTTCGAATCGAAGTCGTAGCTCGAGTCCAAGTGCAACGATGAGGATGTTGAGGCACCGATGCGATCGAGGCCGACCGCGTGGTTAAAGTGTTCAAAGCTTTTGGACACCGTCATGGTCGCCGAGGCAAAGATAGCCGTGTGAACCTCGGGCAGCCACTCGGTTGCCAAGGCCTCGCCAATGTCGATGCGCTCTGCGGTCATTGACTCTCCGCCGGCACGCAGTCTGCGATTGACCTGCAGCGAATACACGTAGTGTTCATCGGTGCCATCAATGATGAGTTTGAGGTTCTCGGCCAGCTCGTGCAGGCGGCGCGAAATATCACCCAGGTCGACAACAACCTCGGGCTTGTCGGCGGCGACGGCTTGCACCAGCGCGTCGACGCTCTTGTCAGCCTGTTCCAATGCGTCGATGGCAGTGTAAGCCGACTGCAAGAAATCATGCCAGTCGTCAGATTCGCGCAACTCGGGGCCAATCCATAGATTGGCATTGTCATAACCCCCACGGGCACGGCGACCGAGCTCGCGAACGCCATCGAACACGTCGGCGATTGTCATGCTCGCGCGCGCAACCGTCGACGTTGCCTTGGCAGTAAGGCCCAGATAGAGCGTAGAGCCCTCGGAGGTTGCCAAATCACGGGAAACCTGGCTTAGCGCGCCGGTGCTCGAGCCACCCAGGCGCTCAAACAGAACGCGTGATTCGTCCGCCGACACCACGCGCGCCCACTGACGGCGCGCCTCGCGCTCGATGGAATGGGCCTCGTCGATTACCCAATGACGAATCGGAGGTAAAATCCTGCCCTCGGCCGCGACATTGCGGAACAGCAGGGAATGGTTGGTGACCACCACATCGGCATGCGCCGCACGACGGCGAGCGCCGTGGACCAAACATTTATCAGGGAAAAACGGGCAGAGGCGACGAGCACACTCGCGCGAGGCCGTCGTAAAGTCGGGGCGGTTGACGCTGCGCCACCGAATGCCGAGCGAGTCGAGGTCGCCATCGGCTGATTGGCAGACGTACGCCATAATGACCGCGACCGCCGTGAGCGTGTCCGCCGGATCGCGCTTGGTGGTAATCTCGACCTGGCTGCGGCTCATGCGCTCAAGCTTGCGCAGGCACGGATAGTGGTCATAGCCCTTGAGAGCGCAAAATGACAGGCCACCGTCCAGTTGCTCGGCAAGTTTTGGCAGCTCATGGTACATGAGCTGGTCGGCAAGATTGTTCGATTTGGTCGCAATACCAACCGTGATGTTGTTACGGCGTGCTGCCTCGGCAAAAGGCACCAGATAGGCCATCGATTTGCCGACGCCCGTGCCCGCCTCAATTACGCGATGTGTGCCCGTGACCAGCGCATCGCGGACCTCGAGCGCCATCGCGATCTGCTCATCACGCGGCTCGTAAGTGGGATACATGCGATTGACCAGGCCACCCGGCGCATAGTCTGCCTCAATCTCCTCACGACTCGGCATCTTGAGGACCGGCAGTTCGTCGGCGTCCACCCGATCGTCGGCGCGATCGGCCTTGAGAACGTCAGCACGAGCGGCGCTGAGAGAGAAGATAGAACCAGGGTTCTGCCCCGCCAAGAATGAGAAGATAGGACGATAGGACCAAGGCACATCCGGATGCATGTCGGCTAGGCGCGCCATGAGGCCCTGGGGCAAGTCGGTAAGCGCCACGAGCAACACACGCCATACGCCACACAGGGCGTCGACGTCGGCATTGGCACGGTGTGATACCGAGTCACAGCCAAACAGATCGGCCATAAAAGACAGCTTGTGCGAGGCCAGGCGCGGAAGCGCGATGCGCGACAGCGCCAGCGAATCGATCCAAATATCGCTCACGTTGACGCCGCCTTTGACCGACTCGATAAACGAGCGATCGAACGTGGCGTTATGTGCGATCACCGGGCAACCACCGACAAAATCGGCGAGAGCGGCGACGGCCTCAACGGCCGACGGGGCATCTGCCACATCGGCATTTGTAATGCTCGTGAGCTCGGTAATCTCGGCGGGAATCAGTTGCTTGGGATGCACGAAGGTATCGAAGCGGTCGACGACCTCGCGGCCCGAAAGGCGGGCCGCCGAGATCTCGATCAGCTCATTGTCCTGCACCGAAAGACCCGTGGTCTCGGTATCGAGGACGATCACATCTTCCTCGATAAGGCCGAAGGACTGCGTTTTGGCGCGCTCGGCAAGCGTGGCATAGGAGTCGATGACAAACTGCGGCGTTCCTGACGAAACCGCGTCCTCGATTAGCATGCAATGCCCGCTCGACGAAGACCCATACGGATCAGGCTGTCACAGACCTGCGGGAACGTCATGTCGTCGGTGTGGCGAATCTCATCCGGATACAGCGACGTATCGGTCATGCCGGGAATGGTATTGGTCTCGAGGATGACGGGGCCGTCCTCGCTCACGATAAAATCGCTGCGCGAGATGCCCAGGCAACCGAGGGCCTTGTGAGCAGCACAGGCAAGCTCCTGAGCGCGAGCGTAATTCTCGGGTGAAATCTGCGCCGGAATACGATGGATGTCCGTAGGGTCGACATACTTCACGTCCAAATCGTAGAACTCGCAGTCCTCAGGCTTGCGAATCTCGACAATCGGCAGGGCGCGCACGTCGTCCTCGCCGTACACGCCGACGGTGATCTCGGTACCCTCGATGCACTTCTCGACCAGCACTTTGTCGCCGTACTCAAACGCCTTGGCAATTGCCGCGGGCAGCTCGGAGGGCTCATGGACCAGGGAAATGCCATAGCTGGAACCGTTGACGGCCGGCTTCACAAAGCTGCGCTCGCCACAAACCTCGACGATATGATCGATATCGACTTCATCGCCCACCTCGAGCGCAAGGCCGGGGGCAATGGGAATGCCCGCCTTGGCGTACAGGAGCTTAGAGACCTCTTTGTCGGCACCGCAGGCGCTAGCAAGCACGCCCGAGGCCGTGTAGGGGATACCCAGGGTCTCCATGGCGCCCTGCATGGCACCATCCTCGCCGCCGGCACCGTGCATGGCGATAAACGCCACGTCAAAGCCGCCGGTCGCCATGGTTACCATAAAGTCATCAGCGGCCGTATCGAGCAGCTCCACCGAGGCGTAGCCGGCTTCCTTCAGTGCCACTACAACGTTCTTTCCCGAATTGAGCGAGATCTCGCGCTCAGCGGAATGACCGCCCGCCAAGACCGCTACGTGCGTGTTCTCTAGGCTTTTACCCGGCATGGGCAGACTCCTCCTCTATAATTTCTGCAGCTGATACCATATTGTAGCGATACCCTCTACGTTTCCCCAAAATCGAAAGGCTTCCATGAATCCCAGGACTAAATCTCAGGACATTCGCGACTTGAGCCAAAACGATATTCGCGAGCTTGTGGCCGAACTTGGCCAGCCCGCCTTCCGCGCGAAGCAGCTCATCGAATGGGTCTTCGAGAAGAACGTTTGTTCGTTCGACGACATGACCAACCTTCCCGAGGCTTTCCGCGAGCAGCTTAAAGAGGCTTTTGCCTTTGACACGCCGACTGAACTCACCAAGCAGGTTTCCAAAGATGGCTCTCGCAAGTATCTGCTCGAGTACCACGACGGCGTTTCCGTCGAGACTGTCGGCATGCCCCGTCGTAACAAGCTTTCCGTCTGCGTTTCCACCCAGGCAGGCTGCGGCATGGGCTGTGCCTTTTGCGCTACCGGTCTCAACGGCCTCAAGCGCTCTCTGACCGCTCAAGAGATCGTCGACCAGGTACTTCATGTATCCAACGACTTTGGCGAGCGCGCCACGAGCGTCGTCTTCATGGGCCAGGGCGAGCCGTTTGCCAACTACGACGAGGTTCTCAAGGCGCTGCGAATCCTCAACGACCCCGATGGCATCGGTATCGGCGCTCGTCACCTCACCGTCTCTACCAGCGGCGTTATTCCCGGTATTCGTAAATTTGCCGACATTCCCGAGCAGTTCACGCTTGCCGTTTCCCTGCATTCCGCCATCCAGTCGACGCGCAATAAGCTCATGCCCGGTGTTAAGAAGTACACGCTGCTTCGCCTTCACGAGGCGCTTCAGCTCTACACCGAGAAGACTGGCCGCCGCCCGACCTACGAGTATGCCATGATCGAAGGCGTCAACGATACGAATCCCGAGATGCAGGCGCTCTGCGACTTCTGCGAGGGAACGCTGTGCCACGTTAACCTCATTCAGCTTAACGACATCGAGGGCAGCCCGCTCAAACCGTCGCCGATTCATAAGGTTGAGGATCTTCAGCGTCGTCTTGAGTCCCGTGGCATCGAGACCACGATTCGTAACTCCCGTGGTAACGATATTGACGCCGCTTGCGGACAGCTGAAGCAGCGCTTCAAAGTTCAGAAGAACGCATAGGGGAGTCGCACCCCAAGACGTTTCATGTGAAACATCGAACGGCCCCGGTTGCAGGATATGCGACCGGGGCCGTTTCATTTATTGGCGTTAATTTTGAATCAGCTGCTACCTGCCCTATTTTCTACGGCAAAAATAAGGGGTCCTTGTCTCGTGAACCAGACAAGGACCCCTCAATATATGCTGAGTAATTGTTAGGTACCTAATAGCCTACATTTTCCCATTGGTTGCTGACCCAACCTTGATTAATCTTGGGATTCTTCGTTACCTGAGCAGTACGCATGGCAACATCTTCCGTCATAACATCCATTTTCTTTTTGGAAGTATCGACGATATCTTGCGCGCCACGAAGCAAACGACCTCGCAGTTCAGCGTCTGTCGCGATCTTATAGCCAGCAAAGGCACCAGCCGCGACAGTCGTCGCCAATGCAATCGCTGTTAAAATCTTATTCCTCATCTTGGCCTCCTTGATCAAACTGAATCATTTCGCCAAGAATACGAGAGAGCTCTTCCTCGTCTTTAAACTCAATCTCAATCTTATTCTTTCCACGCGAGCTCTTCACACGCACGTTGGTATTAAATACCTGACGAAGCACACGGGCAGCCTTTTTAAAAGACTGAGGCGTTGCAGGCCTAGGCGTACTAGGTGTCTCTCCGGCAGAAAACAACGGAGCAAGATTTTCTGTCGCTCTTACGGAAAGGCCCTCTGCAACAACTTTCTCTGCAAGTCGAATTCGCGCGTCCTCATAGGGAACTGCAAGAATCGCACGTGCATGACCTGCAGTAAGTTTACCCTCAAAAATCATCTGCTGAACAACTTCGGGGAGATCCAGAAGGCGCAGCGAGTTTGTAATTGCAGAGCGCGACTTGCTAACAGCCTTCGACAATGCCTCCTGGGTCATCCCGCTGGCATCAATGAGTTGGCGATAGCCCTTAGCCTCTTCGACGGGATTCAGATCAGAACGCTGAAGGTTTTCGATAAGAGCAAGAGCCAGCATCTCTTCATCATTAACTTCTTTAATGATGACAGGCAGCTCCTCAAGGCCAGCAAGCTTCGACGCCTGATAACGACGCTCACCAGCGATGATCTCATAGCCGTTTCCATGTTTGCGAACCAAAAGCGGCTGCAAAACGCCATGTTCTTGGATTGACTCGCTCAACTCACGAAGTTCAGTTTCGTTAAAGTGAATTCGCGGCTGATTAGGATTGGGAACGATATCCTCAATTGGTAGTTTTGTTTCAGATGCGGCATTTGAAGCCGATGTAGCCGAACTACCGGTCTCATACTCGGCCTCTGAGACCAAAGCATTGAGTCCACGTCCCAATCCGCCACGTTTCTTTGCACTAGGCACGCTTGATCACCTCTTTTGCAAGGTTCATATACGCTTTTGCACCCTTATTTTGAGGTGCATAGGTAATTACCGGTTCTCCAAAAGACGGAGCTTCGGAGATTTTAACCGTACGGGGGATCAGCGTCTCAAACGCCTTGTCACCAAAGTACGATTGAACCTCCTCAACAACCTGATTCGATAGAGAAGTTCGCGAGTCATACATGGTCATAAGCACACCATAGGTGTCTAAGCCCTTGTTCAGACGTGATTTAACCATCTTCATTGACTCAAGCAGCTTCGTTACGCCTTCGAGTGCGTAATACTCGCACTGGATCGGAATCAAAACGCTGTCTGCTGCGGTCAAGGCGTTGATAGTAAGCAGGCCGAGCGAAGGGGGACAGTCAATGAAAATAAAATCGAACTCGTCCTGAATCGGCTCAAGCAAATCTTTGAGGCGGGATTCACGAGCAATTGCGCTTACGAGCTCAATTTCGGCACCTGCAAGCTGAATCGTAGCCGGAATAACGAATACCTTTTTGCAATTTGTATCAAGAACAAGTGATTCTGCCGGCACGTCATTCAACAATGCATCATAGATGCAGTGATCAAGGTCTTCTTTTTCAATTCCAAATCCACTGGTGCTATTTCCCTGCGGATCAAAATCGACAATCAGTGTCTTACGACCCTGCTCACCCAACGCTGCTGCAAGGTTTACAGCCGTCGTTGACTTACCAACGCCGCCTTTTTGATTGATGATTGCAATGATACGCGTGTCTTTTGCGCTCTTAGAACGCTTAACGTCGCGAAATCCCACGGTCCCTCCTGGTGTGTATTAAAGCTGTCAAACGGAGGATGTTTCACGTGAAACATTCCGATTCAATATCAACCGCCATGTTTCACGTGAAACACTGCATGTTGTTAATATCTATTATGTTTCACGTGAAACATCTAGGCAAGCGGATTCTTCTTTGCCATGCCATTTGCACGAGGCAATGAAACAGATGCTGGATGACTCTTCTTAAGAACGATGAACTCCCTGTGGCCCAGGCCCTCTGGTAAATCGATTGCGTCATTCAGAAGCGAAGAGAATCCGCAAATCTTAGCTGCTAACATGCCAGAGGCAAGCTCCTCATCAGATGGATTGCCCTTGGTGATAACAAATAGCCCTCCATCCTTGAGGAACGGAGCTGCATACTCAACAAGAATCGGTAGAGGGGCCAGTGCGCGGGCGGTTACGACAGAGAACTGCTTCTTATGACTTCGAGCATATTCTTCAAGACGATCATGAACCGCATGAGCATGTTTCAATCCAAGAGCATGGACAAAGGAATTGACAGCATCAACCTTCTTGCCAACAGAGTCAATATAAGTAGCTTTACGATGCGTGGCTATGGTTAACGGAATACCAGGGAAGCCCGCACCTGTACCCATATCGAGCAAAGCTCCCTCAGGAGCCTTATTGATATAGGGGAGTAAAACAAGTGAGTCGAGGATATGAAGTACTGCAGCATCTTCTACGTTGAGAATACGGGTGAGATTGGTTGTCTTATTTATTTCCAAAACCAAATCCAAATGCTTAATACATTTCCTCAGCTCAACATCAGTTACGCTCAAGGAATACTCTTTGCAATAGGAAGTTAGGCGACTCAACATCTCGTCAGCCTGCTGATCAGTAAGTACTAACAACGAAAGCTCCTTTCTGACAAAAATCAGTGTATCGAGAACTTTTGACAAAAAAAGGGGACGTGGAAACCACGTCCCCTTAGCATAAGCTCGAGTAGATTATCGAGCAACAATCACCACATGGCGATCAGGGTCAGAACCCTCAGAATGAGTATCGACGGCATCATTGCCACGAAGTGCAATGTGAACCAGTCGGCGCTCATAGGCATTCATGGGCGGAAGCGAAACACTCTTATGAGTGCGGATGGCACGCTCAGCAGCAGACTGAGCCATGGAGGCAACCTTGTCCTGACGGCGGCTCTTGTATCCCTCGACGTCCACTACAACCGGATACCTAAAGCCAAGCTTGCGGCTCACCAGCAAAGAGAACATAACCTGAAGGGCATCAAGGGTGCGACCATGACGGCCAATGAGAACGGCAAGATCGGGAGCCGTTACATCCAAAATCAGCTCACCCTCGTCACCCTCATACTCATCGATAGGAGAGTTGGCGGCATCGAAGTGCGAAAGGATGGAACGCAGGATGGAAATCGCAACATCGGCAATGGTGTCGAGCTCCTCATCGGTCAGCTCTTCACCAGCCTTGTAGCGCTGTGCAATCTCGGGATAATCGCCCGCGACCTGCGGGGCAACCTCCTCAAGCATATCCTCGATGATCTCTTCAGACATAACGTACTCCAAAAGTTAGGTACCTAAATAAGATTGATATCCCGCTACTTCTTCTTGTGCGGGCGCGGCTTCTTCTCGCGACGAGTGACCTCAACCTGCAGCGGCGCGTTCTTAAGACGCTCCTCCTCATCGGCCTTCGCCTTGTCGATGACCTTCTGCGTCACAAAAATCTGCTGGATAACCTGCCAAGCAGACGAGACGTCGTAGTACAGCAGAACACCAACGGGAAGGCTCCAGCCCATCCAAAGCATCATGACCGTCATGACAACGGCCATCATACGCATGCTCTGAGCCTGCTGGCCGGTCTGGTTGCGCGACATATAGAGCTGCGGAATCAGGGTCAGAACGGCGAACAGGATCAGGCAGACCAGCGCAGGCAGTGCAACCATAAAGCCATCGGCAAAGGAAGCGCTCGGCGTGGTGGTCAGGTCGGGCAGGATGTTGAAGAACGAGAACGTGCCCTCGTTAAAGTACTGCGGCAGGTTACGCAGCAGCGTAAACAGGGCAAACAGGATAGGCATCTGAATCAGGAGCGGTAGACAGCCGGACAGCGGATTGAACTTGTTCTCGCTGTAGAACTTCTGCATCTCCTCGGCCTGACGCTGAGGATCGTCGGCATAGCGCTCCTGGATCTCGAGCATCTTGGGCTGCAGCACCTGCATGCGAGCCGTCGACTTGGTCGACTTGAGCATGAGCGGCGTCAGCAGCAGACGGATGATGACCACCAGGATGATGATGGACAGGCCCCAGTCGACCGCAAAGGTCTGGATGAGCTTGAGCAGCTCGAAAAGGATGTTAACGATCCAATCCCACATGTAAGTTTTCCTCCGATAGCGAGTGCCCGCTAGGGCACAGGGTCATAACCGCCGACGTGCAGGGGATTGCAGCGAGCGATGCGCCTCACGGCAAGCCAGCAGCCTCTCAAAACACCGTACTTCTCAATCGCCTGGACGGCGTATTGCGAGCACGTTGGGTAATAAATGCAGGCGTCAGGCAATAAGGGCGAAATAACCTGTTGATATATGCGAATAGGAGCGATGGCAACACGTCGCAAAACGTGATTGCTCATCGCTCCTCCCCGGCAACGCCGGCGCGTTTCATAAGCGAACGCAACGCCTTGTCCATCTCCTGCGGCGAGGAAACCCTCGTCTTGGGAGTTGCGAACAAGATGATGTCATAACCCGCAACGGGAAATCCACAGCTGCGGGCGGCCTCGCGCATCACACGCTTAGAACGGTTGCGCACCACAGCACAACCGAGCCGTTTAGCACCAACGAAGGCGACCCTTCCGGAGTCGCCTTCGCCAACCGATTCACATATGGTCATTCGAATCAGAGGGTGATTGAAACGACGCCCCTGACTGAACACATGCTCGAAATCTTGCCGAGACTTAATAGTCTTCATGCGAGATGTGTGTATCGCTGCTAGACAGTGAGACGCTTGCGGCCCTTGGCGCGACGACGGGCGAGCACGGCACGACCACCCTTAGTGGCCATACGGGCACGGAAGCCATGGGTCTTGGCACGCTTACGCTTATTAGGCTGATACGTACGCTTCATCTTAAGTTCCTCCTGCTGCATTTCGAGTGTCCGCGGGGGCGCGGACGCAGATATAGACACGTGAGCTTGAAGATTGTAGGGAAATCAATGTTCAAATGTCAAGAAATCAAAGGTAAAAGGTTGCGCAGTTCACACGGTTCCCCCATAAGCCAAGCTCGATTTAGCGGTGCATGGCAACTTTTCACGATATTTCATCGAGTTTTCAACAGGTCATGTTGGCAATGTTGATAACTTTTCGTCCGTTTTCCAAAGTTTTCAACAGGTTTTGAAAAGTTGTCGAAAGATGAGAAACATTGCACGGTGAGCTACTATTTGTTCGAAACCTTTTGAAAGATTGCGAGCGGCATG
>UQZM01000020.1 GCA_900545615.1 uncultured Collinsella sp.
CAAAGATATGGCACCGTGGGGACACATGTATGTCAATCCTGGTCTAACAGAGCCTATTTTTTTGGGTATCGACCCTAAATAAATTAGGGTGCAAACGAAACGGAGAGAACCATGAACGAGAACTACATCGACATCGAGCTGGGCGGCTGGAACATCCCCGAGGCCATCACGGTCGAGGCCGAGCCCGTCGAGGCCCGCGACTTTTCCGACTTCGAGCTGTAGGGGAGGGCGACATGATTCAACTGATTATCGGAGCAGGCCTTGGACTCGGCGGCGTGGCCGCCGCCGTCGCCATCAAGCGGTATAACGAGGTCGAGCGCGAGAGGGCCGCCGGGCCCGCGGACCATTGGGGCAACAAGTACAAGCCCCGTATCGTCTCGCCCGCGTGCGCCCTGCCCCTCGTCCTGGCAGGCGCCATCATCGCCGCCACCGCCTGCCTCTACACGCAGGACACCGGCGAGGTCTGCGTCATCCGCAACCTCGGCGGCTCGCTCGCCGGCTCGACCTCCGAGGCCGGTTTCCACGCCAAGGCCCCATGGCAGGACGTCGTGACCTACGACACCCGCAACAACCTCATCAACTTCTACGGGGACACCGACTACGAGGTGGACGGCGGCTCCTACGACGGCAAGCAGGTCTCCATCAACGACAAGTCGGGCGCCAGCGCCAACATCGACATCCAGGTCAACTACTCGCTCAACCCCGATGCTGCGCTCACGCTCTACAGCGAGTACGGTACGCAGGAGTCTTTCGTCGAGAAGTACATCTCCAACGACGTCCGCGCCGTCACCCGCGAGGTCTCGGGCGGCTTCGACACGGTGACGATGCTCACCGACCGCTCCCAGTTCACCAAGGCCGTCCAGAAGGCCCTCACCGAGAAGTGGAAGGGCATAGGCCTCACGGTCGAGCAGGTGAGCGTGCAGGACGTACGCTATCCGAAGAACATCACCAAGAGCTACAGCGAGGCGCAGGCCGCCGAGGTCGCCAAGCAGAAGGCCCAGAACGAGCAGGAGACGGCCAAGGTCGAGGCCGAAACAAAGAAGATCGAGGCGCAGGGCGAGGCGGACGCCAACGCCGTCCTCGCGAACTCGCTCAACGACCAGGTCCTCCAGCAGCACTACATCGACGCGCTCAAGAGCATCGGAAAGGACGGCAACCTCGTCGTCGTGCCCGAGGGCTCCCAGCCGATCGTGGGCACGAAGTAGGGGCGGTGGCGATGTTGAACCTTATCCATGCGGCCGTCCGGGTCTTCCTCGACGTTCTCGCGGTCGCGTTCGTGCTAGAGCACACCCGCGAGCTTCATGAGAAACATCGCGAGATCAACGACGTGCCCAAGCAGGTCGCAGGCGTCGTCGATGAACCCGGCGAGGACGATCGCGGCGCTGATGCGAGGGTGCCGCTCGACCCAGTCGACGAGCCGCGCGAGTAGGGGACCCGCTGGTCGGACGTGCTTCGGGCGATATGTCTGCTGTCTACGAATCATGGCCCGAAGCCTACCGCGTGTGTCACGCGGACACGCGGGTATTGCCGCTCAGGCAACCCGCAGGCCCCGCTCCCGGGGCGGCACCGTTGCCCCGCGGCTCTCCAACAACCATCCGCGGGGACGTTCCCTACCGGTGCCGTGCCGGGGGCGGGGCCCCGAAAGCAAGCAAAAAAAGAGCCGCCCGGTGTGGAAAGCGGGGACGGCTCCAGACCTGAAAGGAGGTCACTCATGGATTCTAGCAGAGCCAAAACGTTCCAGCAGATGGCCGACGAGCTTGGCATCAGGCACAAGCTGATGTACACGCTGCGCGAGGCGTCGAGGGTGACGGGAGTGCCCTACGACACGCTGCGCATCGAGTGCAAGGCGGGCCGCCTGCGCTCGCAGCTGCCCGAGGGGCGCAAGGTGGGGCGCATGGTGCGCCCGGAATGGGTGGAGCAGTGGATCGAGGAGGGAACGCATGGCATCGAGGTTGCTTAGGTGCGCGGGGTTCGTTGCGCTCCTGTTCGTGGTGAACGCGCTCATGCCGTACGTCCTGCGGGCGATGCTGCTCGCGGCGGATGGCATCCGCGTGGCGCTCGGGATGGGGTCGGTGCTGTGAGCGACAGGCGATTCGCGTTCACCGTCTCGTTCGCGGCGGGCAAGCAGCGCCATAGGCTCGACCGGCGCCACGCACGGATGTACACGCCGACCGAGACGCTGAGGGCCGAGCGGGCCATCGCGGCGGCGTGTCGGGAGGCGATGGCCGAGGCTGGCATCCAACCCCTGCCCTTTGGCCCGCACGAGCCGGTGATTCTCAACGTCGACGCCTACCGTCCGCTGCCGGAGAGCCGGCCCAAGCGCGTGCGCTCGGAGCCGGACACCTACAAGCCGGACGGGGACAACGAGGGCAAGCTGGTCATGGACGCGCTCAACGGGCTCGTCTGGGCCGACGACGCGCAAGTGGTCGACCTGCACGTTGTAAAGCACCCCAGGGTGCGCGGGCAGGCAGAGCGCATGGACATATCGATAGCGCCCGGGTGGTCCGGGCGCAGGGACGAAACGGAGGAAATGTAAATGAAGCGGAAGGCATTCAAGGAACTCATGAGGCAGGCCGTGGGCAACGTCCTCATCAACACGGAGCTCAACGCCGAGGCGCTCAAGGAGAAGGTCGACCCCGCGGTGCTCCGCGGCGTCGCCTACGGCATGGCGGTCGCGCCCGTACTGATGGACGAGGAGCCCATCGAGTTCGACCGCGACTTCTTGGCCGTCATCATCGCGTACGGCAAGGAGTGCGATGACGTCTACGCCGAGAGCGGCGCCGTCGCCACTATCTCCAAGCTCTACGGATGCGAGGTGAGCGTCGATGAGTAACGAGGTCATCGAGTTCAAGGACGATGCGGGCATGCCCGTCAAGTTCACCTCGCAGGACATCCGCGAGCGCCTGTGCCCCAACGCGACCGACAGCGAGCTGGCACTGTGTGTGGAGCTTTGCAACCGCCAGCACCTGAACCCCTTCACGAAGGAGGTCTACCTGGTCAAGTACGGCAGCGCGCCGGCGAGCATCATCACTAGCTATCAGGTGTTCAACCGCCGCGCCAACCGTCAGGAGAGCTACGGCGGCATCAAGAGCGGCGTCGTGGTGATGCGCGAGGGGCAGATCGTCAAGAAGCGCGGCAGCGCCGTCTACAAGCAGGTGGGCGAGCAGCTGCTCGGCGGCTGGGCCGAGGTCCAGTTCAAGGACGGCAAGGAGCCGGCCTACGTGGAGCTGGCGCTCACCGACTACAGCACCGGCAAGAGCAACTGGGCGAAGATGCCGGGCGTCATGATCGAGAAGTGCGCCAAGGCCGGCGCGTGGCGCCTGGCCTATCCCGACGAGTTCGGCGGGATGTACACGGGCGAGGAGATGGACCAGAAGGTCGCGCAGGACATGCGCGCCGGCACTCAGGCTGTCGAGGCCGAGAGCGTCGAGCCCGTGGCCGACCTGCAGCTCGTGCGTGACCTGTTCAAGCCGTTTATGGCGGCGACCGCGCTCGACAGCGCCGGGGCCATGGCGGCCATCTGCGCCGCCGTGGGCTGCTCGTCGGGCAACATGCACGACATGACGCTCATGCAGGCGCGCCGCGCGGCCTCTTGGATGGAGGAGGAGATCGCGGCCCGCAAGGCGCAGCCCGAGCAAGCCGCCCCCGAGCCGGAGCCCGCGCCCGCCGAGTATGCGACCGACGACGACCTGCTGGGGGGCTTCTAATGGCAGACGAGGTTTTGGCAGTCGAGGCCGTGCCGCTCGAGGAGGACTTCGACACGCTGGTGGCGTCGCTCGCCATCGACGACACGCTCGAGGACAAGCTGGCAAAGCTCAAGAAGAACGTGGACGAGAAGCTGGCGGACTATGTGGACGTCAAGCGCATCGAGAAGGACGAGGACTTCAAGGCGGCGAAGAAGTACCGCGCGGCGGTCAACGACGTGAAGAAGCCCATCGAGGCGCAGCGAAAGGCCGCGAAGAAGAAGTACAGCGACCTGCTCAAGACGTTCGACAAGACCATCGGCGAGATCACGGCGCCCATCGACAGGCTCTCCGATGCGTACAAGGCCGAGATCGACCGCTACGACGGCGAGTGCAGGTCCCGACGCCTCGCCGCGCTCAGCGGCCACTACTACGACCTCGCGGGCGAGATGGGGCCTTTGGTGCCCTACGAGCGCATCGCCGACGGCAAGTGGCTCAACGCGAGCTTCGGCGAGGTCAAGGCCAAAAACATCATCGAGCGCCGCGTGGGCGAGCTGCTGCACCAGTTCAAGTTCGTCAACGGGCTGGACTACGCGGACGAGTCCGAGAAGGCGTGGGCCGTGGCGTGGTGGACGAGGACGCTGCCGATGGACTCGGGCGAGGTGGCGGCTGCGGTCGCCGCGCACCGCGAGGAGGTCGCCAAGGCCGCCGCGCTCGTGTCGACCTACGAGCAGGCGACGGCGCCCGCACCGGAGCCCGAGCCGGAGCCCGCGCCGCTGCCGCCCGACCCCGAGCCGATGCCCGTCGAGGAACCTGAGCCGCCCTTGGGCGTGCCGAGGTGTGTGCGGGTGGTCCCGTCGCGCCCCGAGCCGGATGTGGCCGAGGATGAAGCCCCAGCACCGCAGAGGGGCTGCCGCGTGGTCATCGAGTGCGCCACGGCGGACGAGCTGTACCGTGTGAGGACCATCATGGTCGAGAACGGCATTCACGGATACGTCGAGAGGATGTAGGACATGGAGGAGAAAAACCTACCGCCGCTCCGAACGCCTGAGCAGCGCAAGGAGGCGATGGCGAAGGCCGTCCACACGCGCCGCGAGCGCGCCGCGTTCAAGGTCGCCTGCAAGGCGGGCAACATCCCGCCCGAGGCGGCCATCGAGGCGCCCATCGCGCAGAGGCTCAAGGTCGAGGAGTTCGTCCGCTCGTTCCCGGGCATCGGCACGGTCAAGGCGAAGGTGATCGTCAAGGCGCTTGACATCCCCGATGGTCGCCGCGTGAGCGGCCTGGGCTACATGCAGGGGCCGCGCCTTGTCGCGTTTATCAAGAACAACATGACCGCGAAGGAGGACGGGCAGTGAGCATCAACCGAGTGAACATCAGCGGCAACCTCACCCGCGACCCCGAGCTTCGCGCCACCGCCGGCGGCACGCAGGTCCTGTCCTTTGGCGTGGCGGTAAACGACCGCCGCCGCAACGCGCAGACGGGCGAGTGGGAGGACTATCCCAACTTCGTCGACTGCACCATGTTCGGCAACCGCGCCGAGGCCGTTGGCCGTTTCCTCGCCAAGGGGATGAAGGTCGCGATCGAGGGCAAGCTGCGCTACAGCTCTTGGGAGCGCGACGGCCAGAAGCGCTCCAAGCTCGAGGTTATCGTCGACGAGATCGAGGTCATGGTGCGCCGTGAGGGGCAGACGCAGGCCCAGCCGCAGCAGAGCCTCGCGAACACGGTGCCCATGCAGCCACAGGCGCAGGCCGCGCCGCAGTGGAGCGCCCAGCAGGCCTACGCCGCGGTCCCGCAGTCCGAGTTCTACGACGAGGACGTGCCGTTCTGATGAGGCGCGTACCCGACATCATCCGCGACCACTGGGAGGCGGCCCTGTTCGCCGCCTCCTTCGCCGCGGGCTTTCTGTTCTTCTCTTCGCTTCTATGGGGGTGGTTCTGATAGCCAATGACTTCACGGTTTTCGCCAGCTCGATAGCCGAGCTCTACGACGATTACGACCCGAACGACCCCGAGGACATGAGGGAGCGCATGATGCTCGCGGACGCGGTGCTCATGTACGGTCTTCACGGTGTTGAGATCGAGCTGCCCAAGAGCGTCAAGAGGGCCTTCAAGGGGCTCAAGAACGCCATCGACAACTCCAAGAACAAGCGAGAGCAGGCCAAGAAGGGCGGCAGGCCCCGCAAGGCCAAGGCCGAGCCGGAACCTGAACCCGAGCCTGAGCAAAAACCCGAAACCGAGGTTTCCGAAAGCGAAAACCAAGGTTTTGAAAACGGGAAACCTAGGTTTTCAGAACCCGAAACCGAGGTTTCCGAAAGCGAAAACCCTAACCTAACCTGTCCTAGCTTAGCTTTACCTAGCCTAGCTTGTGTTGATGATACGCGCGGCGGCGGCGACGCAGACAGCTTCGCCCCGCCGACCCTCGACGAGTGCCGTGCGTATTTCGCCGCCAACTGCATCAGCGGCGACCCCGACAAGTTCTGGGCGCACTACGAGTCGCAGGGCTGGATTCGCTCGAACGGGATGCCCGTGACCTCGCTCAAGGCCGTGGCAATGCTGTGGAACGGCAACCAGAAGCGCCTCGACGCCGAGGCCCATGCCCGCGGCAAGCCGACCGATGCCGAGATTCAGGCCGCCACGTTCAAGCCGACGAGGACGCCCGAGCAGACGAGGGCGGAGCTCGAGCGCAGGTGGCGCGAGGAACATCCGGGCATCGACCCGGCGAAGGTGAAGGCCCCGAGGGGGACGACCGCCGATCCGGTGGCGCTCAAGGCGTACCAGGACGCGCGGCGTCTGCTGGATGCGAGGGCCGCATGCGAGAGGAGGGCGTCATGAGCTTGGACGACGAGAGGAACGAGAACATGGGCAGACCGAAGGGGTCCGCGAGCATCTACGACGAGGGGCCGCGCAGCGCCCGCTGCGAGACGTGCGGGTTCTGCGCCGTGAGCGAGGCGGTCATGACGGCGTCTGGCGAGGGCTGCAAGCGGTACACGTGCATGCGCTGCCCCGACTTCGTGCACGCCACGCAGGGGCTCGCGAGGTGCAACTACTGGGAGGCGCAACATGAGGACTGAGTCGCTGGACAGGCGCGGGGGCTACGTGCTCGAGTGCAGGCAGTGCGGCAGGCGGTTCCGCGCGGCAAACAGGAACCAGAGGTACTGCTGCGGATGGTGCGAGAACGTGGCGCACAGGAACGAGAGCAAGCGGCCCGTGGACGTGTACCTCGGCGCGAGGAGCGAGATGGGCCGCGAGATCAACGCCATGCGCGCTGCGCTGGCGGAGGGGAGGCGCGTCTGATGCGGGACGGATACAGGTTCGAGTTCGGCGCGTTCGACAAGCCGGATGCGCCCAGGGCGCAGGCGCTCAAGCCGCTCGAGGAGGCGGCCGAGGTGTTCGGAGCGTGGCAGCTACACGACGGCGTGCGCCACAGCCAGATCATGACGGCGCGCAGGGCGTACCGTCAGAGCCTTATCGACGAGTGCATGGACGCGGTCCAGGCGGTCGTCAGCCTGCTCGACGCCGAGGGGTTCACGCAGGAGGACGTGGACGCGGCAATCGAGCGCTGCAACGAGAGGAACCGAGAGAGGGGACGTCTGTGATGGAGACTTTGGATCAGATCAAGGCAGACGCGGTCGAGGTGTTCCATTTCGACCGCGAGTGCAGGCCACAGGACAGGGCGCACGCCTATCTGGGGAAGTACCGCGTCAGGCGCGGCTACAACGACACGGCGATGCAGGTCGCGGTGACCGACATGATCGAGCGCGCCTACGAGGCGGGAAGGGCGGAGGTCGCCGGCGCGAACCTCGTGCAGAACCTGCGCCGCCAGCTGACGAGCATCGAGGCGACCGTCGGGGATGCCATCGACCTGCTCGACGAGAGCGTAGGGGGGGCGGACTGCGATGAGTGACTCGAGGGTCGGCGGCTACCCGATGGGGGTGACCGACGCCGCTATCGAGCGCCACTTCGGCGGGGACTGCGAGCCTCGGATGTGCGGGAACTGCAGGCATTTCTGCAGCAGCGATATCCACGTCGACTACGGCTACTGCTACCTCGGGTTCGAGCGCGCCTACGACGCGGAGGCGCCTGACCGCAAGGAAGGGTTCTGGCGCCTGGCGAAGTGGGCCGTGGTGTGGCTCATGGGGAACCTGCTGTACTGCGAGGACGAGTGCGGCGAGTGCCGCGACTACGAGGAGGTTGAGTGATGAATATCGACATCAAGACCGCCGACGGCGAGGAAATCGAGTTTGGCGGCTCGTATTACGACGGACGCGGAACCGAGCACAGGGTGGTCGGTATCAGGCTGACTGACTATCGCCGTATCACCGAGGTGTCCCTCTCGTGCCTTGTCGGCAAAGTAGAGGATCTCTGCTGCGTCTCGATGCGACCGAACGAGCTTTACTCCACCCCGCCCGACAGCTGGGAGAAGCTGGAAGAGGACTTGGACAATTGTTCTGCCTCAACTCGGTACGCGCCCTGTGCGTATTTCAGCTTCTCAAGCGACAGTTGCGAAAAGTGCCCCGCCGACCCAAATAAAGAATGCCTTGCCCAAATGGTAAAACACATCGCACTGCGCATCCACAAGCTAAGGGGCGAGAGTTGATGAACATGACACCATGCTTCATTTCCGAAATGCCCGGGGAAAAGACAAAAGCGCTGCTTCTCGGCTTCTACCAAAAAGCATGGACGCATGACGCATCGCCCCTAATCGGTGGATTCCCCGCCGGGCAAATCGCGTACCCGGTCGCGGTCGTGCTGCTCGAATCGGGCGACGTTGTGACCGTAAACGCTGAAACCGTGACCATCGACGCGCCTGAAGACCTATTTAGGCAGTACGCATGGATGGATGATGAGGACTGATGGACGAAATCAAGTTGAAGCCCTGCCCGTTCTGTGGTGGCGATGCTGAGATGCAGCAGGGCAAGTATCAAGGTCTGCGCACCTTCTACGTGAGCTGCTTGGGATGCGGCGCACGGACGGACCTAGAGTACGCCGAGGAGTTCGCCGCAGACCTATGGAATGAAAGGGTGAGCTATTTTGAATAAGCGAGCGATGATTTCACAGCCTATGGCTGGCAAGAGCGCCGCGAGATAGCCAACGAGCTACGAAGGCAAGCGGCATACAGCAGCGGCTCGCTTGGCGAGTGGTGGCAGCGCCTGCAGGAGATAGTGACCGGCGAGGTTGACTTCGCCAACCCACAGGAGACCTACCGAGCAATTGCCGATCTCATTGACCGCCCGAGCGAGAATATCGAGCGTCGTCGGTGAGTTGGTCCCCGGCGCTTGATAAGGTTCTGCCGTGGCGGGCGAGCTTTAGGGGGTATGCGAATGGCGTGTAGGCCACCTGTAGGAGATGGGCCAAAAGGCCCATCCACAAAGTCAGCACATCCGTTGAGGGACGAGTGGGCGCTCCGGAAGGGGCGCTCCTCTTACGTCCTGTGGACGGACGAGATGATAAGGCGGATGCAGGCGCACCCGGAGCGGACGGCGGCGGAGATTGCGGCGGAGCTGAGGGTGACGCCGAGCGCCGTGAGGCACGCGCGGCAGCGGTACGGGCGCTTCTCGACCGGAACGGATGGGCTGTGCATCGTGTGCGACGCGCGGCCCGTGTTCGACACGTCGGCGCAGGCGAAGAAGTGGAGGCTGTGCAAGGGGTGCTATCTGGCGGAGCGGAAGAGGCGGCTCGAGGAAGAGGCGGAGAGCAACCGCATACGACAGGCCGCGCACAGACGGCAGAAGCTGGACGGAGATGTTTGAGAGGCTGGCCGAGGCAATCGGAATCAAGCCGACCAAGGTCGAGTAGCCGAAAGGCCCCGGGAAACCGGGGCCTTTTCTTTAAACGTTACCCCCTTTTTACGCTCGTGGGCAAACGCACGCGCTTGTCCACGTGCGTAAAAAGGTGGGAACGTTCGCGTTTCCATATGGCTATCTACCAGCGGAAACGTGATTGTGTGGCGGGAAAAGGGCGTGAAAAACTGACCAAGGAGGGCATCGAGGATGCCGTCCGCCTGTGCCGTGCCGGAATGACCGACAAGGACATCGCCGCATATCTCGGGGTCGCACGCGAGACATACAGCCGCTGGATCAACCACCCCAGAACAGACAATCAGCGTCAACTGTGTCACGTTCTAAAAAAGGCCGAGGTCGAGCGCAAGGCGACGCTCGTGGGCCGCATCATGGACGCGAGCGGCGACAGCTGGCAGGCGGCGGCGTGGCTTTTGGAGCGCAAGTACCCGCAGGAGTACGCCAAGGCGCAGCGCATCATGGATACCACCGACACGGCGGTGCTCAAGGCCGCCAAGGAGCTGGTGCTGTCCGTGCCGTCCTCAATCGGCGGGGACGAGTAGCCGATGCCGCTCACGAGGATGCAGCGCGAGTACCTCGCCAACTGCACGCACCGCTACAACGTGAAGTGCGGGGCGACGGGCTCGGGCAAGAGCTACGTCGACATAGCCGTGACCATACCGCAGAGGCTTCTCGCCATGAGGGGCGAGGGGCTGGCGGTGATGATCGGGAACACCCGCTCGACGCTCGAGCGCAACATCCTCGAGCCGATGCGCTCACTCTACAGCGAAGACGTCGTCAGCCAGATTGGGCGGGACAACACGGCCCAGATATTCGGGCGCAAGGTCTACTGCCTCGGGGCGGACAAGAAGACAAGCGTATCCAAGATTCAGGGCGCCACGTTCGAGTGGGTCTACGGCGACGAGGTCGCCACGTGGAGCGAAGACGTGTTTCAGATGCTCAAGAGCCGCCTGCGCTGCGAGCACAGCCGCTTCGACGGCACCTGTAACCCCGACAGCCCGAACCACTGGTTCAAGCGGTTCCTCGACGGCGACAGCGACATCTACAGGCAGGACTACACGATCTGGGACGGTGCGCTGGCACCGGATGTCATCGAAGCCCTCATCAAGGACTACGGCAGCGGCGTGTACTACGACCGCTACATCTTGGGCAAGTGGACGCTGGCCGAGGGCCTGGTCTACCCCGAGTGGGAGGGTGCCCTAGAGAGCCGATATACGGGCAGCGCCGCCAAGTACGCGGTGTCTTGCGACTACGGAACGCAGAACGCCTTCGCGGCGCTGCTGTGGGCGTTTGACGGCTATGTGTGGCACGTGGTGGACGAGTACCGCTACTCGGGCCGCGACACGGGGCACCAGAAGACGGACGCCGACTATGTGGCCGACATGGCCGACTTCGTGCGCGGGCTGGGCAAGCCGCCCACGTTCATCATCGACCCGAGCGCCACGAGCTTCATCGCCGCGATGCGGCAGGCCGGGTTCAAGACCAAGAAGGGGCGTAACGACGTCGCGGACGGCATACGAGAGACGGGGGTGTGCCTGGGCAACGGCACGGTGCGCATCTCCGACGCCTGCGCAGGGCTGATAGGCGAGCTCGGCGGCTACTGCTGGGACGCCAAGGCGGACGGCGACAAGCCCGTCAAGGTCGAGGACCACAGCTGCGACGCGCTCCGTTACGGCGTGGCAACACTGCGCATGTACAAGCCTGCGAAACGGCAGGTAAACCCATTTTTTGAAGGGAGGTAGCGGCTTTGTCTAAAGGTCCTTTGGTGACCGATGGCGACCTCAAGGCGGCGGCGTCGGCGACGGCATTCGCGGCAGATGCCATCGAGCGGCACATGTCGAGCGAGATGTACCGCAACGCCGTCACCGCGAACGAGTACTACCGCCAGCACAACGTCACGATCAATCGTTTCGTGCAGAAGATCTACTCGTGCTCCGGTGCCGAGGCCGAGGACTTCACAGCCTCGAAGCTGAGGCTGGCGAGTAACCTGTTCAAGCGCCTAAACGTCCAGCGCTGCACGTACTCGCTCGGTAAGGGCGTGAGCTTCGTGGACGTCTCGGCGGGCGGCAAGGACACGACCAAGGAGGGGCTTGGCGACCGCTTCGACGACGACGTCATGGAGATGGGGCTCAAGGCGCTCATCCACGGCGTGTCATTCCCGTTCTGGAACCTCGACCACATCGACGTGTTCACCGCCGACGAGTTCTGCCCGGTGTGGGACGAGTACTCGGGGGCGCTATACGCCGGCGTGAGGTTCTGGCGGCTCGACTCCGACCACCCGTGGCACGCGACCCTCTACGAGCAGGACGGCTACACGGAGATGGTGTCGGGCGGCAGCGGCTTCGACTTCGAGGTGGCCGAGGCCAAGCGCGCCTACAAGGTCACGTATCGGGAGATACCGGCGGACGGGATGAAGCTGGCCGTCGATGCGGAGAACTACTCCCGCCTGCCAATCGTGGCGGTCTGGGGCAGCGACGCGCACCAGAGCACGCTCGTCGGCATGCGCGAGAGCATCGACGCCTACGACCTCATCAAGAGCGGCCTGGTGAACGACACGCGCGACTGCGCACAGATCTACTGGCTCATCAACGGAGCCGGCGGCATGGACGACAGGGACCTCGACCTGTGGCGGGCGAAGCTCAAGCTGACGCACGTGGCCGAGGTCGACGCCGAGCAGGGGCAGTCCGTGACGCCGTACACGCAGGAGGTGCCCGTCGAGGGCCGCAAGGAGACGCTGGCGCAGATCAAGGCCGACATCTACGAGGACTTCGGCGCGCTGGACGTCCATACCATCGCGGCGGGGGCGACCAACGACCATATCGACGCGGCATACCAGCCGATGGACGAGGAGGCCGCCGAGTTCGAGCGCCACATCCGCGAGGGTATCATGGACATCCTCGCATTGCAGGGCATCGAGGACACGCCCGTATTCACGCGCACTCGCATCAGCAACACCAAGGAGCAGGTCGAGACCGTGTGCCTGGAGGCCGAGTATCTGGACGACGAGACGATCCTGCGAAAGCTGCCGAACATCACGCCCGACGAGAGGGCGAAGATTTTGGAGCGCAAGCAGCGGGAGCAGGAGGAGCGCATGGCAGCGCTGCCGCCCGCCCTGGCGGCGAACGCGAAGGGTGCCCAGGAGGGCGACGAGGACGACGAGGACGAGGAAGGTGATGAGTGATGGCGGCATTGCAGGTGCTTGACGGCGAGCTGTGGCAGTGGGACACCGGGCGCGAGGTCGAGGTTGTCGGCTGCGAGCAGGTGCATTTCGCCAAGTCGACCACGGGGACGTGCTACACGGTCGAGGTCGCCGGCAACAAGGCGAAGATTCCCGACGAGCTGCTCCAGACGGCCGGGCGCGTGTACGCATGGGCCTACATCACGGACGAGACATACGGCGGGCGCACGCGCATCGAGGCGCTCTGGGACGTAAAGAGGCGAGCCAAGCCCGCCGAGTACATCTACGAGCCGAGCGACCAGCGCACCATCAAGGACGCGGAAACGGCGCGAGACGAGGCCAAGGCCGCGCAGAAGGCGGCGGAGGCCGCACGCGACAAGGCTGTCGCCGCCGAGGTCAAGGGGGCACGCGCCACGACGCTCGCCTCGGGCTCGGAGGCAACGGCGACGATGGAGAACAACGTGCTGGTCGTCGGCGTGCCGAAGGGCGACGCGTTGAGATATAGCGACCTCACCGCCGAGCAGATCGCGGAGCTCAAGAAGCCCGCGACGGACGCGGCGGCTGGCGTGAACAAGGTCAACAACGAGTTCAAGCAGCTCAAGGCTTCTGTCGAAACGGCGGAGAAGGGACGCGCCGACTCCGAGTCCGAGCGCAAGCGGACCGAGTCCGAGCGCAAGACCTCCGAGACGGAGCGCAAGGAGGCGGAGGCGGGGCGCAAGACCGCAGAGGCCAAGCGCGAGCAGGACTCGACAAAGGCCCTCACCGACGCCCGGGCGGCGCTCAAGGACGCCAAGACGGCAGCCCTGAACTACCAGTCGATTATCGACTCGGCGGCTGCGGTTACGGCCTTGGGACTCAAGAAGGTAAACGGCAAGATTTGCCAGATGCGAAAGGTAGGTGCCTAAATGGCCGATACGCAGGCAACCGAGCAGGCAACCGAGGGGTTCGAGTACGCGGACCCGCTGGCATCGGACAAGGCGGTGTGGGCGCTTGTCGGCGCGGTAAAGAATCTGGGCGACCAGAAGTCGCTCGAGCGCGACGCCTCGACGGGCCGCTACTCCAACGAGAGCGTCGCCGCGATGGTCGACAAGCACAAGACGGGGCTGGTGTACACGTTCCTCATCCCGGCGGGCAGCCCCACCGACATCCAGCCCATGAGCGCTGCCGCGAAGCGCGTGGCCTCCACCGAGTTCGTGCCCGCGACGGCGACGAGCGCGGCTGTCGACCCGTTCGACACCGAGGGCGGCCCGTGGTTCCACGTGTCCGCCAACGCCGGTGCCGACGCCGACGGCGTGCCGTGGGTCGAGGCCATCGACGGCGTCGACTACGGCTTCTCGCGCGTGGACAACGGACACGGCAACAACGTCTACGAGATCGCGCCGGTCGTGTGGCAGGCGGTCGAGGTGCTGACGAACGGCAACCTGCTCGTCTCGTGGTCCGACAGCCGATTCAGCGGCTCGCAGCCGAACCCCAAGGCGTTGCTGCCAGACGGCACGCTGCGACCGTACATGCTGACGCCGACGTATCCCATGAGCATCGACGCCGACGGGCGCCCGCGCTCCGTTTCGGGCGCGAAGGTCGCCAACCGCACGACGTCGCACGACTCGCTCGTCGACCTTTGCAAGACCGCGACCACGGGCTACTCGGGCATGAGCGTCTACGACCAGTGGTATATCAACTTCCACCAGTTGACCAAGACGCTCTGCAAGTCCTCCCAGGTGGACTTCCCGGGCTGCACGGACTTCAACATCCAGATTCACCCCGCGCTCGCCGAGACGGGCGTCACGCGCGTGGTCGTCACCGCCGAGCAGGCGGCGAAGATTCCCGTGGGTGCGTCGATGATGTACGGCACCGACACGGGCACCACGTGTCCAGACCGAGGCGCCGCGGCGGCGTACGACGTGTTCGACGGCGCGGTCGTCGGCGGCAAGGAGACGCTCGCAGACGGCAACGTGGCGCTTCTCATGGACGTCGCCAAGGCGTTCGACACGACCGTGAACACATGGCTCCAGAGCGCACCGTGGAGCACGGGCAACACCGATGCCCTCGTTGGCGACGGCCAGGTGGCGAAGGATGGCAAGCATCCGTTCAAGGTCGGCGGCGTCGAGACGGGGCTGGGCCTGTGGGAGTTCATGGGCGATACGCTCTTCGTTTCCGACGGCACGGGCTTCGGCATCGCGGTCAACCCCGACACTCGCAATGAGAAGAAGAATGCCGTGGCGGACGGGGTGACCCCGACGGCGGCGTGCATGCCGACGGCAGATGGCTACATGCTCGACATCCAGTTCGTCAATGGCCTTATCTTGGGAAAGGGGCTCGGCGGCTCGGCGACGACCGGTGTCGGCGACTACTTCTACTTCGACACCTCCGGCGGCAAAGTCAAAGGCACAATCCGTCTGGTTCTGTTCCTCGGCTACCTGTGGAGCGGCTCGGTTGCCGGTCTTCGTTGCGCGCACTCGCGGAGCGGGTCCGGTTGGGCCCCTTGGCGCTTCGTCTCCCGGCTTTCTGCTACGGGCCGTAGCCGGGGGTGAATCAGGGCGTAGCCCTGAGAGGGGGCTGGCCCCCTCCTAACTCCAAACAGGGATTCACGGTGAGGGCGGCGCTGGTTTCTGGTTCAGTTCCTCGGCAACCTGAGGAACGGCTCGAATGCCGGTCTTCGTTACGCGAACTCGAGGAACAGGTCCGGTAGGGCCACTTGGAACTTCGTCTCCCGGCAATCTGTCTATAAATCTCTACTCGCACCGTGTCTACCGCGCCAGCCGCTTTCTGGCGGGACGCGGCTCAGCCTGACTCCTTTGAGTGAAATTTGTCCGCAAGGCTCACGGGCTGGTAACCGCAAGGCGAACGCTCGTATGACAGACAGAAAGAGCTTTGATCTATGAAAACCTACTGCAAGGGTCTCGAGTTCACGCGCAAGAGCGTCGTCGAGGCCCTGCACCGATGGAAGAAAAGCGACTCAGGCAAGGAGAACGGCTGGCGCGTCGCCGACGAATACGGCACCGAGACGGCGTTCGTCGACCGCATCTGGCTAGAGCTCTCAACCGAGACGCTTACGTTCGAGCCGATTCGAACCTACCTGAAGCACGACCCGAACAACGGCAAGCTGCGCGAGATAAGCGTCGAGAGCATCAAGCGGCAGGTGTGCAACTACCTGTGCGTTGGGGCACTTGAGCCGCTCCTTGACGCCAAGGTCGGCTTCTGGCAGGTGTCGAGCGGCGTCAAGGGCAAGGGCGCGGCGCTGGGGATGCGCAAGCTCAGGCGCGCGGTTCACCGCTTCGTCTACCACGTGCACGTCGACATCCGCAACTGCTACGGCTCGATGCAGACGGCGATAGTGGAGGGTCTGGTGGCGCGCTACGTCAAGAACAGCCAAGTCCTCTACCTGCTCCATTCGCTGCTGTCGACGATGAACGGTGTCCTTATCCTCGGCAGCTACCTGTCGCTTCGGTTGGCGACGTTCGTGATCTCGTTCGCGTACCACGCGGTCGAGGAGGCGGCGAAGGAGCGACGCGGCAAGCGCGTGAGGCTCGCGGGATGCCAGGTGTGGTACGCCGACGACGGCTATTTTCTCGGCAACTCAAAGCGCTCGCTCGGGAAGGCCGCTGCCATCGCCGCGCGCGTTTTGGGGCGGCTAGGATTGTCGCTGAAACCGTGGAAGGTGAGGCGCAACGGCGCCGAGTCCATCGACTTCGCGGGCTATCGCATCTGGTGCGCTCGCGGGCGCCGGGTCGACTTGCGAAAGAGGCTCTGGAAACGACTGCGACGCGCGTTCGCGCGCTACAGGCGCAGGCGCACCGAGCGCTTGGCGAGGCGCGTGTGCTCTTACTGGGGCTGGCTGAAAACGGCCGTCATGGAGCACCAGATGAACGTCAAGCGGTGCATATTCAACGCGGCGAGGGCCGTGGGTTAGGAGGAAAAAATATGGTTGTGAAGTCGGAGCGAACGGGCGAGAGGCCCGAGACGGTCGAGATCGCGGGGACCGACGTCTGGCTGCGCCGCAGCATCTCCGAGGGCGAGCGCGAGGAGCAGGGAGGCGAGGGCGGTTCCGTTAAGGTGAAGGTGTTCACCTACGAGGAGCTGCACTTCACCGACCCGACGGGCGAGCTGACGGTCGATGGCGCAAAGGCCGACTTTGACACCGTCTGGACGGCACACGAGGCGGACGGCATGAGCATGGAGGAGCAGATCGCATCGCTCCAGCAGCAGGTCGCAGATTCGCAGGCGGCCCTTCTCGAACTCGGTGACATCGTTGGAGGTGAGTAGTTTGGCGAAGATCTACTACCGCGCCGTGAAGAGCGGCAAGCGCACGCTCGAGAGCGTTCCCGAGCGCTGGCGCGACGAGGTGCGCCAGATGCTGGAGGCGGACGGCGAGTAGGGAAGGGCCCCGGCTTCGGTCGGGGCCCTTTTCCGTTATGCGCGGGTGACCATGCGTGCCGACGATTGGAGGCGGCGCATGGCGAAGGATAGCGCTCACGAGTTCTCAGACGCCGAGATTCGGGCGTTCGAGCGCGAGGTGGCGGGAGTGTACGGCGAGGCGAGCAAGACGGCCTACGCCAACCTCAAGCGCTATCTGGCGCAGTTCGAGGCCGACGACGAGAAGATTCGCGAGCGGCTTGAGGCCGGCGAGATCACCAAGGCGCAATACAGGTCTTGGCGAAGCGGGAAGATAGCGGCGGGCAGGCGCTACCGAATCGTCCTCAAGCAGTGCGCCGAGGCCATGACACGCGCGAACGTTGTCGCGGCAGCCGCCATCGAGGGCAGGCTGCCCGAGGTCTACGCCGAGAACTACAACTACGGCACGTGGCAGGTCGAGAGCGCCGTTGGCGTTGACACGGCCTACGCGCTCCAGGACGCCTCGACCGTGCAGAGGCTGCTCACCGACCACGACAGCTACCTGCCAAAGCCGTCCGTCAACGTCGCCAAGGACGTGGCGTGGAACCGCCGGCTCATAGCCAACCAGATCACGCAGGGCGTGCTGCTCGGCGAGTCGATACCCAAGATCGCGAAGCGCATCCAGGACGTGGCGGGGTCCAACCGCGCGGCGGCGGTGCGTTTGGCGCGGACCTCGACGACGGCGGCGGAGAACGCCGGACGCGTCGACAGTTACAAGAGGGCCAAGGGGCTCGGCATCAAGGTGCAGCAGGAATGGGTGGCGACGCTCGACCTGCGCACGCGCTCGAGCCACAGGAAGATTGACCGCGAGAAGGTCGAGGTCGGCGAGAAGTTCAGCAACGGGTGCCGCTATCCCGGCGACCCGGAGGCGCCGTATGCCGAGACGTGCAACTGCCGCTGCACGCTGGTGGCGTGCTGTGACGGACTCGACGTGCTCGACGGCGAGCGTTTCAGCCGCCTGCCCGAGGGCATGACCTACGAGGAATGGAAGGCGGGCAAGCCCGCCGTAAACGGCACCAAGCCCGCGAACCGCACCATCTCAGAGTTCATGGAGATGCCCGGCACGGCCCGCAAGCTCGATGCTGCCGGCGTGTCCGCGACTGAGGCGAGGAAGAGGCTCACCGAGCAGCTGAGGGAGTATGGCATACCGTCCGGCTCGTTCCGCAAGATGAGCGCCGGCGACCAGCAGAAGGTGTTGGACGCGGCGCTGGCCCGAATTCGGCGCATCGCGGGCAAGCCCGATATGTCTGCTTCCGTCTACTCGTGCCTCAATGGGGATCAAAGGGATGCGGTGAAAGGCATTCTCAAGCGTTCGGACAAGGCTGCCCGTAGCGTTTACCTGAAGCATGAGCGGGATTTCGTTTTGCTGAACGGCGGATGGGGCGGAACCGCCCACTACAGCCCAACGGACGGTGGCGTGAGGCTCAACCTTGAAACAGTGTTTTCGAAAGATGGATTGAGACCCCAAGGAACGACCTGGTTCCACGAGTTCGGGCATATGATCGACGGCCTGCACGCGGACATCTCGAGGACGTACGGCGGCGGCGTGTTCGCCAAGACCATAAAGAGCGAGGTCGAAGCCTACATTGACGCAAGGCACAAGGAGATGCGCGATGGGCTCAAACGGGCAGTCAAGTCAAAGGACATCGGATGGCTCGAGTCGAATGGCTACCTCATGGAATGGCATGCTGACTACCTAAGGAGACATCCTGACAAGGTGGCCGAGGCGCTCTCGGGCCTCAAGCACACGAAGGCTGCCACATATAGTTCCGTCGCCTCCGAGATAGGGGAGATGAGCAATGCCGAAAAGGCCGACCTTTCCGACCTTTTCGGCGGGGCAACGCTGAACAAGTGTAACGATGGATGGGGCCACAGCAAGAGTTATTGGCGGCCAAAGGGAGCGTCCGAGGACTACCAGCTGGCAAGGCTTGCGCAAGAGGGCTTCGCCGAGTTCTTCAGCGCAAGCACCGCGAACCCGGAATCTCTCGCCGTCCTGCGCAAATACCTACCGGAATCGAGTAAAATATTTGACGAGATGATGAAGGAGGGGCTGTGATGGTTGCCGAATTGCATACATGGGAGCAGGTCGACAAGCTCGCGGCCAACTTCGAGGAGCGTTTCGGCTATGAGCCGACATGGTACGGCAATGTCGATGAGGTCTATGCAGCACTCAAGGAGTCGCTCGACTCTGGCGTTCCAAAACTCGAGAGGCAGGACCCTGAAATCTGTCTCTAGCGTATAACGGCCTATCATCAAGATCGACGAGTGCCTGACGACAAGAGGTTGACATGCTCACATTGGAAGAGGCCATAAAGCCGATTCTGGAAGAGGAGGCCGTAGACGGATACGGTCCGGTGTGCGCATACGAGGGCAAATACCATTGGTTCGTCGGTTTCGGTTTCGATGGAAAGATGGCCCCGGGCGACACTCCGTATGCCATCGACAAGGAAACGGGGAGGATTGACTTCTTCCCGATTCCATTTTTCCTCAGAGGCGAGAGCCCGTCTGCTATCGAGCTTGAGATGGACAAGGCCCACGAGGTAAAAGTCAAATAGACCACAGCCAGCCCCGCCACGGCGGGGCTTTTTTCATGCCGCGTGACCGTACCGCGACACTGCCCGCAGAGAGATTGGGGCAGGCATGAAAGAGCTATTCACTTGTGCGAACTGCGGCGACTGCGCCGTAAAGCTGGGCTTCGGCTTCACGTTCCCGGATACCTACATCTGCACGCAGCGCGGCGACGAGGTCGAGCCCGACGACGGCTGCACGCTCGGGTGCGAGGGCGTTCCGGTGCAAGCCATCGAGGCCATCGAGGCGGACGTCGACGGGCGCGTTGGCTACGGCTGCGAGGTGTTCGACTGATGGCTTACGGGCTCGTCGGCGGCGTCGGCGACCACGGCCGGCACGGCACCCTCATCACCGAGGAGATCGTAAACGCCGCGAAGCTGGATACCGCCGAGTGCATCGAGATACGGCAGAACAACATCGAGCAGGTCGAGAGGGCCCTCCTGCGCGCCTATAAAACGGGCCTGGAGGAGATAGGCCTCGTTGCGGAGGGCTATGCCAAGGCGACGTGCCCGGTCGATACGGGCAGGTTGCGCAACTCCGTCACGCACCTCCTCAAAGGCTACGACTGCTTCATCGGGACCAACGTCGAGTACGCGCCGTACGTCGAGGAGGGGACCTCCCGCATGAAGGGCAAGCACTTCCTGCGCAAGGCGGCGACGGGCCACGGGGACACGTACCGGTCGATTCTCGAGAAGCACCTGAGGGGCGGCGCATAGGGCCGCGTTACTCCGTTTGGATACTCACCCTTGCCGCGAGGTATTGCGGCGCGGGCCCGCCGAGGCAATAGGTGGGAACCCGCCCATTCCGAAGCAAGGGAGATTCTGTTGGCACTTACGCGAAAGATGCTCAAGGCAATGGGCATCGAGGACGAGAAGATCGACCAGATCATCGACGAGCATGCCGAGAGCGTGAACGCGCTCAAGGCGCAGCGCGACGAGTTCAAGGAGGCCGCGGACAAGGCGGACGGCTACAAGAAGGAGCTGGACGCACTCAAGGCCAAGGGCGAGGGAGCGGACGAGTACGAGGAAAAGTACAAGGCCGCCGTCAAGAACCTAGAGGACTACAAGGCCAAGGTCGAGGGCGAGAAGGCCGCAGCCGAGAAGCGCAGCCTGTACCGAAAGTTGCTCGAGTCGGCGGGCGTCGACCCCAAGCGCATCGAGACCGTTCTCAAGGTTTCCGACCTCGAGAACGTGACCGTCAAGGACGGCGCTATCGAGGACGCGGACAAGCTCACCGAGGGCATCAAGGCCGACTGGGCCGACTTCATCGCAACCACGACCGTCAAGGGTGCCGACGTGGCCCACGCCCCCAAGGGCGAGGGCGGCAAGGACATCAACGAAATGAGCACCGCCGAGTACATGAAGTACAAGGCGGAGCAGAGAGGCTAAGGGGTATCTATGCCGAACACCATCCTTACACCCAACATCATCGCCAACGAGGCGCTGGACGTTCTGCGCACCAACGCCGTCATGGCCAACCTCGTCCACCGCGACTACTCCTCCGAGTTCGTCGCCGGCGTGGGCGACACCATCACCGTCCGCAAGCCCGCCACCTTCGAGGCCAAGGAGTTCACCACCGAGGTCGAGGTGCAGGACGCCACGGAGGGCAAGGTCCCCGTCAAGATGGACAAGCTGCTCGACGTGACGTTCGCCGTCACGTCCAAGGAGCTGACGATGGGCATCGTCGACTTCTCCGCGCAGTTCCTCGTCCCCGCGATGCAGGCCTTCGCCGACAAGATCGACGGCTACCTGCTCGCGCTCGAGAAGGACGTCACGAACCGCGTCGACCACACCAAGGGCGCCATCGCCGTGGCGGACATCATCGCCGCCCGCAAGTTCCTCGTGGACGCCAAGGCGCCCTCCACGGAGCGCCGCTTCGTCTACGGCTCCCAGGCCGAGGCCGACCTGCTCAACACCGAGGCGTTCACCAACGCGTCCGCCGTCGGCGACAACGGCACCGCCCTCAAGGAGGCATCGCTTGGCCGCAAGTACGGCCTCGACTTCTACTGCGACCAGAACGTGCAGAAGACCACGGCAGAGACGGCCAACTACACGCCGTCCATCGCTTTCCACAAGAACGCCTTCGCGCTCGTGACCCGCCAGCTCGAGATGCCTCTCGGCGCTCCCAAGGCGTTCTCCACCTCCTACGACGGCTTCGGCCTGCGCGTCGTGCAGGGCTACGACCAGAAGACCAAGACCGACACCGTCTCCATCGACATGCTCTGCGGCGTCAAGACCCTCAGTCCCGAGCTCGCCGCCGTCATCACCGATAAGCGATAGACGCAGAGATGCTCGAGCAGGTGCTTCTGTCGCTGCGCAACTGGTTCGTCGCCGACAAGCGCACGGGGCGCGTCCGTATCGAGGACGGCCGCCTCGTGCCGCCCGCGGCCCTCGGCCTCAAGGAGGGCCAGTACGTCCGCATCACGGGCTCCGTGTTCAACGACGGGCTGCATGCGTGGCCCTATAACGGACTCACGGACGAGGAGTTCGTCGGCACTGTCTGGGCGCTCGCCATCCCGCAGGCCGTGGTCGACCTCGCCGACGAGATCGCGGCGTGGCAGACAGAGCACGCCAAGGAGCTGGACAGCCCGTATGCGAGCGAGAGCTTCGGCGGCTACAGCTACACCCGCGTCGGCGGCGACGGCTCGCCCATCACGTGGCGGCAGCAGTTCAAGGCGCGTCTCGACCCTTGGAGAAAGCTGTGAGCCGCCTGTTCGAACGCATGGCGGTGGCGTGCGCGAGGCTCGTCGCAAAGACCGAGCCTGACGGCGAGGGCGGCTTCAAGACCGTCCTCGCCGTCGGCGACGGCTTCACGGCGGCGATCGTGCGCGACAGCTCCACGGCCTCGCGTATCGCGGAGCACGACGGCGTGAGGAACGTCTACACCGTGACGACCGCCGAGCCGCTGCGCTACGGCGACCTCTTCCAGCGTGCGTTCGACGGGCAGGTATTCCGCTGCACGTCGAACGCGGACGACGGCGCCGCGCCGTGCTGCGCGTCGTTCGGCTTCGGCCAGTGCAGCGCGGAGGAGTGGGAGGTGCCGGATGGCGACTAAGGCGGCGGAGCTGCAGGCGTGGCTCGAGGGCTTCGGGCTGCCCGTGTACCGCGACTCGGCGGTGCCGGGCGAGGCGAAGATGCCCTACATCACCTACGACCTGCCGACCGCGGCGTTCGGCACGCAGTGCAACTCCGAGGTGAACCTCTGGTATCGGACCTCGTCCGAGGCCGCGCCCAACGCCAAGGCCGAGGAGGTCGCCCGTGCGCTCGGGCTTTCCGGCGTGCTCCTGCCGTGCGACGGCGGAGGCATGTGGGTGATGCAGGGCGAGCCGTTCTGCAACGCCATGGCCGACGAGGACAACGCCGTGAAGCGCCGAATCATCAACCTGACCATTGAGTACATGACCAGCTACTAGGAGGTCATATGTCTAAGTTCACGCGCATCCCCGAGAACACGTTCAAGGAGATCGTCATCAACGCGGGCCTGCTCGCCACGAATTTCAACCCCAAGACCGCCGAGGTCGCGGAGTCCGAGCTGATGGGCGCGACGAGTGGCGGAACCAGCTTCGCTGCCACGCCCAACTTCATCGACTACGGCGAGGACATCGACAACTGCCCCGCCAACACGATGGAGCTGAAGCGCATCGACAGCATCGAGGCCAAGCTGAGCGGCACCTTCGTGACGCTGAACACCGCGCTCGGCAAGAAGCTCGCAGCCGCAGCCGACGAGACCGAGGGGAAGATCGTCCCGCGCTCCGCACTCTCGGAGGCCGACTTCGCCGACATCTGGCTCATCGGCGATTACTCGGGCGAGAACGGCAACGGCTATATCGCCATCCGCCTCATCAACGCGCTCAACACGGGCGGTCTGCAAATCACGACGCAGAACAAGGCCAAGGGCCAGTTCGCGTTCGAGTTCACGGGCCACTACTCAATCAAGAACCCCGAGATTGTGCCCTACGAGCTGTATATCAAACAGGAGATTGGAGCCTAACCATGAAGCTGGACAACCTTAACGCCGACGAGTTCCAGAATGCCATGTGCCTGTTGGCGGACGTGGCGGAGGACGTCATGAACGGCGAACTCGGCGCAAAGGCAAAGGCCTCCTACGCCAAGTTCCGCTCCGACTCCGCCAAGGCCAAGGCCAAGGCGACCGCCAAGGCGAAGGGCGACCCCGAGGCCGCGAAAGCAGCCGCCACCGCCGAGGTCAACGGCCTCGCCGTGGACATGGTGGCGGGGCTTCTGCCCGACGTGCTGCGCCAGGGCGGCGAGATCAGCTACAAGCTGCTCGCCGCACTCGACGGCCAGACGCTCGAGGAGTACAAGGCCGACTTCACCGTCAAGAAGTGGGTGAACGACATCAAGGATGCCATCGACGGCATCGACGGCATCAAGGACATTCTGGCTCCTTTTTTTGGATAGCCGCCGAGGACCCATCTCACATATGGCTCTGTCTGGGCGAGTACGTCGGGCCACGGCGTGCTCGCCCTTTCTGTAGGTACATGGTCGCGCGGTGGCGCGAGCGGGACGAGCGGGAGGCGTTCCGCGTGTACCTGAGCGAGTCGGTGCGCCTCATGGCGCAGGGGAAGTGGCTCAAGGAGCCCTTCCTGAGCATCGTCAACGGCGGTGCGGGCGATGGGTCCGAGGCGGAGGACACGCGCGGCGGCGACGAGATCGCCGCAGACATCATCGAGCGGATGGGATTGAAGGTGGTCTAGGTGAACCTTCTCGACCTGATGATTAAGGTCGGCCTCAAGGACGAGGCCAGTGGCAAGGCCGAGGGCGTGGCCTCGAAGGTCGTGGGCACGCTCGGCAAGGCCGGCGCGACCGCCGCCAAGGCGATAGGCGTTGGCGTCGCCGCCGTGGGGGCGGGCGTCGCCGCCGTCACGGGCATGAGCATGAGCGCATACGCCGCATACGAGCAGAACGTCGGCGGCATTAAGAAGATATTCGGCAACATGGGCAAGTCCCTCGAGGACTACGCCGCCATGACCGGCCAGACCGTCGAGCAGTGCTCCGGTAAGTGGGAGCAGCTCGAACAGGCCCAGACGACGGTGCTGGCCAACGCCGACCGCGCCTACATAACGGCCGGCCTGAGTGCCAACCGGTACATGGAGCAGGTGACGGGCTTCTCGGCCTCGCTTGTCTCCTCGCTGGGCGGCGACACGTCAAGGCGGCCGAGTACGCCAACACGGCCATGGTCGACATGAGCGACAACGCGAACACCTTCGGCACGGCGATGGAGGACCTCCAGAACGCCTACCAGGGCTTCGCGAAGCAGAACTACACCATGCTCGATAACTTGAAGCTCGGATACGGCGGAACCAAGGAGGAGATGCAGCGCCTCGTCAAGGACGCGCACGCGGTCAACTCAGCCGTGGACGAGTCGAGCCTATCCTTCGATAACGTCGTGCTGGCCATTCACACGATGCAGGAGCAGATGCAGATCGCCGGCACGACCTCGCGCGAGGCCGCCACGACCATCGAGGGCTCCTGCAACATGGCGAAGGCCGCCTGGGAGAACTGGGTGACGGAGCTGAGCAAGGACGACGCCGACATGGGCAAGCTCACCGAGGAGCTGCTACAGTCGGTCGAGACGGCGGCATCGAACGTCGTCCCGCGCGTTGCGACCATCGTCGGCACGGCGCTGTCGCAGCTACCGAGCCTTGTCACGTCGGTCGGTCCCGTGCTCGGCCAAGCGTTTGTCGACATCTTCACTCAGGCGCTCGACAGCGCGGCTGAGGCCGTGCCCGGGCCCATGGGCGACATCCTCTCCGCCGTGTCGGACGGCGTGGACGAGATCGGCGAGCGCTTCAAGGGCCTTGTCGAGATCTGGGCGGTTGGGGACAACCCGTTGGAGTCGCTGCACCTTGCCATGGTCTACGGCTTGACGCTGCTCGAGGGCGACCTGTCCACGCTGCAGGAGAACATCACCTCATCGCTGCCCGGCATCGCCGAGGGCTTCGCCGACGTGGGCGGCGAGGTCGTTCCCAGGCTCGCCGAGGGAATCGAGATGGGACTGTCGTTCCTCTCCGAGACTGCGGCATCGCTTATGACATCGCTCGGCGGCTATCTGTCCGAGAACCTGCCATCCATCACGGAGAGCGGCCTGCAGATTCTCACCGGCCTCTCCGAGTCCATAGCCGAGAACGCGGGCGTTCTGGCAGAGGGCGCGGCGAACCTCATCGTCGGCTTGGCGCAGGGTATCGCCGACAGCCTGCCGACGCTCATCGAGCAGGCCCCGGTCATCGTGCAGAACCTCGCCAGCGCGATCAACGACAACGCGCCGATACTGCTCGGTGCCGGCATCCAGGCAATCGTGACGCTGGCGCTTGGCATCGTGCAGGCGATACCGACGCTCATCGCCAACATCCCGGCCATCTTCTCGGCCTTCGTCTCGGCTTGGTCGGCGCTCGACTGGCTGAGCCTCGGCAGGAACGCCATCACGTTCCTGGGCAACGGCATCACCGGCATGGCCGGTTTCGTCAGCTCGTGCGGCACCAACATCGTGTCCGCTATCCGCGGCGCAATCCAGAACCTGCCGTCCACCCTGGCGAGCATCGGCCGCAACGGAATCAGCAGCCTGGGCTCCGCCATCCGCGGCGCGGTCGGCTTCGTGACCTCGGCGGCCTCGAGCATCGGCAGCTCCATCATGAGCGCCCTGTCCTCAATCCCCGGCCGCGTGGCCTCCATCGGCTCGCAAATCGTGCAGGGCATCGCAAACGGAATCAGCGGCGCGGCCGGCGTGGTCGTAAGCAAGATTACCGGCGCGGTGGGCGGCGCCATCGACGCTGCCAAGAACCTGCTGGGTATCCACTCGCCCTCGCGTGTGTTCCGCAAGATTTTCGGCTACGTGATGCAGGGCGCGGCCCTCGGCATCGACGACACGGCGGACGAGCCCGTGAAGTCCATGAGGTCGGCGGTGCGCAACGTCGAGAAGGCCGCCGTGTTCGGTGTGAGCGTTACCGGCGGCGGAGCATACGGGGCGACCGCCAACGGAGCCGCGGGCTTCGCGGGCGGCGGCAACGTTTACAACCTCTACCTCGACGGCGACCTGCTGGGCGTCGACGGGCGCGTGGCCTCCGCCTTCAGGAGCTTCGTCGCGGCGGTGGAGCAGAGCATGGCGATGGGGGTCGCGTAGGATGGCGCAGGGAAACTGGGTTCAAGGCGGAAGCGGCTATCGCAAGTACTGCTGGTGCGCGTACGTGGACGTTGCTGAGGTCGGGCGCACGGACACCACCGTGACCTACCGCGTCACGCACGGATACGGCACGCGCTACGCCATCGACTGCTACGCAAACGGCAGCTCGTCGGCGGGCGGCTCGTGGAACGGCTCGGTATACTCGACGAACAACTCCGGCTGGGTATGGGTGCAGTGCACGTCGCGCGACGTCGTGCTCGTGCGCGGCAACGGCGACGCCTACAACCACACCTTCACTGGCCAGATTAACGTCACGGGCGGCTTCGGCAACGGAACGTCCAACGCATCAAACACCGTCACGGTCCCGTGCCGCGCCTACCACACGCCGCACACGCCGAAGAACATCAGGGCGGAGCGCCTGAGCGACACCAGCGCGAAGGTCAGCTGGGACGTCGACTACACGGGTATGAACGGCGACTACCCTTGGACGACCGTGACCGTCGGCGTGGCGAAGAACGGCCCCGGGAAGTTCACCGACGTCGGCACCGTTAGTTGGGATACCACGAGCCACACCTACAACGGCCTCGAGCCGGGCTGCATGTACATCTTCTCGGCCAAGGCGACGGGCCCCGGCGGCACGTCGGACTACGGCGTGAGCGCGCCGGCGATCTACACCACGCCGACGGCGCTCGGCATGCTCGAGGCAGTCAAGACGGAGGCGGCGAAGGTCGTGCTCAAGGGGCACGACGCGCCGGCCTTCGTCGACAGCTGGGAGTTCCAGCTCACGACCGACGGTAGAAAGACGTGGGTCGACGCGGACGTAAACGCCTCATGGGAGGACGAGGAGGCCCCGGCGGGAACGGTGCGCTACCGCGCCCGCGCGGTCAAGAACGGCCTCAAGGGACCGTGGACCGAGTCAAACGAGGTCACGACTATATGCCCACCGCTCGCACCGTCCATCAGGGGCGTCAGGGCGGCTTATGCCACCCGTTCGACCGCGACACTCGAATGGGTGCCAAACCATCCGGACGGCTCGGCGCAGGCCTCCGCTGAGGTGCAGATCACGACTCCTGCGGGCACCACTGCCACGACGGTCGAGGGCCCGGCTACGAGCCTGAAATTGCCGACGGATGCCAAGGGCATGTACACCGTGCGCGTGCGCACCAAGGGCCTCGACGAGGACTGGGGAGCGTGGTCGAGCGCGGCGGCCTATACCGTTGCGGACGCGCCCCAGACATTCTTCACCGACCCGGCTGCGGACGGGGCGACCCTGCGCGCGGTGCCGCATACCTTCACGTGGAAGGTGGCCGACGAGACGGGCGTCAGCCGACAGTATCTGTCTTTGTGCGACATCAGGGGCAACCTCCTGTGGAGCGGGACTGTGGACAAGGACGCACGCTCCTTTGTCCTCGGCTATGCGCAACACGCCTTCGTCAACTTCACGCCCTACAGGGTCATGCTAACGGTCACGGCCGGCTCGTCGCTATCGGTCACCGTCTCGAGAACTTTCCGGACCGACTGGGCACCGCCCGCCAAGCCGTCGCTAAACATCTTCGTCGACGAGAGGTTGGGATGCCAGCTGTCCGTATTCCCGGGCAAGGCCGACAGACACTATGACCCAATCCGAGGGCACTAAAAAGATAGGAGCCCCCGCTCGTG
>UQZM01000021.1 GCA_900545615.1 uncultured Collinsella sp.
AGCTGCGGAAACGCGGGGTCCGTTCAGGCTGTTGCGTTGAGATTGAAAATCAACCCTGGCTTATGCACGAAAGGAATCTCGTTAATTCCGAAAATAATGTACAATTCCAATTAAAACTGGAATCAAACGAAAACGATGGAAATGAACGAAGCGCTAATCTACTTACAAGAAGCACTAGGCCTCTCCGCCAAGGCCAAAGTTTGGCCTGGATCCGCACGCTTGCCGCTGCATCTGCGTGCGATTGAGGTCCGCGTTGTTGACGCAAACGGTTTTTCGTTTTTGCTTGCAAGTTTGCCTACTGGCGTCGGGCTTCCCGAGGCTAAGAGGGTCTATAGTCAGCTAGCCTTGCGTGCGGAGACTCCTGTTGTCGTTTCGTTTCCTGATGCCGATGCACGTCAGCGCAAAGCATTGGTCGCACAAGGGATTCCCTTTGTCTGTCCCGGTAGACAGGCTTTTCTTCCATTTATGGGCACAGCTTGCACGGAGAGGGGCGGTGCCCGGTTTCGCAATCACGCGACCAAGATGTCACCCAACGCGCAGGTTGCCGCAATCTGGGGAGCAGCCCAGGAGCCATATCGTCCCTATGACCTTTGTCGTGCGCTTGGGATTTCGGCAAGCCGCGCGAGTGAGGCCATAACCGAGCTTGTTGACAGGGGGCTCGCGAAGCGCGAGCGTCGCGAGCGATGTGTCGTTGTGTTCCCTGTTGCCGTTGATCTTCTGCTCAGCGAGCACATGGCAGAGCTCTCCTCGCCAGTCTCGAAGGTCTGTTTTGCAAGGAAGACGCCGCGGATCGACTATCTTGCTGACGCCGGGGAGACGGCGCTCGCTGCGCGTTCCATGCTCGCTACGCCGGGTATGGAACAAAAGGCCGTCTTAAGAAGTGCATGGCGTCAACTGAGCAACCTCGAAGTCGCAGACGGGGAGTTGCCGGATAACGAAACGGCGTTGATCCAAGTGTGGCGCTATGCGCCCGTGTTTGCCGACTCCTCCCGTGTCGACGACATTTCGCTTGCGCTATCTTTGGCGGCAATCGACGATGAGCGAATTCAGCTCGAAGTCGATCGCATGTTTGGAAAGGAATATCCATGGCAAGAAGCGCTGTAAAAGGTCTCCAAGAATTTCAGCAGCATATGCAAAAAGCTGCAGGATCGTATGCCCTTATCGGCGGCACGGCATGCGACATTTTGCTCTCGGAGGCGGGACTTCCGTTTAGGGCGACTCACGATTTTGATGTGGTAATTGTCGCCGATGACCGGTTGCCTCAGACGGCAGAAGCTATATGGACTTTGGTGCGTGATGGCGGCTATCGCTGCGGCTGGGGCGAAGGTAAAGGCTCGTGTTTTTATCGGTTTACAGAGCCTAAGAGGCCGGGTTACCCCCATATGATTGAACTCTTCGCGAAGTGCCCCGACTTTCTAAAGGGTCGTGAGGGGATTGATGTGGCGCCAATTCACGTTGATGAAAACATAAGCAGTCTTTCGGCAATTTTGTTGGACGATGCTTACTACGGCTTGTTCCTTCAGGGAATTCGGACCGTAGGCGGCGTTTCGGTCCTGGGTACGGAATACATTGTTCCGTTCAAAGCGAAGGCGTATCTCGACCTAAAAGCTAGAAGGGAAGCGGGGGAGAACGTTGATTCGAAGAAGGTAAAAAAGCATAAACGCGATGCGCTGAGGCTTGCTCAGCTGCTTGGCGAGTCGGAAGGTGTCGACCTGCGCGGAGAACTGAAGGACGATATGCTTGCGTTTGTTAAAGATTGCGAGGTGGGCGACGTCAATCTGAAACAGATTGGGGTTGCGGGCGTAACGATGGCGCAGTTGCTCGAGACGATGAAAGCAACATATGGCTTGATTGGTTGAGTGGGGCTACGTGGCCCGGACGGTGCAGTCAAGCTGCGTTGTCCGGCGCGGAGGCTCGCTAATCGGCTATTATTTGTTTAGACAACCTGAGCTGTAGAGGAGTGACCGGTGATGGTGCAGGGCGCCAAACACATGAAGAGCAATAACGCCGCGGCCAACGGTGGCTCAAGCCCTCAGCCCAAACCTCAACCAAAGCCCAAGCGCCGTCGCAAGCGGCTGCCGCGCTGGGCCGACCGGCTCATCACCATCGTCATCATCCTTATTGGCGTGGGCCTTATGACCTGGCCGTGGATCTTGGACCGGCTCGAGGCCTCGGGCGTGTTCAACCAGATCAGCACCGTGTCCAGCACCGTGGACGCGCTGTCTGCCGAGGAGCGCGAGCGCATCCTGCTCCAGGCGCGCTCCTTTAACGAGCAGCTGGCGGGCGAGGCCACCGAGCTTCCCGCCGACCAGATCGAGCCCTACGCCCAGCAGCTCATCTTTGACCGCGACCCCATGATGAGCTGGGTCGAGATCCCCTCCATCGACGTGAGTATGCCCATCTACCACGGCACGAGCGAAGAAGTCCTTATGGCCGGCGTCGGCCACCTGGAGGGCACGAGCCTGCCGGTGGGCGGCACCTCGACGCACTGCGTGCTCACCGCGCACTCGGGCATGCGCAACCTGAGCATGTTCGACGACATCCACTCGCTGGAGCCCGGCGACCTGGTGCTGCTGCACACCATGAACAAGACGCTCGCCTACAAGATGGTGGACTCCGAGGTGGTGCTGCCCGAGGAGATGGAGTCGCTGACCATCGAGCCGGGCGCCGACAAAGTGACGCTCGTCACCTGCACGCCCTACGGCGTGAACGACCATCGCCTGCTGGTGCATTGCGTGCGCACCAAGTACAACAAGAAGGACGTCGACAAGCAAAAGTCGCTGGCCGGCCGCCACTGGGGCAAGCGCGAGTCTGCCGTGCTCATCGTGGTCGTGGCCATTGTGCTGTTGCTGCTGGACATCGTGATCCACGCGGTCCGCAAGCGCCGCAAGGCCAAGGCCTCGGCATAAGACATTCTTCAGAACCACCACGAAGGGGACAGGTACCTTTGTGGTGGTCGGGACTTCCAAACCATCACAACATTCGATGAAAATCTCGATTTTGGCGAAAAACGTCGAATGTTGTGATGGTTTTCGTTGTGGGCGGGACGGCTTTCGCTATGGACGCGACGGTTTTCGTTGCGGACAGTACGGTTTTCGCTATGGACGGTGCGGTTTCGTTGCAGAACCGCCAGCCCGCCGCCTGCCAGCCGCCGTCCTCGTTACGTTTTCGCTGCATTTGGGTAAAGCGCCTGCTTCAAGCCGGCGTTGCCCTGTATACTAGAGCGGTTTAACTGTTATGCGGAAGGGAGCGCCTATGGCACTCAGCGAGAAAGACGTGCGCGGCATCGCCGAGTACGCAAAGATCGCACTGACCGATGACGAGCTCACCCAGATGACGTCCTACCTGAACGACGCCGTCCAGATGCTCGAGCCCGTCCTGCAATATGACTTGCCCGACGTGGAGCCCACGTTCCATCCTATCGGAAGCCTGTCCAACGTGATGGGCGACGACCTGCGCGAGCCCGAGCGCGACCTGCCGCTCGACGTTGCGCTTGAAAACGCCGGCAGCGCGCGCGACCGCTACTTCCGCGTGCCGTCCATTTTGGGAGAGGGGGAGAGCGAGTAATGGCGCAGAGCTTCGATTCCCTTACCGCCGCCCAGATCGCCGCGGGCGTTGCCGCCGGCAACTTTACCGCTACCGAGGTGGCCCAGGCCTCCCTTGCCGTCATCGAGGCGCGCGAGGGCGGGGTCCAGGCATTCCTGCAGGTGGCGCCCGAGCTCGCGCTCGAGGCCGCTGCGCGCGTGGATGCCGACCGTGCCGCAGGCAAGCCGCTGCCCCCGCTCGCGGGCGTGCCGCTGGCCATTAAGGACAACATGAACCTCGTGGGTACGCGCACCACCTGCGCTTCCCGCATGCTCGGGGACTACCAGAGCGTCTACACCGCCACCTGCGTCCAGCGCATGCTCGATGCCGGCTGCCTGCCCATGGGCAAGGCCAACATGGACGAGTTTGCCTTTGGTAGCTCTACCGAGAGCTCGGCGTTCCACCGCACCAACAACCCCTGGGATACCGAACGCGTGCCCGGCGGCTCCTCGGGCGGCTCCGCTGCCGCCGTCGCCGCGGGCGAGGTCGCGCTCTCGTTGGGTTCGGACACCGGCGGCTCCATTCGCCAGCCGGCGTCGCTGTGCGGCGTGGTGGGCTTTAAGCCCACGTATGGCGCCGTGAGCCGTTACGGCGTGGTTGCCTTTGGCTCGTCGCTCGACCAGGTGGGGCCCTTTGGCCGCACGGTCGAGGATGTCGCGCTGGCCATGAACGTGCTTACCGGTGCGGGCCATGATCCGTACGACTGCACCAGCCAGGATTGCGCCGTCGACTTTACCGAGCACCTCAACGACAGCATCGAGGGCAAGCGCGTGGGCATTATCCCTGCGTTTATGGAGGCCGAGGGCCTGACGCCCGAGGTCAAGGCCGCTGTTCAGCGCGCCGCCCAGGAGCTGCAGAACCAGGGTGCCGAGCTGGTCGAGGTCGACCTGCCGCACCTGGATGCCGCTATCGCCGCCTACTACGTCATCGGCCCGGCCGAGGCGTTCTCCAACCTGGCCCGTTTCGATGGCATTCGCTACGGCTACCAGGAGGAGGGCTGCGCCAACCTGTCCGACCAGAGCTCGCTTTCGCGCGCCCACGGCTTTGGCGCCGAGGCCAAGCGCCGTCAGATGCTCGGCGCCTACCTGCTGAGCTCGGGCGTGTACGACAAGTACTACTACGCCGCGCAGAAGGCCCGCACGCTCATCACGCAGGACTACGATGCCGCGTATGCCAAGGTGGACACCATCCTCATGCCCGCCTCGCCGCGCACGGCCTTTAAGTTTGGCGAGATCAGCGACCCCACGCAGATGTACCTCTCCGACCTGTACACCATCTCGCTCAACATTTGCGGCAACGGCGGTATCTCGGTGCCGCTGGGCCTGGGCGAGGATACTCAGCTGCCTGTTTCTGCCCAGCTGGTGGGTCCGGCGTTTAAGGACCGTCAGCTGCTCACGTTTGCCCGCGCCCTGGAGCGCGGCTTTGCCGATGCCGCCACGGGTGCGCCCGCGCTTTCCGTCGCGCCCGATTTTGCCGGGAAGGGAGGCGAGCTGTAATGAAGGAGCTTTCCGAGGTCCTGCAGGATTGGGAGGCCGTGATCGGCCTGGAGATCCATACCGAGCTCACCGCACTCGATACCAAGATGTTCTGCAACTGCAAGCTCAGCCACGATGACGAGCCCAACGCCAACGTGTGCCCGGTGTGCCTGGGCCTGCCCGGCGCCCTGCCGGTTCCCAACAAGCGCGCCATCGAGAGCATCGTCAAGGCCGGTCTCGCCACCAACTGCGAGATCCAGCGCCACTCGATGTTCTACCGCAAGCACTACTTCTATCCCGACATGGCCAAGAACTTCCAGACCACGCAGGGTCCGGTCGCCTTTGCCATGTACGGTCACCTGGACCTGGACGTGACCGGTCGCGGTGCCGCCGAGCGCCCCGACTGCGCGTTTGGCGAGGCCGAGGCTCAGAGCCTGGCGAGCGCCTCGGCCAACGCCGAGGGCCTGTCCACGTCTATGACGTCGACCATGCGCGAGGGTAACCAGCGCGCCGGTCACCTGGCCAGCTACGATGCGTCCAACCTGCAGATGCCCGAGCGCCGCGAGGACGGTTCCTACACGGTGCCCATCCGCATTCTGCGCATCCACATGGAGGAGGACGCCGCCAAGATGGTGCACGTGGGCGGTGCCGAGGGCCGCATTACCGCCGCGGCCGAGTCGCTCGTCGACTACAACCGCTGCGGCACGCCGCTGATTGAGCTCGTGACTGAGCCCGATCTGCGCACGCCTGAGGAGGCTCGCCTGTTTATGGAGAAGCTCCGTCGCATTTTTGTGACGCTGGGCATTTCAGACTGCTCCATGGAGAAGGGCTCCATGCGCTGCGACGGCAACGTGTCGCTGCGCCGCCGTGGCGAGACCAAGCTGGGCACCAAGACCGAGCTCAAGAACCTCAACTCGTTTAAGAGCCTGCATGACGGACTTGCCTACGAGATTTGCCGCCAGGCCGAGGTGCTCGAGGAGGGTGGCATTATCTACCAGGAGACCCGTCACTGGGAGCCCAGCCGCAAACGCACCGTAGTCATGCGTGTGAAGGAGACGGCCGACGACTATCGTCTGTTCCCCGATCCCGATCTGGCGCCGTTCGATCTGGACGACGAGTTCATCGACCGCTGCCGAGGCGAGATTCCCGAGCTGCCCGATGCCAAGCGCGTCCGTTTTGAGGCCGACTTTGGCATTAAGACGGCCGATGCCGAGCAGATTGCCGGCGACCCCGAGTTTGCCGAGTTCTTTGAGGCCGCCGCTGCCGGTATGGCTGGCAAGGAGGCTCAGACGGTCGCAAACCTGCTGGTGAACGAGATGATCGCCTACCTTAAGGGCGCGGGCGTGTCGCTGACCGAGTCCGGTATTGCGCCGGCCCAGGTGGCAGCCCTTGCCAAGCTGCTGGCGACCGACGCCATCAGCTCCAACCAGGCGCACGAGGTCTTTGAGGCCATGGCCCAGACCGGCGACGACCCCAACAAGATCGTCGACGAGCGCGGTATGCGTCAGGTGAGTGATGCCGGCGCGCTGCAGCCGATTGTGGACGAGGTACTGGCAAACTGTGCCGATCAGGCGCAGCAGTATCGTGACGGCAACCAGAAGGTCATCGGCTTTTTGGTGGGCCAGTGCATGAAGGCGAGCCGCGGCAAGGGCAACCCGAAGCTCTTCAACGAGTTGCTGAGAACGGCGCTCTCGTAAACGGGAACCCGGGAGCCCCGGCAGGGCGGGTGCTTCCTCAAAATTTCGAACAGTCCTGCGCAAGACGAAGGCCACATTAAGTGGCCTTCTTTGCGTGCGGAACTCATTTTGAGCAAGCACCCGCCCTGCCGGGGCTCCCGGGTTCCGTGACGACTCGGCCGTTCGGGTCAGGCGAGCTGATAGGAAAGATGGTGGCGGAGGCGCAAAATGCGCCTCCGCCTTTTCAATGTGATGAAAGTGTGGCGAAATGAACTTAAAACTTCCGTAAATGTGATAAATGTCACGTTTTACCTAGGGTAAAATGTGGGAAATATCACGTTTACGGAAGTTTCTTTGCGGGAGGTTCGGTCATGCAGCGAGATATCATTGCCAAGCTTAACGCTTGGAAAGCGTCGGAATATCGTAAGCCGCTTATCCTTAAGGGGGCGCGCCAGGTTGGAAAGACGTGGGCGCTTAAGGAGTTCGGTCGAACCTCGTACCGCAATTTTGTGTATCTGACGCTCGAGGAACCGTCACCTGGGGTACAGAGCGAGTACGCTCAGTTTTTCGAAGGTACGCGCGATCCTCGGCGGATCATCTCAAACCTTTCCCTGGCACTTGGACAGCCTATCGATCCCGGCGAGACGCTGCTTATTATTGATGAGATCCAGGATTGCCCTTCTGCAGTCGGCGCCCTTAAATACTTCTGTGACGAGGCCCCCGAGTATCACGTCGCATGCGCAGGGTCTTTGTTGGGCGTTCGCTTGTCCCGTGAGACCAGCGCTTTTCCGGTGGGAAAGGTCGAGTTCATGGAGATGCACCCTATGAGCTTTTCCGAGTTTCTGAAAGCCGAGGGCGCTGCAAACTACGACGAATACCTTGGCGGCCTGGATCAGATCGAGACAGTGCCCGATTTCTTCCATATCCGTCTCGTCGAGCATCTTCGTCGTTATTTTGCATGTGGCGGCATGCCAGAGGCTCTTGGTCGGTGGGTGGAGACGGGCGATATCGTTCAGGTCGATAAGGTGTTGTCCGATCTCTTGGATTCCTACGAGCGCGATTTTGCCAAGCATGGTGGCCATGCGCAGTTCGCCAAGCTTTCGCAAATATGGAACTCGATTCCAACTCAGTTGGCGCGCGAGAATAAAAAGTTCGTTTGGGGTGCGGTGCGCGAGGGGGCTCGTGCTCGAGAATACGAGGATGCTCTGGAATGGCTTGCCGATGCTGGGCTCATCATGGCGGTTCGCCTTAATGCTGCCGGTGGCGTGCCGCTCTCTGCATACGATGACCTCAAGGCATTTAAAGTCTACTGTCTTGATGTCGGTTTGCTACGCCGCATGGCAAGGCTGGATGCGTCCGCTTTTGCCATCTCGGATGCGCTATTTTCGGAGTTCAAAGGTTCGTTCGCCGAGAACTATGTGCTTCAGGCATTACTTTCACAGTTAGATGCTGCTCCGCGTTATTGGACAAACGAGAAGCCGAAGCACGAAGTCGATTTTTTGATTCAAGTCGGAAACGAAATCGTTCCCGTCGAGGTCAAATCGGGAGAGGTCGTTCATTCCAAGAGCCTTAAGTACTATGCCGACAAGCATGCGGAGACGACTCCATTGAGGGTCCGCTACTCACTTAAGAACCTAAAGCTCGACGACGGGGTGCTCAACATTCCGTTGTATTTGGCTGATCGATCTGTCCCTCTTATCAAAAAGGCGCTTGATTGTGCATATCTTGACGTTTAGATCCTGGGTGAGCTGACGGGCGGCGGCTAATTAATCGCTCCGTTACGGCCAGGGAGCTTGGGCCTTAGCGATGCTTGCTTCGCCAAGCCGTGGGTGTCATGCCGGTGTGTTGTTTGAAGGCTTGGGCGAAGGCGGCCTGCTGAGGGTAGCCTAGACGCTCTGCCACCTGCGCTATCGTGAGCGCGCTATCGGCCAAAAGGTCCTGCGCTCGCTCCATACGGCGTCTGCGAATGTAGACGCCTAGGGACTCGCCAGTTTGGGCCTTAAAGGTTGCGCATAGTTTGGAGCGGCTTGTGTAGAGCCTCTCGGCCACCTCGTTGATACCCATACGTCTGCCTTTGTCGAGCGCGCGCTCAATCATTGCCGTTGCTTCTTCGGCAATGGTTATGCTGACGCGTGTGTCTGCTGCCTGCCGCGCCTGCTTGTGGGCCGCGCGCGAACAGGCGAGCTCCGCGACCATGGTCTCCACGATGCCCTGCATATAGACGCGTCCGCCTACGGTGCGGGCGCGTTCCTCGTTAATCCGGCGCAGCGTGTGGCAGATGGCAGACGTCGCTTCCTCGTGCCATGGCTCGGCAAACGCCTCAAAGATTCCCGCGAACTCGGTGGGATAGCGGTGCTCCAGTTCGTCAAAATATCCAGGCAAAAAGAGCACCGAGCGCGAGTGATAAAGCTCCCCCGCAAACAGCGGGCTTAATTCCTCGCCACAGCTATCTTGGATAAAGCTGCAAACGGCATTGTTTGGCCACGGTCCATGCAATGGTTTAAGGTTCGCGGGCGTTATGCCAGCCTCGGGCATGCATGTAAGTGTGGGCGCGCTGACCTCGCTCACGCAGGCGTATGGCTCGGGTGTGTATTCGGCCAGGTTCATATCGTGCGTCGGGGTGATGAAATGCTCCATGACGATGCAGGCAGGGGAAAGGGGCATGATCCATGCGCGGCCGTGCGCCCGGTCGTTTGCCACCTCGCCGGTAAAGACGGCGCCCTTGCCGGTAAGCTCCAGGCCAAACTGCTCAAATTGCGGTGCGTAGAGCTCGGTTATGTCGGTCGCTGCCCGCCGTATTTGCAAAAGCGTCCCCTTCCTTTGCGGAAACGTCCACGCCTGGCTCGATTGTGTGCCTTGGCTAACATATCAATGATAAGTTGATTAAGGTTAACTCTCAAGTCGTTAGAAAGGAACCTTATGGCAAAGGGATCAAAAAGGGAAGGCGGCGGTATCGGCGAGCTGCTTGCATATGCCGGCGACCGTAAATTCCTAACGTATTTGGGCATGGCTCTCTCAGCGCTCTCGCAGCTGCTGAGCTTTGGCCCGTACGTGTGCATTTGGCTTGTCGCGCGCGATCTGATCGCCGTGGCGCCCAACTGGAGCGAAGCTACTAACATCGCGATGTACGGTTGGTGGGCCGTGGGTTTTGCCCTGGCAAGCATCGTAGTTTATTTCGTGGGGCTCATGTGCACGCACCTGTCTGCGTTTCGCTGCGCGTCCAATATCCGCAAGACTACGAGCGAGCACCTGCTTAGGCTGCCGCTTGGCTACTTTGACACGCACGCCACCGGTGAGCTGCGTCGTGTTGTAGACGGATGTGCCGCCTCCACCGAGACTTTGCTCGCGCACATGCTGCCCGATATCGCAGGCGCCGCCGCCATGGTCGTGGGCCTGCTCGTGTTGCTGTTCGCCCTCGATTGGCGCTTGGGCGCGGCATGCCTTATCTCGGTCGTCGTTTCGCTTGGCGCCATGGCCACCATGATGGGCGGCAAAGGCGCCGAGTTCATGAAGGCCTACATGGGAGCTCTGGTCAAGATGAACAAGACCGGCACCGAATACGTACGCGGCATCCCCGTGGTCAAGGTGTTTCAGCAGACGGTCTACTCCTTTAAGGCCTTCCACGATGCGATCGCCGAATACGCCGACATGGCACAAAACTATGCGGGCACGTTCTGCCGAGGTCCGCAGGTACTCAACCTTACCGCGCTCAATGGTCTTGTGGCATTCCTGTTGCCCGTGGCGTTGCTGTTGGTGCCGGGCGAGACGGACTTCGCGCATTTTATGGCCAACTTCACGTTTTACGCGATATTTTCGGCCGTGGTGCCGACGGCCATGACCAAGCTCATGTTTGTGGGCGAGGCCTCTCAGATGAGCGCCGATTCGCTGGCTCGTATTCGAAGCGTCATGGATTCCAAGCAGCTCTCCGTGCCCGCCCAACCCAAGCATTCTGCCGGCGGCGACGTGCGATTTGAGGACGTGAGCTTTACGTACGAGGGTGCCAAAGCACCTGCCGTTAGCCATGTGAGCTTTAGCGTTTCCGCGGGTAGCACCCTTGCGCTGGTGGGTCCCTCGGGCGGCGGTAAGTCAACCTGCGCAAGCCTGATCCCGCGTTTTTGGGATGTTTCCTCGGGTCGAGTGCTCGTAGGCGGCGTGGACGTTCGCGATATGGATCCGCACGAGCTTATGGACCAGGTCGCCTTCGTGTTCCAGACCAACCAGCTGTTCCGGCAAACACTTGCCGATAACGTGCGCGCCTCCAAGCCTACGGCCACTGACGACGAAGTGCGTGCGGCCCTCTCCGCAGCTCAGTGCGACGACATTGTTGCCAAGCTCCCACAGGGCATCAATACTATGCTCGGTGCCGGCGGAGCATATCTTTCGGGCGGCGAGGTCCAGCGCGTGGCACTCGCCCGCGCGATCCTTAAAGACGCGCCTATCGTGGTGCTCGATGAGGCCACGGCGTTTGCCGATCCCGAGAACGAGGCGCTCATCCAGCGCGCCTTTAGCAAGCTGGCGGCGGGCCGCACGGTCATTATGATTGCGCACCGACTCTCGACTGTAGTGGGCGCAGACCAAATCGTGGTGCTCAACCAAGGCAGCGTGCAGGAATCGGGTACCCATGCCGAGTTGCTGTCCCAAAACGGTCTGTATGCCAAGATGTGGGCCGAATACGAACAGGCCGCGAGCTGGAAAATCACTGCAGCGACCGCGGATGCCGCCGTCACGAAGGGAGGCGAGGCCTAAATGTTCGCCTCATTCCAAAAGAAGTATTTCCTATCCGATAAAGGCGTCGCCGGCGTAAAACGCGGCATTTTCTGGACCGCGCTCACCAATCTCATTACCATGGCCGGCATGGGCTTTTTATTCCTGGTTATGGCCGGCTTTGTCGAGCATCTCGCCAGCGGGGCTGACCTGCCGGATGCCCTGCCGATCGTGGGCGGCCTCCTGGTCTTTTTCGTGCTGCTCTTTGCCTCTAACTGGCAGCAGTATTACTACACCTACTGCATCTTTTACGAGGAGTGCGGCAAGCAGCGTATGGAGATTGCCGAGCGCTTGCGCAAACTGCCGCTGTCGTTTTTTGGTCGTCGTGATCTGGCCGATTTAACCGAGACCATCATGGGTGACGTCCAGGCCATGGAGCACGCCTACAGCCACGTGCTGGGAGAGCTTTGGGGTGCCATCATCGCAAGCGCCATTGTCTTCGTGGCATCGCTGTTCTTTTGCTGGCAGCTGGCGATCGCGGCGTTTTGGAGCGTTCCCGTGGCCTTTGCCGTGCTGTATCTAACACGCGGCCCCATGACCCCGGTGTTCGATCGCGTGCGCGCCGAGAAGGTCAAGGTTACCGAGGCGATTCAAGAGACGCTCGACTGCGTTCGCGAGATCCGTGCCACCAACCAGGAGGCCCATTATCTTGAGGGACTCAACGCCGTGATCGATGCCGAGGAGCGTGAGACCACCAAGGGCGAGCTCGCTAACGGGCTTTTGGTCAACTCCGCCTTTGCCATCCTGCGTCTGGGCATTGCCACCACGCTGGTCACGGGTGCCGCGATGGTCGCCTCCGGGCAGGTCGACTTTTTGGTGATGTTTGCCTTCCTGCTTATGGTGAGCCGTATCTATGCGCCGTTTGATCAGGCCCTTATGCTCGTGTCGGAGCTGTTTGCCGCAGAGTCATCGGCCAGGCGCATGCGTTCCATCATGGAAGAGCCTGCGGCGCAGGGCAGCGAGAAATTTGAGCCCGCGGGCCACGATGTGGTGTTCGATCACGTGGCATTTGGCTATGGTGCGGGCGAGGACGGCCGTGCCGGCGAGAAAGTTCTTACCGATGTGAGCTTTACCGCCAAGGAAGGCGAAGTTACGGCGCTGGTCGGTTCTTCGGGTTCCGGTAAGTCTACGGTGAGCCGCCTGGCCGCGCGCTTTTGGGATGCCACCGAAGGCACGGTCACCGTGGGTGGCGTGGATGTTGCGAACGTGGATCCCGAGGTGCTGCTGCGCGACTACGCCATTGTGTTCCAAGACGTGCTGCTCTTTGACGACACGGTGATGGGAAACATTCGCCTCGGGCGTCGTGATGCCACCGATGAGGAAGTGCTTGCGGCCGCGCGTGCCGCTAACTGCGACGAGTTTGTGAGTCGTATGCCGCAGGGCTACGACACCATGATCGGCGAGAACGGCTCCAAGCTGTCCGGCGGCGAGCGCCAGCGCATCTCCATCGCCCGCGCGCTGCTCAAAGACGCGCCCATCGTGCTGTTGGACGAGGCGACGGCAAGCTTGGATGTGGAGAACGAGACCGTGGTACAGCAGGCGCTCTCCCGTCTGCTTGCAGGTAAGACGGTTATCGTGATTGCGCATCGCATGCGTACGGTGGAAAATGCCGACAAAATCGTTGTGCTCAAGGATGGTGTGGTTGCCGAGCAGGGCACTCCGGCGCAGCTCAAGGCGGCAGGTGGAGAATTCGCCCGCATGGTTGCGCTGCAAAAGGAAGCGGCTGCCTGGCAGCTGTAGGAATGTGACAAAGGGACAATCCCTTTGTCACATTGAGTTCATCCCCATAGTTTCCAAAAAGTTAGCCATTGTTGACCAAATAGTTATACTAAACTATTTTCAAAAGTGTGCTCGAGCAAACTAATGAACTCGGGTGCTAAGGCACCATGCCGCGCTTGTGCGGCAAAAGGGAGAAGCAACATGAAGAAGTCGACGTTTAACACCCTGCTTGTCGGTGGCGGTTTTCTGCTTGGTACGGCCGGCATCAAGCTGCTCACCAGCGCTCCGGTAAAGAACGCCTGCGTGCAGGGCATCGCGTGCGGTATGCGCGTCAAGAACTGCTACCAGGACATGGTCGAGCAAGCCAAGGCCAATGTCGATGACATGGTTGCCGAGGCTGCTTACATCACCCAGAGCGAGGCCGCTGCTGACGAGGCAGCCGAGTAGCGCTCCCAGGCACAAACTATGAGATTCTCGATTATCAGCGAGATCCCTGGCAGGACCCGCCTTCAGTTGGCGGGTCCTGTGCCAGAGAGCGATCTCGATGCGCTTCTAAAGCTTGGCGGCGACATCGATGGCGTGCGCAAGGTGCGCGTGTATGGCCGCATTGGCCAGATGGCGCTGGAGTACGACGAGCCGCGCCGCGATGCCGTGCTGGCCGCCGTCGGTGCGCTCGACGCTCAGGCCATTGCCGACGCAAAGACAGGCTACGTGATGCAGCTTGAGCCACGCAAGCACAAGCTCGTCATGGATCTTGCCACACTTATCGGCGCCCACTACGCGCGCCGTTGGTTCTTGCCGACGCCTCTGCGTGCGGTGTTTGTCGTGGCCGGTTACATGGCATTTTTGCGCGCTGCCCTTCATGAGCTGGCACAGCCGCGCCTGACCGTTCCTGTGCTCGACGCTTCGGCCATCGGCATTTCGTTCGTCAAGCGTGATGTCGACACCGCGGGCCAGACAATGTTCTTGCTCAACGTGGGCGAGCTGCTCGAGGACTACACTCGCGCCATGAGCGAAAACGAGCTCATCAACTCGCTGCTCGATGTGCCCGACAAGGCGCAAAAGGTTGTCGGCGACACCGAGGTAAGCGTTGCCGCGACCGAGCTCGAGCCCGGCGATTTGGTCGCCGTGCGCACTGGCATGTCCATTTGCATCGACGGTGTTGTCGAGCAGGGGAGCGCTATGGTCAACCAGGCGACCCTGACCGGCGAGCCGCTGGCCGTCGAGCGCAGCGTGGGCGACGATGTGTTCGCCGGTACCGTCGTGGAAGACGGCAGCATCTTGGTGCGCGTGCGCGCCAACACGGCGCAGACCAAGCTCCGCTCGATCGTCTCGCTCGTGCAGACGGCCGATTCGCTCAAGTCCGAGGGCCAGTCGCACATGGAAGACCTCGCCAACAAGATCGTCCCGTGGAACTTCCTGCTCGCGGGCCTGGTTGCGCTCACCACGCGCAGTCTCATCAAGACCTCCGCGGCACTGATGGTCGACTACTCGTGCGCACTCAAGCTCACGGGTTCCGTTGCCGTCATGACTGCCATGAGCGATGCTGCCAAGATGGGCGTTATGGTCAAGGGCGCTAAGTACTTTGAGTCGTTTGCCAAGGCCGATACCATTGTCTTTGACAAGACCGGTACGCTGACCGAGGCCCAGCCGCGCCTAGCTTGCGTGCTCACGACCGACGGCTGGAGCGAGGACGAGGTCCTGCGCCTTTCCGCTTGCTTGGAGGAGCATTTTCCGCATCCGGTGGCGCGTGCCGTGGTCAATGCGGCACGCGAGCGCGGGCTCGAGCACCGCGAGCGCCATGCTGCCGTCGAGTACATCGTGGCGCACGGCATCGCTTCGTCCATCGAAGGGCGTCGCGCGATTATCGGCTCGGCACACTTTGTGTTTGAGGACGAGAGCGCGCAGCTCGAGGCCGACATTAAGGAGCAAATCGAGTCCCAGATGCAGGGCCTGTCGCCGCTGTATCTGGCGGTCGATGGAAAGGTCGTCGGCGTGCTCGGCATCGAGGATCCGCTCAAGCCCGGGGTCCGTGAGGCCATCGCCGACTTGCATGCGCTGGGCGTCAAGCATGTCGTTATGCTCACGGGCGATTCGGAGCGCACGGCCGAGCGCATTGCGCGCGAGGCGGGTGTCGACGAGTTTAAGGCCGAGCTGCTGCCCGAGGACAAGTACGCCTATGTGGAGCGCATTAAGAGCGAGGGGCGCCATGTTGCCATGGTGGGCGACGGCGTCAACGATTCGCCGGCGCTCGGTTTGGCCGACGTGGGCTTGGCGATGGGTGGCGGAAGCGACATCGCCAAGGAGGTCGCCGATATCATCCTGACCGATACGGATCTTGCCGCGATCGTGCGCCTGCGCCGCATGAGTCAGGGTCTCATCGACCGTCTGACGAGCTCCTATTCTAAGGTGATGCTCACCAACTCGGCGCTCTTGGCGCTGGGCATTACCGGCATGATCACTCCGCAGACGTCGTCACTGCTGCACAACGGCTCAACGATTGCCTACAGCCTGGGCAACGCGAAGGCTTATCTGCGTTAGCAGACGTGTTCGCCCACGTTATCTGGCCTGCGCCCAGACGGCATCGGTGTCGTCCAGGCGCAGGCCTTTTGCATTTGACCATGTGCTAGCCTCTCTATATAGTGTTGCTAGCGACGCTAGCAATTGAAGGGAGCGGGATCGACGTGGGTACTGTTAGCGGCATGGCGCAGGTGAACGTTCGCGTGGATCGCCAGGTCAAGAACCGTGCCGAGGAGGCGCTGCGGCTTTCGGGCGGGTCACTGCCCGAACTCATCAAAAAGGTGGTGGCCAAGGTCGCGCAGGGTGGCGGGCAGTGCGAGGAAGTGCTTGCGGCCGTTGATGGCCGGCAACAGACCATCGCGCACGATACTCCGTTCGCCGTATCATGGGCAGCGGCCGACCGGCTTTATGCAGATTTGGGCATCGCTGCGTCGCCCGTATCAGACGATCGCGATTGGGACGCAATCTATTCCGACGCCATGGATGAGCATTATCGCCAAAAGGGGATGATCCAGTGAGCGGGGCTCCCCTCAAAATAATGGTGGACGCCAGCGTATGGGTTGATTCATTTTGCGTCGACCATGCCGAGTCGCTTGCCGCGCGTGCGTTTATTGGACAGGCGACGGAGACGGGGGCATTGCTGTTCTTTCCGGTGCATATCGCCAAGGACGTGCTGTACGTTGTCCAACACGAGCTGAAGCGTAGCGTTCTTGCCAGCGGGGGAGCGCTCGACGAGGCTTCTGCCAGCGCGATTGGCGATGCGGCGCTGGCGTTTGTTCGGAACATGACCGAAAACGCCACGGCTGTGGGTGCAGATGCGTCGGACCTTTGGTTGGCCGACAAATACTTAGCGCTCCATCGCGATTACGGGGACAACTTGGTGCTCGCCGCGTGCAGGCGCGCGCAGGTCGATTACTTGGTGACCAACGATCGCAAGCTGCTCGAACATGCCGATCTTGCAGCAAAGACCCCGCGCCAAATGATGCCGATTCTTGCTTTGGCCGAACGCGGCGGCGCGGCTATCGGTTGACGCGAACTGTTTGCGGGCCTCTTGGACGACGATGCGCCAAGGGGCCCGCGCCTGCTATTTACAAAAGCTCGGCCTTGATGGCGGGACTTTCTGCGAGCTGCTCGGCTGCCTTTTCGTCGGAGCTGTCGAGTGCTGCCAGGCTGCGGTAGACCCACTCGTTGACCTGGGTGTTCTTAACGCCTGCGGTCTGCATAAGGGCGCCTACCTCGCGGATTGCTGCGAGCAGATCGGCTTTGGGGCCCGCGAGCTCGACCTCGATGTCGTGGTAGGCGGACACGCCTCGGTTCTCACTCACGTGGTCGATAAAGCCCTCGACGGTCTCAAGCTGCTGGGCGAGAGCTGCATCATCGTCAGCGTCCAGCGCGACGAGTGCGTTCGATACCGTGAGGGCGGGATGTCCGCAGGGGACAAAGCCCTCGATGACATCCATAGCTTCGGTAATGGTTGAGCCCAGGCCTGCGAGGGCATTGACGAGTTGCTGCTTGGTATCCATAACGGTCCTTTCGACGGGTCAATTTTGCTTGGCGAAAATATACGTGACGCGATCGGTAACAAAAGTGCGAAGTGCGGCGCACATTGGGGTCTTCACAGCTAGTGCATAGAACAGCTGTCCGCTTTCAGAACGTGGTAAGATAACACTCCACAAGCGGGGCTTGCCCCGCATGTTCCTTGAAAAGTCGACGGTTATCGGGTGTTTGCAGGCCCGATACCATCCAGACTTTCCCGACATTCGGGGGCGACTGGTTTCGACGCGATAGCTCTGAGAGAGGAAGCAAGCCGAGGTCTCCTCGCCTCGTTAAACAGGGGTACCGTCAAATTGAATTGACAACAACTCTTCTTTTGAGCCTATGGCTCTCGCTGCTTAGTTTATAGCGGCGCGTCAACCCGGTGATTTCCCCGACACCGGCGCGACGTCATTTTAGGGGAATGCTCCCGCGCACGTAATCGGTATGGCGCGGGCTAAGACCGAACCGGTTGGGATGCCGCGAGCGTGTCGCTGCGCGCAAAGCGTCCGAGACTAAACCAGCGACTGAGCTTGGAGATGCCAATCAGGGGGCTTTCGTGGACCGGAGTTCGATTCTCCGCGCCTCCACCATAAGCAACAGGCAGGTAGATATTCGTATCTACCTGCCTTTTTATTTCTAGTCCGCACCGCGGAGAATCGAACTCTGCGCAGGGCGCGGGCGTAAAGAAAACGCGTAAGCGTTTTTAGCCCGCGGGCGAGGGCGGCGGCAGCCGACCGAAGCCGGTGCGGATTTGCGAAGCAAATACGCGGATTCTCCGCGCAAACTTCCGACTCAAAACGGATGCGATGTTTATCGAATCTCAGCTGGCCTCGCCCAGCATCAACGGATCCCCCCGTACCGCGGAGAATCGAACTCTGCTCCAAAACCTGCGCGCTCGCCATCTCAAAACTGGGTAGAAGAAGGCCAAAACGCAATCGCAGGAGGTCAATATGACTGCAGAAGATAAGGCGAAAAATGCCGGCAAGGTCGCGCTCGTCCTGGAGGGCGGTAGTTTTCGCGGGCAGTTTACCGCGGGCGTGCTCGACGTCCTCATGGAGGCCGGCGTCGAGATTCCGGCTGTCTACGGTGTATCGGCCGGCGCCCTCAACGGCGTGAACTACAAGTCGCACCAGATCGGCCGTGCCAACCGCATCAACCTGGCTTTCTGCAACGATAGCCGCTTCATGGGCGCCGCATCGTTTGCGTCCACGGGCTCCATTGTGGGTTACGACTTCATCTTCAACGATGTCCAGGACCGCCTGGATCCCTTTGACAGCGAGACGTTCGACGCGAGCCCCATCGAGATGTTCGCCGTCGCGACGGACATGCTCTTTGGAACCGCCACGTATCTCCCAGTCAAAAGCGCCGTGCTTGACCTCGATGCCGTGCGCGCCTCGACGTCGCTGCCGCTGGTGACGCCGCCGGTCGAGATTGACGGGCACAAATACGTCGACGGCGGCGTGGCCGATTCGGTCCCCATCGAGCACGTGCTGGAGGAGGCGGGCTTCGACCGTGCGGTCGTCATCGTCACGCAGGACCGTTCGTATGAGAAAAAGCCCTACGAGTTTTTGCCGGCCGCGCGTGCGCGTTATGCCGACTACCCCTATCTGCTCGAGGCTATCGAGACACGCCACGACCGTTACAACATCCAGCGCATGCACCTGTGGAAGTATGAGCGCGAGGGCCGTGCGTTGGTCGTCGCTCCGCAAAAGCCGGTCGAGGTCGGCCATGTCGAGCACGATTCGGCAAAGCTCCTCGACCTGTATATCCAGGGCCGTCAGGAGGCAAAGCGCCTGCTCGCGGAAATACAAGAGTTCGTTGAGCGCTAACGACGGCGAACCCTCAAAAAATGGCAACAGCTAAAGAGCTGGAAAATCACGGCTCGTGGATGACATGTGCAGAAACTCTGGTCGGAGCCAAAATACCTGTTGACTCGTACGGCGAGCGGGGTAATATGGACGGGTTACTTGCAGAGCCCCGTGAATCTCTGTAACAACACGTACTGTACATGGAGGAGTCTAAGTGATTTCGAAATCGACTCACTACGCCAAGCAGGGCGAGGTCCAGCGCAACTGGGTTCTCGTCGACGCCGATGGTGCTGTCCTGGGCCGTCTTGCCACCCAGATCGCAATGATCCTGCGCGGTAAGAACAAGCCCCAGTTCACGCCCAACAGCGACTGCGGCGACTTCGTTGTCGTCATCAACGCCGATAAGGTCCAGCTTACCGGTAACAAGGCCGACACGAAGACCTATTATCGCCACAGCGGCTACAACGGCGGCCTCAAGGCTGAGAGCTTCCGCCAGGCTATGGAGAAGCACCCGGAGAAGGTCATCGAGCGCGCCGTTCGCGGCATGCTGCCCAAGACCACCCTCGGCCGTGCCCAGATGACCAAGCTTAAGGTCTACGCTGGTGCCGAGCATCCGCATGCTGCCCAGAACCCCACGAAGATTGAGCTGGAGGCTTAAAGATGGCTGAGAACACCGTTGTCTACCAGGGTACCGGCCGTCGTAAGAACGCCGTCGCCCGCGTCCGTCTCGTCCCCGGCACCGGCAAGGTGACCATCAACAAGCGTGACGCCGAGCAGTATTTCGGCCGTCATCAGCTCGTTGAGAACGCCCTTGCTCCCTTCAAGGTGACCGACACCGCCGGTCAGTTCGACGTTATCGCTCTGTGCGATGGCGGCGGCATCTCCGGTCAGTCCGGCGCTCTGCGCCTGGGCATCGCTCGCGCTCTTCTGAACGCTGGCGACTACCGTGCTGACCTCAAGAAGGCCGGTTTCCTTACGCGCGATGCTCGCGTGGTCGAGCGCAAGAAGTACGGCCTCAAGAAGGCCCGCCGCGCTCCCCAGTTCTCCAAGCGCTAAGGTTTTATCTCCTTTCGAGATACAATGTACAAGCGGGGCCTGCCGATTCCTCGGCGGGTCCCGCTTTTCTTTTTCGACTAGGGTGGGCGGTTGCATATCGCCTGCTAGGGAAGGAGCAATCCTATGCCCCAGAACATCTTCGGTACCGATGGCGTCCGTGGCGTCGCCAATGCCGACCTCTCGTGCGACCTCGCGTTTCGCCTGGGCCGCGCGGCGACCAAGTTCCTTGGTCCGGATATCTGTGTCGGCCGCGACACGCGCCTTTCGGGTACCATGCTCGAGAGCGCTCTGACCGCCGGCATCATGGGCGAGGGCGGCCGCCCGCACTGCTGCGGCGTCATCCCCACGCCTGCCGTGGCGCTGCTCACCGTTCAGAACGAGCTCGACGGCGGCATCGTCATCTCTGCTTCGCATAATCCGCCGGAGTTCAACGGCATCAAGTTCTTTAGCCGCAAGGGCATGAAGCTTCCCGACGCGGTCGAGGAAGAGATCAGCGCCTGGGTCATGTCCGAGGAAGCCATGGCTGCCGACACGCTGCCGACTGGCGCCGGCGTGGGCCATATCATCAAGATGAAGGACGCTCGCAAGGCATACGTCGACCACGCCATCGATACGCTTGATGGCCTGAGGCTCGACGGCCTGGTCGTTGCCGTCGACTGCGGCCATGGCGCTTCCTGCCAGACCACGCCCGCCGCGCTGCAGCGCCTGGGTGCCACGGTGCACGCTATCAACACCGATTATTGCGGCACTGACATTAACGTTGAGTGCGGCTCCACTCACCTTGAGCCCCTGCGCGAGCTCGTGCTGCGCACCCATGCTGACATCGGTCTGGCCCACGACGGCGACGCCGACCGCGTACTGTTCGTGGACAGCGAGGGCAATGAGATCGACGGTGACTACATCCTGGCTATCTGCGGTTCTGACCTCGCCGCTCGCGGCAAGCTCGCTAACTCCGAGATCGTTTCGACCGTCATGTGCAACCTGGGCTTCTCCATCGCTATGAAGGAGCAGGGCTTCGAGATGGTCCAGACCGCCGTGGGCGACCGCTACGTTCTGGAGCGCATGCTCGCGGACGGCGCCGTCATCGGCGGCGAACAGTCCGGTCACATCATCTTCCTGGAGCACAACACCACCGGTGACGGCCTGGTGACGGCTCTGCAGCTGCTGGCCGTGCTCAAGCGCACCGGTCGCACCCTCACCGATCTTGCCGGTATCATGAAGAAGTACCCGCAGGTACTCGTCAACGTGCATTCCGACAACAAGGCTGGTCTGGACGATTGCCAGCCTATCTGGGATGCCGTCGCTGCTGCCGAGAAGGAGCTTGACGGCCGCGGCCGCATTCTGGTGCGCCCGAGCGGTACCGAGCCGCTGGTCCGCGTGATGGCCGAGGCCGAGACGCACGAGCTGACCCAGCGCGTTGTCGACGACATCGTCGAGGTTGTCAAGCGCGAACTTCCCTAATGGTCAAAAACCGTTGCCAAGTGGTAAACTGTTAAGGTTATTTTGATTGATTGGTATGTCCGAGGGGGAGCATGTTCACTAAAGTCCTAAGGTCTTTTGGTATGCGTGGTCGAGTCCTTACGCTGGATGCTCCCATCTCGGGCGACGTCATTCCGCTTTCCGAGGTAAACGATCAGACGTTTGCCACTGGCCTTTTGGGCCAGGGCGTGGCGATTCAGCCCACCGGAACGCGTGTGATTGCACCGGCTGACGCCAAGGTCGAGGCCATTTTTCCCACGGGACACGCCGTTGCGCTTAACACGGTCGATGGCTTGGACGTGCTCATCCACGTTGGTTTGGATACTGTTCAGCTCGAGGGCAAGCACTTTACCGTACATGCGCAAGTGGGTGACATCGTCCATAAGGGCGATGTACTCATTGAGTTCGATCGCGAGGCAATTGCTGCCGAGGGCTACGATGTGACGGTTCCCATCTTGGTGTGCAACTCCGTTGAGTTCTCAAGCATCAAGGGCTCCGTTGGCGTGCATGTCGAAGAGATGGACCAACTCATCGTTGCTCGCGAGCGCTAGCAAGTGCACGTGGCCATTAGCCTACAATTCAAACACGTTTATGGAGGGTGCCCTTGAAAGAGGACGCCCTCCGTGGCAAGATGGGATTTGTCCGAGGCTAAACAGCTTCGGGTCACCGTGGACGGGCAGGGGCCTCGACGCGGCTAGACACGAGACACATACATTACGCGACCTCGCCCTGGTGGCCGCACACGTTGGTTGCGGCCGACGCGGGCCGCGGGCAAGTGCTTGTAAGGGAGCCTTGCCTCTCTTGTACGAGAAAGGACGCGTAATGAAGATCATTAAAGCTAAAGACTACGAGGATATGAGCCGCAAGGCCGCTAATATCATCTCGGCGCAGGTTATCCTCAAGCCCGACTGTGTGCTGGGCCTTGCCACCGGCTCCACCCCGATCGGTGCCTACAAGCAGCTCGCTGCTTGGTACGCGAAGGGCGACGTCGACTTTGCCGAGGTTAGCACCTACAACCTGGACGAGTATCGCGGCCTTTCGCACGACGATCCCCAGAGCTATCACTACTTCATGCGTGAGAACTTCTTCGATCACATCAACATCGACCTGAACAACACGCATGTGCCCGATGGCTCCAACCCCGACGCCGCTGCTGCCTGCTCTGAGTACGACAAGATTGTCGCCGACGCCGGTTACCCGGATCTGCAGCTGCTCGGCATTGGCAACAACGGCCACATCGGCTTCAACGAGCCCGATGACCACTTCTCCAAGGGCACGCACTGCGTCGACCTCACCGAGAGCACCATTCAGGCCAACAGCCGCCTGTTCGACAGCATCGACGATGTTCCCCGTCAGGCCTACACCATGGGTACCCAGACCATCATGTATGCCCGCATGATCCTGGTCGTCGCCAACGGCGAGGCCAAGGCTCAGGCCGTGCATGACATGTGCTATGGCCCGGTTACGCCCGAGTGCCCGGCTTCGATCCTGCAGCTGCACACCAACTGCGTTGTCGTTGCCGACGAGGCCGCCCTTTCGCTCTGCGAGTAGCGCGAATCCTGCAGCTCGACATAGCCTTGCCTAAGGCCTCCGCTTTGCGGGGGCCTTTTTGCTATCCCTGTCCGACCACTTGACCAAAATCTTGCCGCAAGCTTGACGAATGCCGGATGCCCAACAGCTTGATTCATTCCATATCAGATTCTATGCAAAAATGCCACTAAAAGGTCGTAGACGGTAGCGGGTGCTAGGCGAGTTGAATGACATAGCTGAACCTTGTTCATCTGCGTTACACTGCCGCTTAGATGGGACAAGCTGACAAGCTCATTTACCTGCTTAAAGACCGATTAGTCGGGGGATTAATAACAATCGGCCCTCGCTGTACAAAAACTTGCCGCTTTCGTACCAAAAGACAACCTAAAACACAAGGTCGCTCTATTCATAGCGCGGCTTGTATGGTCTTGCGGCTACAGTGTCCATACGGTCGAGTTGAGGAGCGGGCATGGTAAACGATTTGAGCAGTATAGACGAGCTCGAGCTGATGCCGCTGGGCGGAGGCTATATGGTGCGACGCGAACGCTTGATGAATGAGCTTATCGCCAAGGGCCGAAAGGCCGGCATCGTGGTTCTTTATGCGCCCGACGGGTTTGGGAAGACCTCGGTGTTGCTGCAGTACACCCATGAGGTTAAATGCGACCCGACGCGAGGCCCCGTGCGGATTATCGAGGCCGATCGCGCCACTGGGCGCGAGGTGTTTATGCAGCTCGAGGTGGTTACCGAAGAACTCAAAGACAAACCGCACTCCCTTATCGCGATTGATAATGTGCCAAACCTCGATCAGCACGATACCGAAGACCTTATCGACAGGATTCGCGGTCTGCGCGCTATGGGGATAGGGGTCTTTATCTCCTGCCGTCCTTCAAATCGTCAGTTGATTCATGGGCTGGGCGATTCGGTTAAGATCAATGCGCAGATGCTCAAGGTGCATGCCTATGAGTATTCGGCGTGGGCATCGGCGTTTTCGATCAGCACATCGCTCGACTTCTATCAGCTCACGCAGGGCGTGCCCGAGCTCGTTTCGGCATTGCAGACGGGTCTGTATGGCCAAGGCGACGTAGCCGGCCTGCTCGAAAACGAGATTGTCAACGTATATGGCGCGGCACTTGCCGATCTGGCTTCGCTCGACAATAATGCGCTGTTTTGCGTGGCATGTCTCATGGTTTTGATGGGCGAGGGCAATATCGCAGAACTCGAGGCTTGCGGGGTGAGGCTGTCGATGGTCGACCAGTCCTACTTTGTACGTGACTACCCGATCTTTGGCTTGGATCCCGCCGAGCGGAGTTTTACGTGTCTGGGCACGGAGGATAACGGACGCTTGCGCTTGCGTAAGTTGGTGGCCGAGGTTCGCCCCGAACTTGTTCCGAGGGCGGCCCGGATTTTGCTTAAGGCGGGCCGATGCGATGCGGCGATGGGCCTGGCAGACGCCTTTTTGGACCGTGAAGCGGTCCTTGAACTTGCTGGACAGTATGGGGTCGATCTTGCTCTGACGGGGCACGGGGCCGATATCTGCCGAGCAGCGCTGGGCACGATCGATGCCGACGATCCGGCTCCAGAGCCAACGCCTGCCGAGGCGCTTGGCGTATATCTGGCAGCGGTCAGCGTGTCCAATACAAAGCTCGCTCGCTATATGGCATCGGTCGTCGAACGCGGGGGCGAACGGGCGGCCTGCGAAATAGACCCTGTTTCATGGAGGGTGGCCCAGACACTGACGGCTGTTTGCTATGGGGACAACGGGCTTGGGCTTCCTACGAACCTGGCCGTGCCAGAAATTGAGACATCCCATACCGCACTCGATATGTTGTCTGCGCATATCGAGGTCAAGCGGTGCCTGACCGAGCGGGGAGATGACGGCGGCGTTCTACAGCAGCTCAAAACGAGCAAGGCCTACGATTGCGAGCTCGACATCGCGGGGATTGTTATACGGGCCGATAGCATGCTGGTGGAGCTCTTTGATGGATCGTTTGCGGGAACCGACGAGCGCGACGACGAGATGACGGTGGTGCGGGAGGCGCTCGACGTACGTGGGCTTAAGGCGATGGCTATCTGGGTGCGCATGGTGTTGGCGGCACGGCGGCTCCTTTCCGGCTTGCCGGTAACCGACGATGCGGCGTTCAACGAGCTCGATCGTTTTGCCGTGCGCATGCGCGACAACCAGATTCAGCTGTTTGGCCTGTTGCTAGAAGGTTGGCAGTCGCTGGCAGAGGGACGGCCGGTTAATGCAAAGTTCCGTGCGGTCCAAGTGCTCAAACTTGCCGAGGAGTCGATTGCGTACATGCGCGATAACGCATTGCTGCTGGAGCGCGCAGCGTATCTGCGTAACACGTCGATGGTTTCGGTACGCGAGGAAGCGGAGCTACTCGATATAAGCCAGACGCAGGTTGGTGGCGCAGAAGCCTGGATGGTGGCGCTGCATTTGGCCTGTGCGGGCCGAGACAGCGACCTTGCGGCCTGGATGTCCATGAATCGTGCGGGGATTCTAGAGCCATCGTATCGGCTCTTTGCGCGCCTTGCCATGCATTGTCTGGGCGAGCCGGCGGGCAGGATACGCAAGAAGCTTCCCGTGCGCGAACTGTCGCGGTACTCGCTGCGCGACGATTTGGAAGGGGAGGGCGAGCGCCTGTTCCAGGCCGGCGAGGTTGAAGCCGTTGATACCATCGACCATATCGAGATTCGCATGTTTGGTGCGTTTCGCGCCGAGCGCGACGGGTTTCCCATCACGGACAAAATGTGGCGCCGCAAGAAGGCGGCGACGCTTGCCGAGCGGCTTGCGCTGGGCATGGATGCGCTCGTCGATCGTGAGACGCTGGCCATGGAGCTGTGGCCCCATGCCGAGTTTAATAGCGCCCGCAACAACCTGTACTCGACGATATCGCGCTTGCGGTCGGCTTTGGGACCGACGCCGGATGGCAAGTCGTGTGTGCTCATTCAAAATGAATGCATCGGACTCAACGGCGACTACGTCAAGACCGATGTGCGGCTGTTTGACCAGATAAGCCGCGAGATTTTGGGAAATCGCACGGGTGCGCGCGGGCCCCATTTAGTTGAGCTGTGCCTTAAGATTGAGCAGCTTTATGTCGGACCGCTGTATGTTCCCAATGGCTGTAATCCCACCTACTTTTTGCGTATGCGACGCATTATGCAGTCAAAGTACATCGATTGCATGATTAAGGGAGCAAATGCCGCTCTAGAAGAAAACGATCTGCAGTCGGCGATTTGGCTGGCGGAGTCGGGGCTTCGGCAGGAAACGTCGCGCGAGGATATGGTGCGCTGCGCCATGCGTGTCTACAGTGCGGCGGGGCGGCGACGCGATATCGTCGAGCTGTACAGCGGGCATATGCACCATCTGAGGGAACAGGTCAATGGCGTGCCCGAGCCCGAGACGCGGCGCCTATACGAGCGCTTGGTGGAGGGTCGGCTCAACCGCGTGCTGGTCGAGCGATAAAAAACGGGCGCCCGAAGTACTTGGGCACCCGTAAGCTTGCTATATGTTGGCTCGCCGGATCATTGGCTCTTAGACGAGCTTGATCTTCTCGATGTCCTTGCGCGAGGACTCGCGATACAGCGAGAACTTGCGGCCGATGACCTGGACGACCTCGGCGTGGCAACGCTCGGCGAGCTCTTCGGCGGCCTCGCGGGCGGAAAGGCTGGAGCCATCGAGCACGGAGCACTTAACGAGCTCGTGCTTCTCCAGATAGGCGACTGTCTGCTCGACGGTGCCCTCGTTGACGTCGGACTTGCCGATGATGATGGCGGGGTTGAGGTGATGGGTCATGCTGCGAAGCTGCTTGACCTGGGCTCCTGTCAGTGCCATGGGTTCTCGCTTTCTATGTATGGGGCGCCCCGCGACGGGGCCTTAATCAACGTGAGCTGTCCCACGATAGCGCAGGAACGGCGCGGTGTGGAGCGCGTTTGCCCAGTTCAAAAAGAATGCGGATGCCGAGTGAGTGGGCGGTGCGGGCTGCGAACAGGCTATGAGCTGGGCGCAGAGACCGGCTCCCATGCAATAAACGCCCAACGAACCTTGCGGACATGATCGAGCATGTAGCGCCCCTGAGGCACGCCCTTGGAGCCCGGCTCACCGGCATGGGGGTTCTCAAGCATGTGTTGAGCGATGTAGTCGCGCAGACGGTCGACCTTATCCTCGTTGCCATGCTCAAGCATGCGGGAAAAGTCCGCCACGCCCGCTTCAAGGCTGTCGAAGGTATCGCGACGAGGCGATTCAAAGTATGTAACCTGCGGCAAGGCACCCATCTGAATAAGGATGTTGAAGGCGTACACAAAGCCATTACTGCAGGTAACCGAGGCGCCGATGGCGTTCATCAGGTGCAGGTCATAGCGCGGGCTGGAGTTGGCGACCATCGTGACAGCACAACGCCGACGAGCCGTACGATCAAGCTTGGCAAGCGCGCCTTTTAGATTGGTCGTCGTAACCGACCGACTGGCAAAGGCAACATCCACCGCTTTCGCGACGGGTCCAACCAAATCCCAATCATTATCCCAAGCAAGCTCAAGCGGCGTTATGCGCCCCTCGAGCCCGTAGTACTCAATGCCGGCATCAAGCGTGCCCAACATAGCGGGGGAGAAATCAGCGGCAATCACGGGATGCCCGTCTTGCGCAAGCGGAATAGCAATCGACCCAGCCCCACACCCCATATCAAGCACCGACTCACCAGGCTTCAACGCCAACAGCTTTATAAAATCCCGAGCATAAGGGGCAGTCTCCAACGGCCGAAAATGCCGAGCCCGCTTATCCCACTCAAAAGAATCATCAGCCCGATGCCGACCAGCTTGCAGGCGCATCCATTCGCCATTCCAATCCGCAGAAAGAAGCTCAGAGCGAGCATCCCCATCAACCACGGGCTAACCTCCTAGCAACAAAAAAGCGACTCCTCCCAAAAGAAGAGCCGCAACCAGCATATATCAGAAAAAGAACCGTTCCAACGCCAAACCGCCCTCACAACCAAGGCGGGCAGGAGCGAAGCGACTGCCATACGGGATAGAACCCAACTGAGGTCCCGTTGTGCGGGAGCCCCGGGGAGGGCAAATATATAAGGTCGATCGCGAGTTCCGCACGAGCCGGAGAGCACTTAATGTGCTCTCCGT
>UQZM01000022.1 GCA_900545615.1 uncultured Collinsella sp.
GCGCAACGCGTTGCGCTGAGTCCTGAGGCTGTTGCAATGAAAATGAGAATCAAGGCCCACCGATTTATTGCGCCGCGCAGACAATTAAACCAGCATCTTTAAACATCTGGGCAGTATAGTGACCAAAACTATCGCATAACCGCACTCTGCGAATGGAGAAGTTATGACCGAACACCATGCCATCAGCCGCCGAGCGTTTACGCTGGGCCTAGGGCTTGCGGCGTTGTCACCACTTGCAAGCCTGCCCGAAACCGCAGCGCCGGGCATTCCCCTGCGAGCGGCATTTGCAGACAACACACCCGCACCGTCGGACAGCCTCGACAATTTCGTCATTCGCCTTCGCCCCGCGGGCTATTTTCGTACCGCAAGCGTTAACGAAGACGGCAACGTCATCGGCAACGTCTGCCATCTGTTTAATGACGGCACGTCCAGCAAGCTCATCCTTGAGAACGTAACGACCAAGAATGACGATACAAACTGGTATGCTATCCGCACCTTGCTCAATTTCGAAGAGCATAAAAAGACGGGCTACAGCATTTGGTCGGTCGATGGCGACTCGGACAAAGACGGAAAGGTCATCCACGTATGGAGTGGCGAGCATGACGGCAAGGCCAGTCGCTCTTTTGCGTTCGAGCGTCAATCAAACGGTACCTATATCATCCGAGACCGCACGGTCGAGAAAGAAACCGAGAAAAAAGACATTAAGTACCTGGCCATAGAAAAGGACGGCAAAGACCAGGACAACAATAAGATCTGCCATAAGAGTAAGAGCATTCCGTGGGAGCTCGAGCTTGTCGGCTACAGCATGGACAAGACCAATGCCACAGTTAGCAGCATCGACTGGACCACGTATAGCAGCTACGTCGACGGACCATGTTGGATGAGCCACGTCGATGGCAGCAAGTACCTCGACGAACTGAGCATCCCGGGAACTCACGATTCGGGCACCTGCAGCGTCGACAACGACACCGAGCCCCAAACCTCGCTTGCAAAGTGCCAGCAGGATTACATCCCCACGCAGTTGCTCGAAGGCATTCGCTATTTTGATATCCGACTTGGAAAGAACGACAAGAACGGCGACCCCGGCATCGACCATGGAATATGCTACCTGCACAAAAAAGACGGGGACTTTATGCAACTCTCCGATGTCATCGGTTACTTCAAAACATTTTTGAACGAACACCCGTCAGAAGCGCTCATCATGCTGGTGTCACGAGGCAACGACGAGGCTACCGACGAAAGCGTTACGACGGCTTTCGCCAATGTTATGGGCAATAACTCCGATCTGTTCTATACGTCGAGCCATGTCCCCACACTGAACGAGGTGCGCGGAAAGATCGTCCTGCTGCGTCGATTTAAACTCGCCGGCGACAGCGTAGACGGCCACACGTGGGGCCTCGACCTCACTGAATGGGACGGCAAAATCAAGGCGCATTCCGGAAAGTCCATGTGCCTCGTCCAAGACGCGCGAGGCTTTGAGGCTGCGGGCAATGCGGGTGCCAAAGAGCCCTATTGCACCAAGGTATATGCCCAAGACCATTACGACTGCACGGGATCCAGTAAGATCGACTGGGTCGATATGGCCCTGAAGGCAGCGTCCGAGTTCGAGCGCAGCACCGTAGATATCACTGCCGCGGACGGGACAACGGTGCAGGCAACGGAGCGCTGCTGGTTTATCAACTACACGAGCTGCACGCAAAACAACCCTTTTACCGCAGCGCGAGTGGTCAACGAGCACCTGTACAAGAGCTCGTATATAAACAATACCGGAGTTGAGAGCACAAAGGCGGACTGCCGCAAGCACATTGGCATCATCGCATCCGACTTTGTTGATGCGGCACTGGCCCGGAGCATCTACCAGCGCAATTACAACGATGCGCAGCACAAGCAAACCGTTTCGTGCTATCTCCCGACCCGCATGCGCATGACGTACGGCGACTCGCTGAGCGATGCCTCGCTCCAAGATGGCAAGACCGTTGGCGAGGGCCATTTCCGCCTTGTCGACAGCAGCAACGTACTCAACGTAGCAGCCTCGGGACATGCGTTTGCCATCGAATATGTGGATGTCGACGCCCTGGGCAACGAGACTGTTACGGGGCTGCAGGGCCCTGTGCCCATCGATATCGATCCACGTGCGCTGACGCCTCATTTTGAGGGACTCGAAGGCCTTAAGGCCGGCGAAGACGTGCGCGCCAAGATTGCGGCATCACTCGAGGGCAAGCTCGAAACCGATGCCTGCACGGCCCAGCTCGAGTTTGTGCACGACGCGGACGGCGCTCCGGGCACGGCAATGGCCGAGGGCGAAACATTTGCCGCAGGAACGTACTGGGTGCGCGTGAACGGTCTCTTGGGCGACGCGGCGCAGAACTACACGCTCGCCAGCGACGGATCCGCAAGCTTTACCGTAGCGGCCTCGGGCAGTGCGGGCGGCACCGGCAACGGTACCGGCGGCGGCAACGGCAACGATGCCGCCACGGACAGCGCCGACAAGAACGGCAAGGGCAACAAGAGCAAGGGCTCGGGCGAGAAGCTCGCCGGCACGGGCGACGGCTCTGGCATCGCCGCCGGGCTCGCCGCTGCCGCCGTGGCGACGACGGTCGCCGGCGCAGCAATGCTTGCCAGTGACCGCGAAAACAACGAAGGCGCTAGCGAATAGGCAAGCCGGTTTTCAGACGCATCGGCTCAATCAGGGGCGCGGAATACCGTTCTGTGCCCCTATTTTTGACATGAAGGGGCAGCGCATAAAGGACGCCTCGCAGGTTGAACGACCAGCCACCATGCCGCCAGATGCGCGGGCGTAAGTCTGGCCCGAACGCCGACGTCGGCTACATCACCATGTTCAGCGCGTTCACAAATTCCTGGGCCTGGGAGCGGTTGCTCAGGCTAAAGACACAGGCAGTCAACAACCTGTTGCGCAGAAAAACATTGCGGCCCTTGATCCTGTTAACGCCCGTGATGTCCTTAAGGTAGACAATCTCGATATGCTTGCCGCCGAAAGTGCCCTTCTTGAGCACCTCGATGCGGTTGGGGTAAATCCTGACGTCTTTAAACCCGCCCGAACCTTTGTCCTGGAACAGCAAAGTGTTGTTATCCATGCGTGTCACTCCCGCGGGGTTCGCTAAAACTGCCTCTATGGCCACATTTTAGTCACCGCAAGGCTCCCATGCGAAGGTGCCAGACAGCACAGCAATTCGTGTCCGCGCGAGGCTTTAAGCTAAATGCAATAAAGATACATTCCACAAGAGGAAAGTGGGGCGACAGTGATGGGCGAACTGGTAAACCGTGGAGAATCGGCAATCGTGCCAGAAGTTTTTTACAAGCAGGTTTCCTCGATTCTCAACGCCGCTCGCGACAAGGCCTATACCGCCGTTAACTTTGCGATGGTTGAGGCGTATTGGGAGATCGGCAAGAGCATTGTTGATGAACAGGGCGGAGAGGAGCGCGCAGCATATGGAGAGGCATTGATTGCAGGCCTCTCCAGAAGGCTTACCGCGGATTTCGGAAGAGGCTTTGGCATCGCAAACCTTCGCAATATGCGTCAGTTCTTTCTTGCGTTTCCAATTCGCGACGCACTGCGTAGCGAATTGAGCTGGACTCATTACCGCAGGTTGATGCGCATTCCCGACCCTGATGCTCGCGCCTGGTACATGAACGAATGCGCCGATTCTCGTTGCAGCACGCGTCAGCTCGAGCGCCAGATCAACACCATGTTCTGCGAGCGCCTGCTTGCCAGCAAGGACAAGGAGGCCGTCACCCAGGAAATCCAAAAGAGCGCCCCGGCTCGTCGCCCCGAGGATATCATCCGCGACCCATATGTACTGGAGTTTTTAGGTTTCTCGGACGATACTGCGTTTCGCGAGAGCGATCTAGAGCAGGCGCTCATCACGCATCTTCAGAAGTTCCTGCTGGAGCTTGGCCGTGGTTTCGCTTTCGAGGCGCGCCAAAAGCGCATCACCTTTGATGGGCGCCATTTCTATATTGACCTTGTGTTTTACAACTATCTGATGCGCTGCTTCGTGCTCATCGACCTTAAGACCGATGACCTTACGCATCAGGACCTGGGCCAGATGCAAATGTATGTGAACTACTACACGCGCGAGCTCATGAACGAAGGCGACAATCCGCCTATAGGCATTGTGCTCTGCGCGGACAAAAGCGACTCGATTGTCGAGTACACGCTGCCCGAAGACAACGACCAAGTGTTTGCCGCCAAATACTTGCCGTATCTTCCAAGCAAGGAAGAGCTGGCGCGCGAGCTGAGTGCCGAGTACCGCGCCATCAACGAAGCGACTAATGGCGAAGCGCAAGGGTAGCAGCACGTTGCGACCGATGCCCCCGACGGCGTTTCATATCCCCCGACATAAGAGGAGCGCTCCATGACAGACAGACCGAAAACGACACTGCGCGACTGCATCTATGGACTTGCCGTCGGCGACGCGTTGGGCGTTCCTTACGAGTTCAGGGCCCGCGGCACGTTCGAATGCACGGACATGATCGGCTACGGCACGCATGGGCAGCCCGCCGGCACCTGGAGCGACGACACATCTATGACGCTTGCCACCTGCGACTCGATTAGGGAGCTCGGACATATCGACACCGTAGACATGCGCGACAAGTTCGTAAGCTGGATTGACCGCGGCGAGTATACGATCGACAGCGTCTTCGATTACGGCGGCACGACCGCCCGCGCACTTCGCTCCGGCAAGGGAGGCTCCGGCGAGCGCGACAACGGCAACGGCTCACTCATGCGCATCGCACCCCTGGCATTCACCGGTGCGACAGACGAAGAGATCTGCGAGGTCTCCGCGATTACGCACGCCCACAGGACGTCGACTAACGCATGCGTCATATTTGTCGAGCTGGTGAGGAGCGTGATGAACGGCGAACTTCCCTCGTGGGTGCTCCACCTGAAAGACGTGCCCGAGCACGAAATCAGGTCTGGCGGCTTCGTGCGCGACACGCTTAAAGCTGCTACCTGGTGCTTTGTGAACACCACCAGCTACGAAGACTGCGTGCTTACCGCCGTCAACCTGGGCGACGATACCGACACCACCGCAGCCGTCGCCGGCGCCCTCGCGGGCACGGCCTATGGTATGGACGCCATCCCGCAGGAGTGGATTGATGTCCTGCGCGGTAAAGAGCTGATTGAGAGTTGCCTGTTTTAGGTCGCCTCTTTAGCAGAAACGAGATAGATGTCTCCCACCGCGGCCTGTGAGGTAAAATCTTGACCGCCGCGGAATCCGCCTGCGGGCAACGCTCCGATCTCCGATTGGGGTGAAGCCTATGAACTTGTTTCTCGAAATCCTGCGCCTCTCGATGTATGTGACCGGCATCGTCCGGAACCTCTACTCGATCTGGCGGGAATATAAGCAGTAACGGATAGCGAAGGGAGTCATGAAAAGGGCCGGTTGCAGCCGGCCCTTTAGACGATAGCACCTGCGTTGCCCGCGTCTCCAAAGTTGACCGACTGAGGAGCGGGTTCCGCGGCACAACCTGATTTTACCCAGCGAAGAGGCTCTTTTGCAGTCGCTCCACCGTTTATTTACATCTACCGCCATCGGCATACAAAAGAGCCGGAGGGTTACATATAGGCAAGAAAACCTTAGCTCCTCCGGCTCAGTTTCAGCTTAGCACATTGAGGTGAACTAAGCGGCAGACGCGCATCTCGGGGATACGTAAGTAGACGCTAACAAGAGTAATAAGCGGCTTAAAGATACGGACCATCTCACAGGTACGGCACCGACGTGTTTCTCATACCGCTGCACCCAACAATCCCTCATTCGCAACAATATTCTGCCGCGACATTGAAAACTCCTGCACGGCCCGCCTAATCGAAAGAGCAGAGCCCGGCGGCTGACGCCTCGGGCTAGGGTTACCCACCGATTGAACCCGCGTTCAGCCTTTAGCGCTTAACGTATTCAAGAAGTGAATCGCAAACCACCATGTATCCGGACCCGGGAACGGAATAATAGACAACGCCATCCGCGTCCTGCCATGCGACGACGCCATCAACGCCCGTTCGCTCCATGACATACCAAGCAGGATCAATGCCGGGGCGGTTTTCACGTTCCCTCCGCGTTGCGCCTACAACATCAAGCCTCGGCGATTTGCAGATACCCGTGAGCTCATGTCCGTTGACGCTGGCGAAGGAGCAGCCCTCGAGGTAGCTTCTATACTCCTTTGCAAAGCTCAGGCCCAGCTTAGCCTCCGCCTCGTCAATCGCGCCGGAGTCAGCCGCGCCCAAGCATCTGAAGTTCGGAAGCTCGGAAAGGCTCTGACATACGCTGCTCATCCCAACACCTCGCTATTCCAGCACCTGCGCCATGTACTCCCAGAAGGCTTTCCTCTGGGCGTCCCAGTTGTTCCCATCGGCGTGCACATCGGACTTCGTCAACTTATGCCAAATCTTCGAGTTCCCTCCAAGCCTATGCTCCTCCTGCGTAAGGATCGCCAGCGTCGATTCGACCTGCTGCCCGATATGGTGGAGTTCATAAGCCTCACCAGTGGCGGGATCGAGTGCCGCCAGGCCCTCCTTCATCCTCTCAAGGTTCGTGTGCCCCATCTCATCAGTAAAGGTGAGATCGATATCGCGAATAAGAGCTGTCTTGCCGTTGACCATCTTGGGGGTAAGCCCTGCGATTTTGATAATCTCGTACTGATCCATGTCGTTAAATTGCTTGAGGACATCGAGCGGGAGCCCAGACTCCTTCTGAATTGTCGCAACCTGGTTCATCGTCAAACCACCGGTGGTGGCGCCCCTTAAAGCTTGGGTCTTCCCGGCGCCTCCGCACAGCGCACCACCAATCGCACCCCACATGAAGCCTTCGCTGCCGCTAAAGGCCCCGGCCTTCAGAGCCTCATCCATGTCACCCGTCTCGATGCCCTTGAAGATGGCAGCAGAAGCGCCGCTGATGGCGCCGGAGGACAGCGCGACCACGGCTCCGGACTTGGCCGAGACAGCAAATATCACGCTTGCAGCAGGCGCCCCGGCGGCGCCGGTAACAGCGGATACCGTGACGCACACAAGGATGACCCCCGTGCCGACAGCGATGTTCCTCACCACCTGGTCGTAGGTGTCATCGTAGTCCTCGAATGCCTTGACAGCGGTCTGGCCGTCTTCACCGAGCGTGAAGACGTAGCGCTCACCGCCGAAGGCTTCTTCAAGATCCGCAAGCGTATAACCAAAGTAGATGTTCGACTGAGTGTTGTAGGAGAGCTCCTCAAGATATTCTTTCGAGACATAGGTTGTCTGAACGTTCTCGACGTAGTACTCGTCGGAATCAATCTTCTGGACAAGGCCAGAATATACGGCGTCCGCCACGTAGCGCTGAAGATCAGGGTCGGAAAGGGCCTCGAACTCGAGGCCTGCCGTCTGAATGGCGGCGACCTTATTCACCGATCCGGATGCTCCCACGCCAGACGACCCTCTGGACTGCTCAGTAGAGGACGCGCATCCCGGAAGCCCGGACACCACCATCACGATGACGAGCATCAGGGTAATGGCTCGCCTCATCGCCCACCACTGCCTTCCTCGCCATCGAGATCTGTATCGGGCACAGCGAGCCCAGATTCGCTGGAAGCACCGGCAGCAGCCATCTTCTTACGCCGGGCTATCAAGATGGACGCGAAGATAAGGACGGCGGCCACGGCAAACAGAGCAAGAACGGGGCCGCCCATGCCGGCGATGCCCCCGTTCTTGCCAGAACTCTCATTGGCCGCGGTATCGGTCTTTTTCGAGGCGCGCTTGAGCGTTCCATCGTCCGCGACGGTCGTTCCCTCCGCAATCTGTCGTTGAGCCTCGGCAAGTGTCATGTTGTTGGCGACCGAAGCCTTCATGGCATCGTTGGTACCCACATAGATTCTCTTGGTCGTGGCCTCCTCACCCGTATTGGGGTTCTTCACGGTCACCGTGTAAATGCCCTCGTCTTCGAACACCGCACCGTCGGTCGCCGTCTTGTTGAAGCGCACGTCCTCGGTAAGGCCATCGCCGGTGCTGTCGAGAACCTCCCTCTTCACACTCACGTCAAGATAGTGTGACCCAGCCATGTCAATCCGGAAGCCACTCGAGGTGACTGAGCCGTTGAACAACTCGTCATTCGTCGCAGTGTCGAAGAGGAACATCATGGTGTTGCTGTTGCGCACCTTGAACTTGAAGAAGATGCGATAGTTGTTGTAAGCCGGCCTGAACGGCAGGAGGCCTGGCGACTCGATCTCGTAGTCGAGAGCCACCTCGTAATCGCCCTCCTCATACATGTCGATATGGGTGTTGGCGCCGACTTCTATGCTCGAAAGGTATTCAGTGCTGACGGTGGGCTCGGTTGAGGCGTTCTGGTAATCGGTATGCTTGGTTATGAGGGTACCGTGACCGAAATCAGTCTTGGGAATGCCGAAATACTCGTCGTACCCGTTTTCGTCGCCGGAGATTTTTCTTTTATTGTCCCCGTTCAGGGAATCGATATTCTGATTGAGCTGAAAGCTGAGCTCAACCTGATCGCCACTGTTTTTAAGAAACACAGGAACATCGTCGCCCGCTCTGCTCGTGAAGCCGCTGACGACGAACCTGCCGAGCTTCCATCCGAAGTGGGGGTCGCCCTCTTTGATGCTATTGGATTCCGAATAGCCATTGTCCAGGCCCGTGTTAACAACCTTGTCATAGTAGTACTTGTTGTCCTTGGAACCGTTGCTGCTTGAATCATCCGCCAGTGTGATTGTGGGCAATGCAACCGATAGAGCAGCGACGGCGCACAGCACAGCAAGCAACGCACGTTTTATTCTCATTCAAGCGCTCCTAGCACCCGTTTCGACAATAAATGTCATTATACAGAACGCTACTAACGCATCGAAAGGGTGAGGGAGACGGCGGCCGAATAATACCGAGCCCCTGATTACCAACTAGACCGACACTGCCCCAAACACAAATCAATAAATCAGACGCGTAAAATGGGACCGAGCGATTACGACGCGATAATCGAAACGATGAGGTCTTATAAAGGAGCCGCGGCATCAAATGGGAAAAGCTGTAGACTATGACTCCTTTGGGGTCGACGACCGACCTGATAGGCTCTCCAACGTTCCCGATGAGGCTCTCGAGGCTCTGCTCGAGGAAGAGCGAGAAAAACCCGCCGAAAACGTGGGAAGAGGCATGGAAGCGCAGTATCGACTGGGAAATCGAGCACGGCGTCAGGAGCGTCAATGGCTAGGAACGACCACCGCGCTATCGTCTGCCGCATACTCCCAAAACGATGATATGCTGAACCAGCTGAAAAGGAGCTGAGATGTACATCTACCTCAGCAAGGAGGACAGCGCGAAGCTGGACCGCCTTATGCGTGAGTATGAGCAGACCTTCCATGAGAGGTGCTACGCCTACTGCATGAGCGACCCTATCGCCGAAATAGAGAAGTGTTTGAAGACCGGTAAGCCATCCAAGATTAAGCCCGAGCCCGGAGCGGTCTACTAGAGCAGCTTCAGAGTCCCTCTTATTTTGATGCCGCCACCGTGGGCAGACAATTTTAGAAGGCCTCGACAAGCATAATATTGCTCAACGCTAACGCTCCGAGCGAGGGCATTTAATGAAGTGCCCGGCACTTCCACGCAGCGCAAAAACGGGGGCAGTTCGCACTCCCGCGAGCTGCCCCCGTAACCTCGGCTTTCGCGTCGCAGTGCCAACCGGCACCGCTCCCCTACTTTCCAAAGATCGCAGCGAACAATCCTTTGCGCTTGGGCTTTTCCTCTCGGTAGGAGCCCTCGACTGCGGCTGCCACCTGGCGCGGTTGCTCGCCGCCTCCGCGGCGGACGATCTGGTATAGGAACGGCGATTTGACGTATTTGACCTCGATGGGCGTGGCGTGCACGGTGCTTTCACTCGACAGCATCACACTTGGATTGAGCGGCGCCACGATATGCGTCTCGCGCTTGTCGCTAAACACCACCGCGGCTGCGCGGCCCGTCTGACCGTTCACGGCAATTCGCACCTGCTCGCCATCACGATCATCCGACGCCGGGCGATCGACAAAGTAGACCGGCACCATCACCAGACCGTCCTTATGCTTGCGAGCCTTGCGCGCCCACGTGCGGATGCTCTTTTTATTGAGCCCCAGGGTCGCCTCGGCATCGTTGCCCGCAACGTCGAGCGCCAGCTTGTCAATGACCACCTGGTCCTTGGTGGACGCATCGACGGAGACGACGCGGAAGTCGCCTTCCTGCATGGCAGGATCGAACGGCCCCACCTTGGCAAAGTCCCACGGCTCCAAAATGCCCATAAGGCGAACGTCCAGGTAGTTGGCCCTGGGGTATGCCCAATCGAGCACCTCGTAGTACACCAGGGTCTCTTTGCTCAGGCCCTTGCCCGGGAAGGACGCCATCATACGCAGGTCCGCCAGCGCCATGGGGAAATAGAAGAGCATCATGTCGTTTTGAATCGCATCTTCTACATCGTGTCCGGCAAACGCGTCCGGATACTGGCGCACCAGTTGCAGCGCGTTGGCACGCGCCTGCTGTGGGGAAATCTCACACGGAATGCCCTGCTCTGGCACATACTCGGCACCCACGCCCATGGTCAGGCGCTTGCTAAACGTGCCGGGTTTGAGCAAGTCGGCCACACCAATCTTGTTGCCGCACGACGGGCATTCAAATACACGCTGGGTGGACTCGCCCTCAAAGGACGCGCCGCAGAAGGGGCAGGGAATGCTCACGTGTGTGGCCTCTTGGAACTCCTGCGCGGTACCGCGGTCCTCCCACAGCAGATGCTCAAGAACCGACTGATTGCGCCAGTGCGAATTGAAGAAATGCCAGTCCGGGTCCTCCGGGCGCTCGAGCTGCGAGACATGCGCGAGCTTGAGCAGCCCGTCCACCACCGTCAGCGGCGTATGGCGAATGCCCAGGGCGCTCTTGGGCTCCCCCGCATCGGCCTCCCACGGAATGACTGTTCCGCAATAGGCACACTCAAAGCTGCGCTTTGCCTGGTGCGAGTACATAGGACCGCCGCAGTTTTGGCATTTAATGGCAAACATCTCGTCCATGGAAACGTCCTCCTTTGCACAGGGACTGTCGACATTAAGTATGTCGAGCAAACAGACGCATGCCCATACCCATGTGGCCCAAAATTGGACGCTAGGACAAACGTTTAGGGGCGGCAGCGAAAATCCGCCGGCAGCCCGCCCCACGTCACTCGTTAGCGCAGGTAGACCATTACTGCATTTTCTGAACATTGGCACGCAATGCGACCGCTCGAGCTACACTATCCCCTTAACCATGATTGTGAGGAAGACCGTTATGCTATTTGTAAATCAGCTGGTACATACGCTTGTTCCCGGCAGCGAAAGCGAGCCGGTCGATACCTCCTGCCGCACCAATGCTGGTTTTGCCGCAAGCCTCATCTGCATCGGCCTCAACATCACCCTGTGCCTGGCCAAGGGCATCGCGGGCTTGCTCGCCGGTTCCGTGTCGCTTGTCGCCGACGCCTTCAACAACCTCTCCGATGCCTCGAGCAACATCGTGAGCCTGCTCGGGTTCCGGCTTGCCAGTCGCCCGGCCGATGAAGGTCACCCTTATGGCCATGGTCGCTACGAATACCTCGCCGGCCTGTTTGTCGCCGTCCTCGTTTGCGCCGTCGGCATCAACCTGGTGCTCGAATCCATCACCAAAATCATCAAGCCCTCTCCCACCGCCTACACGTTCATTTCCGTTGCGGCGCTGGTCGCGTCCATGCTCGTCAAGTTCTGGATGGCCGCGTTCAACCGCGCGCTGGGCGACCGTATTGATTCCGAGACGCTCATCGCCACGGCGCAGGATTCCAAAAACGATGTCATCACCTCGGGCTCGGTCTTGGCGGCGGCGCTCATCTCACAGACAACCGGCTTCGACCTCGACGGCTGGGCCGGCCTGGGCGTGGGCATTTTTATCTGCGTCAGTGGCATGGGCCTGGTGCGCGATGCCATCAGCCCGCTGCTGGGACAGGCGCCCGACCCCAAGCTGGTGCAGGAGATTCGCGACAAAATCATGTCCTATCCGCAAGTGCTAGGCACCCACGACCTCATGGTGCACGACTACGGCCCCGGTCGCCAGTTTGCCAGCGCACACGTGGAGATGCCCGGCGAGAGCGATGCGTTTGAGCACCACGAGATTCTGGACACCATCGAGCACGATATCAAGCATCAAATGGGCATCGATATTACGCTGCACTGCGACCCCATCGCGACAACCGGCGACGACCTGCGCGGCTGGGTCAAGCGCGGCATCATGCAGATCGACCCCGCACTTTCCATCCACGACCTGCACGAGCACGACGGCTTCGTCTCGTTTGACCTGGTGCGCCCCGACGGTTTTGACATATCCGACGAGGAGCTGCTGGAACTCGTCACGCGCATCGTGCACGAGCGCCGGCCCGACGCCTCGTGCGTCGTCACGTTTGACTCGGGTTTTAGCTCGCCCGAGCGCCCGGCCGAGCAACTGTAATCGACGGCAAAACGGGACGCAGGACCGCCGACCAGCGCGCACATGCGCCCGGTCACGCGACACTGCGTCCCGTTTTTGTTTGCACCGCTAAGGCTCTAGCAGCTCAGCCGCTAGTTCCCCTGTGCGCCCGAAATGCCGTTTTGCAGCGCGTTCCAGGCATCCGTCGCCATGTCGCCCAGGTTCTGCGCGGTGTCGCCGAGGTTTTGGGCCGTATCGCCCAGCTCTTGGGCCTTGTCTCCCAGCTCCTGGGCCTTGTTGCTCAGGTCTTCCAGCGTATTAGAGCTCGAACTGTCCGTACCGCTCTGATCGCCGGACACATTGCCCGACGAACTGTCCTTGCGCGTAAGCTGAACCTCCAGGTTACCGTTGTCGTTATAGTAGGCAGACGTTACGACCCAATTGGCATCGACAACGGGCGTCGAGCCATCCTCGGTCAGAATCACGGCGTTCGAAAGGTCGGCCCCGCGCGACTTGAGGAGCTTCTTGGCGTTAGACCAGTACTGTCCCGGGATATCACTCAGGTCCACAGCGCCGGACTGGGTAGCCTCGGTCTGCTCTGCCGTCGTATCGGTTGAAGCGCCTCGTTTATTGAGCATGCCCGACACGATGGCAAACACAACCGATAAGGCAAAGAAGATCGCCAGTACGATGAGAATCTTCTTAATAACGCTCGACGAACGCGAGGGCTTCTCCCCCTCGTCCTCGCCATACTGCGGAATCGATTTGGGATACTCGCGATAGGGCTGGCGCGCACGCGAATCGCGCGAGTCATAACGAGGCTGGGCCTGTGCCGTACGCGGCATATACGTCGTCTGCTGAGGCTGCGGAATGGAATTTTGCGACAAATCGCTGTAAGGGTCCGGCGCGGAACTGGCATAGGGGTCCTGCGGCGCGTAATCAAACGGGTCTGGTGCCACGTTGCCGTAGGGGCTTTGCGAAGGGACAGCGTAAGGGTCCGGCGCCGCGTTGCCATAACCCATAACTCGCGTGGGCTCGGCCGTGGCCTGGGTCGCGTCGGGCGCGACGTAGCCGGGATTTGCCACAACGCGGGTCGCATCGGCGCTATTACCCGCCTGCGCGGAGCCGTAGCCACCCATTACGGTCGTCTTATCCTGGTCCATGCAACGTTTCCTTTCCGTCGCCTGCAAGCATCGAGTTATCCATGCATTCTACCCGCGCAAAAGCCTATGATGGGCAGTGCCCGCCGGTATCTACAAGACATGCGCGGTCCTCGGGATAAAAAGCCCCGCCGGGCCTTGGTGGCGCGGCGGGGCGGGCAAGCGGCTATGAATAGCGGGCTTAGAACAGGCCGGTGATGTTGCCGTCGTTGTCGACGTCGATGTTCTCGGCCGCGGGAACCTTGGGCAGGCCCGGCATGGTCAGAACGCTGCCGGTCAGCGCGACCACGAAGTGAGCGCCGGCGGAAACCTTGAGCTCGCGCACGGTGATGCGGAAGCCCTCGGGGGCACCGAGGGCCTTAGCGTTGTCGCTAAAGCTGTACTGCGTCTTGGCCACGCACACCGGCAGGTTGCCAAAGCCGTTCTCGCGCAGCTCAGCGAGCTGGCGCTTGGCAGCCGGCGTAAAGTCAACGCCGTCGGCACGGTAAACCTTGGTGGCAACGGCCTCGAGGGCGTCGGCCACATCGGCACCGTCCTCGTAAGCAAACTTGAGCTCGCTCGGCTGCTCGATCAGGCGCATGACCTCATCGGCCAGGTCGAGCGCGCCCTCGCCGCCCTTGGCCCAGACCTCGGACAGCTTAACGTTGACGCCAAGCTTCTGGCACTCGGACTCGATGAGCTCCAGCTCGGCCTCGGTGTCCGTCGGGAAGCGGTTGATGGCGACCACACAGGGCAGGCCGTACACGTTCTGAATGTTGTCGACATGGCGCAGCAGGTTGGGCATGCCGGCCTTAAGGGCCTCAAGGTTCTCCTCGTTGAGGTCGGCCTTGGCGACACCGCCGTTGTACTTAAGCGCGCGGGCAGTCGCAACGACCACGACAGCGCTGGGACGAACGCCCGTCATGCGGCACTTGATATCGAGGAACTTCTCAGCACCCAGGTCGGCACCAAAGCCGGCCTCGGTAATGGCAACATCGCCAAAGCGCATGGCCATGCGGGTGGCCATGATGGAGTTGCAGCCGTGGGCGATATTGGCGAAGGGACCGCCGTGGACAAACGCAGGCGTGCCCTCGAGCGTCTGCACCAGGTTGGGTTTGAGCGCGTCCTTGAGCAGAGCAGCCATGGCGCCCTGAGCCTTAAGGTCGCGAGCGCGGACGGGCTCGCCGGCAAAGCTGTAGCCGACGACGATCTCGCCCAGGCGCTCCTTGAGGTCGTTAATGCTCGTGGACAGGCACAAGATTGCCATAATCTCGGAGGCGACGGTAATGTCGAAGCCGTCCTCGCGCGGCACGCCCTGGGCCTTGCCGCCAATGCCGTCGATGACGTGACGGAGCTGACGGTCGTTCATGTCGACGACGCGCTTCCAGGTGATGCGCTTAACGTCGATACCGAGCTGGTTGCCCTGCTGAATATGGTTGTCGAGCATAGCGGCCAGCAGGTTGTTGGCGGCACCGATGGCATGGAAGTCACCGGTAAAGTGCAGGTTGATGTCCTCCATGGGGATAACCTGGGCCCAACCGCCACCGGCGGCACCGCCCTTCACGCCAAAGACGGGACCGAGCGAAGGCTCGCGCAGAGCCACGGCGCTCTTGACGCCGCGACGGCGCAGACCGTCGGCAAGACCGATGGTCGTGGTGGTCTTACCCTCGCCGGCGGGCGTGGGGTTGATAGCGGTCACGAGGACGAGCTTAGCCTGATGATCAGTTGGCTCATTGAGCAGGGAGTAGTCGACCTTAGCCTTGTCGAAGCCGTACGGAATCAGATGCTTAACGTCAACGCCGGCGTTCTTAGCCACCTCGGTAATAGGCAGCGGCGTGACGGAACGTGCGATTTCGATGTCAGTAGGCATGGGCGGTCCTTTCGTTACCGGATGAGAAAAAGACCAATCCAGCATAGCACGGGCGCGCAATAGAAAAACACCCGTAACCGATGAATGGCGATATGTTTATCCAATGCCCAGCGATAGCCTAACAGCCTGCCAAAACAAAACCATCCCTAAACGGTTGGCTCGATCCCCAAATGCTCAAACGTGCGAAGGGTTGCTTGGCGGCCCTGGGGCGTACGGATCATCAGACCGCACTGCAGCAGATAGGGCTCATAGACATCCTCAAGCGTGCCCGGGTCCTCGCCTACCGCGCTGGCAAGCGTGGTCAGGCCCACGGCGCGACCGGAGAACGTCTTGGCAAGCGTCTCCAAAATACGGATGTCCATCCAGTCCAGGCCAAGCTCATCGATCTCGAAGAACTCGAGCGCTTGACGGCAAATGTCGAGTTCGATGGGACCGTTACCGCGCACCTGCGCATAGTCGCGCACGCGCTTGAGCAGACGGTTTGCAAGACGCGGCGTGCCGCGCGAGCGCGAGCCTATCTCGAGCGCGCTGGGATGGTCAATCGTCGCGCCCAGGATGGTCGCTGAGCGCGTCACGATCTGGGCGAGCTCCTCGACGGTGTAGTAATCCAGGCGATACGAGATGCCAAAGCGGTCGCGCAGCGGACCGGTCAGCATGCCCGAGCGGGTCGTCGCCGCCACCAGTGTGAACTTGGGGATGTCAAGGCGAATCGAGCGAGCCGCCGGACCCTTGCCGATTACGATATCGAGCGCAAAGTCCTCCATCGCGGGATACAGGACCTCCTCGACCGAACGGTTGAGGCGGTGGATCTCGTCGATAAACAGCACGTCGCCCGGCTGCAAATTGGTAAGGATAGCCGCCAGGTCGCCGGTACGCGCGATGGCAGGGCCACTCGTCGTCTTGATCTGAGTGCCCAGCTCGTTGGCGATAACCGTAGCCAGCGTGGTCTTGCCCAAGCCCGGAGGGCCTGAGAAGATCACGTGGTCGAGCGTCTCGCCACGGCTCTGCGCTGCCTCGATCAACACGCGCAGGCTCTGCTTGATGTGCTCCTGGCCGCAGTAGTCGTCCAAGCGCTGAGGGCGCAAGGTGCGGTCGACATCGAGGTCCTCGGGCGTCAGCTCCGAGCCCACCACGCGCTCACCGTGCGCCATGGATGCCGCCGGCGAGTTGCCGGGCGTCGCCCACAGGTCCTGAGAGTCATCGGCTTCCCACATCACGCATCCATTCCGAGTCGCTTAAGCGCCGCGCCGAGCAGATCCTCGACACGCATATCCTGCCCATCATACCCGCTCAGGGCAACATCGGTCTCCTGCGGGCTAAAGCCCATGGAAAGGAGTGCCGCGCGGGCATCGTCGATCGCCGAGGGAGCGGCAGCGGGAACCGGCATCGCAACCTGGCCGGGAATTACATCGACCGGCACAAAGCCCTTGTCCTTGGCAAAGGTGCTCTTGAGCTCCAGGATGAGACGCTGCGCGGTCTTTTTGCCCACGCCAGGCACCTTGGCCATGCCTTTGTCGTCCTCGGCCATTACCAGAGAATACAGCTGTCCCACGGTATAGGTGGAGAGCACGGCGAGCGCCAGGCGCGGGCCGACGCCCGAAACGGACACGAGCCGGTCGAACATCATGCGCTCATCCTTTGAGGAAAAACCGAAAAGTGTCATGGCGTCCTCGCGCACCTGCATACGCGTGTAGAGGCGGACCTCGCCACCGGGCGTCGGCAACGTGGCCGCAGTGCTACCCGAGATGCCGAGCTCAAAGCCAACGCCCGACACATCGACGACAGCAGAGCTCATCGTGGCCTCGACAAGCGTTCCGTGGAGCTGGGAAATCATCAGTATCCGGTTCCTCTCTGTTGATAGAACTCGCCACCGGTGAGGGCGCGGGTGCGGCTGAGGTTTACGTGGCAGATGGCGCAGGCCAGGGCATCGGCGGCATGGTCGGGATGCGGGTCGTGATCGAGCTGTGTGAGTGTGCGTACCATGTAGGCGACCTGCCGCTTGTCCGCGGCGCCAGTGCCCACCACAGCCTGTTTGATCTGCATGGGCGTGTACTCGCCAATCTCGAGCGCGCATTCCGAAAGTGCGACGAGTGCAGCACCGCGGGCATGCGCCGTGGGGATGGCCGAACGAACGTTGGCGCCAAAGTAAATGCTCTCGATAGCAGCGGTATCGGGACGATAGCGTTCGACAACGCCCTTGAGGTCGCGGGCGATATGCGACAGGCGCACCGCGAGCGGACTTCCGGCACTGGTCTCGATGCAGCCATAGGCACGGCAGCGAACCTCGCCACGCCGCTCCTCGATAATCCCCCAACCCGTATGAGCCAAACCGGGGTCAATGCCCAAGATAACCAAGCCGACCTCCCCTCGCCACAAGCACAGCGCAAGACAAGGCCCCGCGCATCATTCACGAACGTCTGTTCTAGAATAACACAACGGGGCCAAGATGCTTAGTTGAAGTGTCAGGGTTGGAAGCGAATCCTATCCCATAGTTAGTTCTGCGAGAAAAAGGGGAACTGCCTCGGATCAACCGGCGGGTGCGGCATCGGTCCGCCCTGGGGCCCGCCCTGCGGGCCGCCCTGACCGCCCATCATCTTATCGATGGCGTCCTGGACCTCGCCCTCAAACTTCTTCATGCCCTCATGCAAGCGACGCTGGCCGTCCTCGGAGCGCAGCTCCTCCATCTGCTCGGGCGAAATACCCAGTAGCTCGCCCAGCACGCCCATCATCTCGTTTCGCACGCGCTCGCTCGTATCCTCGTCAGCAAAACGGCGCACCTCGGCGCGCGCCAGCGAATCGACCGTCATACGCTCCTTGCCGTTAAGCCCCAGGTCGGACCACGCGAGCATATACGGCCAGGCACGCTCGGCAAACGAACGGGCCGAGACGATCGGCGCCATCGGCAACATGCGGCGGGCAGCCTCACCCTGTCGAACGAGCATCAGCAGCAGCGAGCAGGCCTCAGGCTTGCCAGCGGCCATCGGGATGTCGTCGAAAGATCGATTGCGGTCCACGTGCGCCTCGAGCGCGCCATCGACCTCACCCGGCTCAAGCCCGCCGAGCAGCTGTGCCGCACGGTCGAGCATATCGACCGGACCGTCGAGCGTCGAGAGCGCCTGCGCCAGCACGCGCTCCATACAATCTTCCACTGCGTTGAGCGTCACGAGCTCTTGGGGCACCACGGCAGACGTGCGGTTGCGCACACGCGCCACAAACTCAAGCGTCGACAGGTACACATCGCCAAAGGGCGCAAAGTCGCCCTGGTAGCCGCCGCAAAGCGCCGGCGCCGCCAGCGCGTACTCGGTTTTGGACAGCGGGCTCAGCGCCATCGCACCCAGCTCGAGCGCCGTATCCTCCAGCATCAGGCCCAGCGTGCGCGAGCGCAGGCGCTCGGCATCGCCCGCCGACACGTCGCGATCGAGCACGCGCGCCGCATCCGGTGCATCGCGCTCGACGGTGCGAATGTGCAGACGCTCGGCGATGGCGCGGACGGCGGCACAGCGGGCAGCCTCGGCTTCTTCCTGCGCCGGCGCAAAGATACGGTTGCGCCCCAGCACCAGGCCAATCACATTGCGCGGGCCCAGAGCGTCGACGGCCAGCGCCGCCAGCAGGGACGACGGCAAGTCACCCTCGAGTGCCACCACAGCACGCGACGCACCGTGGGCTCGGGCGTTGTCGCGCACGGCGAGCACCAGCGCCTGCCACAGCCACTCCTCGGAACGGAACTCGGGCAGTTCGTGATCCTCCAGGGCATCGAGCATCACGCCGCGCTGAATCTCCTGAACCAGCAGGCTCTCCTCAAAGCACGGCGCCTGGGCCACCACGCGACCGCAGTCGTCGAGCACAAACGAACCGCCGGTATACACCGACTCGTCATAGGCACCGACCGGCGCCATGCAGGCAAACCACACGCTGCGCTTGGATGCGATCTTGCGGTAGGCGCCGCTGCGAACGGCGGCAATGGCGGCAGTCTCGCGGTCGGTCATGTCAAACGCGTTGAATTGGAAATACGCAATGAGGTCAACACCGGTCGGCAGCATCTCGAGTTCGCGGTCCAAGTCAAAAATCACGGCGATGCGCACGCCGTCCACGTCGAACACCGGCGGCGCCCAACGTGTGTCGTTGTTCTCGCCACGCTGCAGGGCAATGCTCGAACGCGCCGGCACCACATGACCGTCCTTGAGCATCATGTAGTCGAGCAGCGGCTGGCCCTCAAACGAAACCGCCGCGGGCACGATGCAGATCATGTCAAGCTCCTGGATACGCTCGGCGACACCAGTCAAACCGGCAAGCACGTCGTGCTCAAAGTCGGCAGCGCCCACCAGGCCACCGGGCATGGCGCCCATAAAGAGCGGAGCCGGAACGCACAGCACGCGCGCCCCGCGCTCGTGGGCCAGACGAGCCTGGTCCTCGATGCGGCCGCAAATGCCCTCAATATCACCCAGGCGCATATCGATCTGTGCAAGCGCGAGCTTCATGCCCCAGCCCTTTCCGTCGTAAACCATCGAAATCGTAGTAAAAGCGCCGGCCGCATAATGCAGCCGGCGCTTGCATGTGCATATGCTAGCTATGATACCCCGAGCGGGGGCGCGCTCCTAGAATGTCGCGGACCACAGCCCGTGCAGGTTGCAGTAGGCATAGACGGTACCGGTCTTGGAGCCGCCCGCGAAAAACGTCGCGGGTTTCATGCCGGGCTCAAGGTAATGAACCTCTAAGCGGCCCTCGGCCTCAAGCGCAATCCACTCAATGTAGTGTTCGGGCAGGCTGGGGTGCTCGACCGAGCCAACGCGTGCACGAATCACGTGACCGTCGCGCTCGGTCTCGACAACAGGCACGTGCTTCTCGTGCGCCGCGTCCTCAGTGTTTGCGGTCAGTTCCGTGCAACCGGCAGGGGTCGCAACGTCGTCGCCAAGGGCAGCGATGAGCTTACCGTCGGGGTCCTTAAAGAATTTCGCCATGATGTTCTCCTTTGCTGATGTGCCAATGTTCTTGATGGTTCTTATGCCCAAAGGCAGACAAACCATCCACGGCATTGCAAATGAACACATAACGGATCAGGCAAGCGGTCGGGCCAAAATGCGTCGACCGTCCTGCCCACTCCAGCAGTCCCACCCCGCGCGCGGCTAGCGCCCGTCGCCGCCGAGAAGCGCCAGAACATCCTCGCGCGTGAACAGTGCCGACGAGATGCCGTCGCCGCCGAGTACGCTGTTGACCAGGTCGCGCTTGGACTCCTGCATCTGCATAATGCGTTCCTCGATCGTGTCCTTGGCGATGAGCTTGTACACGGTCACGGCATGTTGCTGGCCAATACGGTGTGCACGGTCAGTCGCTTGGTCCTGCGCCGCCACGTTCCACCACGGGTCGTAGTGAATGACCACGTCGGCAGCCGTCAGGTTAAGGCCCACGCCACCCGCCTTGAGCGAAATCAAAAAGACCGGAACCTCGCCCGCTTGGAACTGCGCGACCATCTTGGCGCGGCTCTCCTTAGACGAAGCGCCCGTGAGCTTAAGGAAGGCGATGTCCTCCTTGGCCAAGCGCTTACCGATGATATCGAGCATACCCGTAAACTGGCTGAACAACAGGATGCGATGCCCGCCGTCGAGCGCGCCGTGCACGAGCTCCATGCACGTATCGAGTTTGGCGCTCCCCGCCTTGTAATCCTCGTAGTGTAGACGCGGGTCGCAGCAGATCTGGCGCAGCTTGGTGAGCTCAGCGAGCACCTTGAGCTTGTCTTTCTTAAACTCGGATGACTCGCGGTGCTGCACCTGCTGGGCGATGCGGTCCTGGTTGGCCAGGTAGAGCTTGCGCTGCTCGCCGGTGAGCTGCGCCATGACCGTATCCTCGATCTTCTCGGGCAGGTCGGCCACCACGTCCTCCTTGACACGGCGCAGCACAAACGGCGACACGAGCGCCTGCAGGCGAGCGGCACTGTCGCCCTCGGCATGCTCGACCGGGCTTTCGAAGCGCTTGGCAAACGACTCGCGCGTGCCGAGCAGGCCCGGCATTAAAAAGTCGAAGATGCTCCAGAGCTCGGATAGGCGGTTTTCGATGGGCGTGCCCGTCAGGGCAAAGCGCACGCCGGCAGGCAGGCGCTTTGCGGCGCGCGCCACCTGCGTGAGCGGGTTTTTAATGTACTGGGCCTCGTCGAGCACCACACGGGCAAAGTCCTGCTCGGCATACTCGTCGATATCGCGGCGCATGAGGTCATACGACGTCACGACCACGTTATGCTCGTCAGCGCCGGCTATCTGCACGCGGCGCTGCGCCTTGGCACCCACGATGGCGCACACATCGAGCGACGGGGCAAAGCGCTCCAGCTCGGCGGTCCAGTTGTACACGAGCGACGCGGGGCATACCACGAGCGTGGGCTTAATGTCCCCCGCTTCCACACGCGCCAGGATATGTGCGATCATCTGCAGCGTTTTGCCCAGGCCCATATCGTCGGCCAAAATGCCGCCGAGACCCAGGTGCTCGAGCGAGCCGAGCCACTGGTAGCCATCGACCTGGTAGCCTCGAAGCGTGGCCTTGAGCGTGGCGGGCACCGTAAAGTCCATCTTGCCGAGCGTATCCAGACGCTCGACGGTACGGCGGAACGCAGCGTCGCGATCGGCCTCGAGCGCGGGCGTGCGCGCGAGCATGCTATCGACGAACAGGGTGCTCGATGCGGGAAGCAACACGCCGTCGAGCAGGTCGACGGCATCGACGCCCAGATCCTCGGCGAGGCCAAACGCGGCTCGGGCGCCCTCGTCCAGGCGAATGATGTCGCCGGACGTAAGGCGCGCAAACGTCTGGTGACGCTTGTAGGAGTCCAGATAGATGGCAAGGTCTGCCGCCGAAAGCCCGCTCGCGCTCAGTTCGACGTCGAGCAGGTTACTCTTGACGGTCGCACGCACCGAAAGCTTGGGCGCGGGGCGGACCGAGACCTGGCGCAGACGGTCGCTGAGCATGACCTCACCAAGCTTGGACAGGGCGGATAGGCCCTCGGTCAGCAGGCAGAACAAGCTCTCGTCATCGCGCTCCTCAAACGCCAGACCGCCCTCGTAGAAATCGAAGTACAGAGCCGCCGTGTCCATAACGCGAAACTCCGCCACCTCGTCGCGGGGCGGCACGCCCGGGCGCTGCTCTTCGAAGGGGCTGCCCGGAGCGCCCAGACTAAAGAGGTCTGCCGACCAGTCGCCGTAGGTAACCGTAATTTTGCAGGTCACGAGCCCATCGTCGACGCCGATTGCCATAGCAAAGCTCGGCTCGGGCGCCACGGCATCGAGCGCAGCGGGCGCGGTAAGGTCGGTATAGTCGCGCAAAATGGGCAGAGCCATACGACAGAACTCCCCCACCTGGTCGGCAGCGATATGGACTGGCGTGCGACAGGGCAGCAAGCGCGATAGGAACGGCGCCGCATGCTGGGCAAACGCTACATCGGTGCGGCGCGCACGGCGGGTGTCGACCAGATAAGCTACGTCGCCCGAAGCAAAGCAGTATGCATCGGCCGGCAGGCGCAGATCGTAGCTACCACCAGCCGCCGGCGCGATTTTGGCGGCAAGGAGCGGTGGGCGCTTAGCGGACGCCTCGTCCTCCCCTTGCGGAGACAGCTCAACCGCCACGTCATAGGTGCGATGCGTCGTCGTCCCCCGCGACCAAGCGGGCTCAAAGGAGATGGTCTGGCCGCGCAGCAGGTCCAGCACATATACGATGCTATGCTCGGACAGCGGCAACTGACGCTCGGCGACAAAACCGCTGCGGGCAAAGTCGTACGACGCCGAACGCGAGCTTGTGATGTCATCGAGATAGGCAACTGTCGTCACAACAAGGTTGAGCAGCTTTGTCGACACGTCTTCGAAGGCTTCGGGCGTATGGACAAACGTGAGCTTCTTGCCGTACGAGAAGGTGCCGCCGCGCACGTAGGCATCGGCCATGCCGTCGATGTCCTTGACCACGTAGGAGACCGATCCACAACGAATGCGAAGCTCGAGCGCCCAGCTAAAGCGGTCGGCAAACAGTGGATTGTAGTACGGCACCAACGAGGGCTCCAACACCGCCTTGGGGGCATCGGGATCCACACTGCCAGCGAGCTTGCGGCGCATGCTCGCCAGCTCATCCATGCGTGCGTCCGAAAGATCGGAGAGCGCCGCCATGAGGCTGGGACTCGTGGGGACGGGCGCCGGAAAGGGAAAGTTGGGATTGACGGCCGGCGCTTTGGGCGCGGTGCGCGCGGGCTGTTTCGGCTGCGCCGTAAACGTGCGGACCGGCGTGCGCAAACCTTCGACGGGCTCGGCGCCGCTGGCATCCAAATACGCCAGAGCCGTGGCAATAGCGTGCTTGCACATACCGGGGTAACGATAGGCGGCGGGGCAATCGCAGTCGTAGTCGATCACCTCGTGCTCGTCCATGTCGAGCGCCACGTGCGTCTTGTACAGGTCGCCACGCGAACCGCGCACCGAGCCCTCAACCGTCACATTTTTGGAGAAGCGCGAGCCGCTGTCCTCGATCGACAGCACGGCGCCGTTGAGCATGAGCGAACGCCCCTTCATAAAGGTGCCGCTCAGCGCCGCCTCTTTCCGGAGCGCCTGCACAAACGTCCCCTGCGCCATCACTTCCTCCAATCTCACATGCCAAATGATTTTTCTGGGACGGGGATGAGAAAATCATTCCCATCCCAGAAAAACTGGTCTTCCGCCGCGCGTCACCCAAAATGATTTTTTAATCCCCGTCCCAGAAAAATCATCTTAGATCACCGTCACGCGACCTTGGTTGCCGACGATGGCCTTTGCCTCTGCCAGCAGCGGAATCGAGCGTGCATTGACCTTGGCCGGCACCTCGGCACGCAGCACGCGCCCGTCGACTTGCTCAATAAAGATCTCCACGCGGTCGCCGCCCGGGTTGGTGGTGAGCACCGTGGCCAGGCGCGCCATATTGCCCTGGCTAAAGCGGCTGTTGGGCACCATGACCTCAAAGACCTTGGGCTTGTTTTTCTCCTCGCTAAGCTCCAGCGGCACAATCTCCTGCGCGATGATCTGGTCGCCGCGGTCCGAGCGCTCGAGCTTGCCCTTAATGCGCACAAACGCGTCGGACAGCTGCGCGCCGGTCTCGGGATCGACCTCGCCGTACAGATACCCCTCGGCCTCCTTGTAGGTCTTGGGGAACACCACGACCGTGGCCTCGCCTTCCATGTCTTCGAGCTGCACGATACCCATGGGGTCGCCGTTTTTGGTCACGCGCTTGGACACGCTCGAGACCATGCCGGCCCACCACAGCGCCTTACCCTCGGGAATCTCCTGGTTGATGGTGCCGCCCGTAGGATTCTGAACCTCGTAGCCGGTGTCGATCTGCGAGAACGAGAAGTCGCGCGCCTTGGCTAGTGCATACTCAAACGGGCGCAGCGGGTGGTCCGAGACGTAGATGCCCAGAACCTCTTTCTCTTGGCTCAGCTTAAGGTGGCGGTCCCACTCCTGGCCATCCGGATCGGGCACGCTCACCTCAAAGCCCGAGCCCTCAACGTCGCCAAACATATCGAAGAACGACGTCTGGCCGCTCGCGCGGTCCTTCTGGCGCTTTACCGCGGCATCGATGATGTTCTCGGGGTTGTTCTTGTCCACAAAGTGCATCATCTGACGACGCGGATACCCCGTGGAGTCGAAGGCGCCTGCCTTGATCAGCGATTCGATCACGCGACGGTTGGCCTGGCTCGAGTCCACGCGCTCGACAAAGTCGTGCAGCGTCTTAAACGGACCGCCCGCCTCGCGCTCGGCGATAATCGCCTGCGCCACGCCGGTGCCCACGCCGCGGATGCCGGCCAGACCAAAGCGCACGCCCTCCTTGGTAGCCGTGAACTCGGTACCGGACTCGTTGACATCTGGCGAAAGCACGGGGATGCCGTCGTGACGGCATGCCGAGACGTAGTGCACGATCTTGTCGGTCTTACCCGTATAGGACGTCAGAACGGCCGCCATGTACTCGTGCGGATAGTGCGCCTTGAGCCACGCCGTCTGCATAACCAGGATGGCGTAGCCGGCGGAGTGCGACTTGTTGAAGGCGTAGGACGCGAACTCAAGAACATCGTCCCAAATCTTCTGGGCGACCTCGCGCGTGTAGTTGTTCTTGATAGCGCCGTTCATCCAGTGGTCGTAGGTGGTCTCGTCCGAGCCATCCTCCCAGTGCAGCACCGTCGACGTGAGCAGCTTAATCTTTTTCTTAGCCACGGGCTTACGGATACGCGAGTCCGATTCGCCCTTGGAGAAGCCGCACATCTCGACGGAGATGAGCATAACCTGCTCCTGGTAGACCATGGTGCCGTAGGTTTCGCCCAGGATGTCGTCCAGGCGGTCGTCGTAGGAGACCGCCGGCTCCTTGCCATTCATACGGTTGATGTAGGACGAGACCATGCCGGCGCCCAACGGGCCCGGGCGGTACAGGGCGATCAATGCTACGACGTGCTTGTACTCGGTGGGCTTCATGTTCTTGATCGTGGCCGTCATGCCGGCGGACTCGACCTGGAAGACGCCGGCGGTGTGGCCGGAGCCCATGAGCTTAAAGATCTCGGGATCGTCAAAGGGGATCTCTTCCTCTTTGATGTCGATACCGAAGTTCTTTTTGATGTTGGCCTTGGCCTTGGAGATAACCGTCAGCGTGCGCAGGCCCAGGAAGTCCATCTTGAGCAGGCCCATGTCGGCGACGGTATGGCCCTCGTACTGGGTAATCTCGACGCCGCCCTTGGTATCGAGCTTGGTGGGCACGTGCTCGTTGACGGGGTCACGGCAGATCAGAACGGCGCACGCGTGCACGCCCTCGCCACGGGTGAGGCCCTCGATCGAGAGCGCCGTGTCGATGATGCGACGGGCGTCGTCGTCCTTTTTATAGGCCTCGGCAAAATCGGGGTTAAACAGATCCTCTTTGCCGGGTTGCTTTTCGAGCACCTGCTTGAGCTTGACCTTGGGGTCGCTCGAGACCATCTTGGACAGGCGCTGGCCCATGTAGACCGGGTAGTCCAGGACGCGCGCGGCGTCGTTGATGGCCTGCTTGGCCTTGATGGTCGAGTAGGTGATGACGTGGGTGACCTTCTCGGGGCCGTAGAGCTGGCGAACGTGCTCCACGACCTCGAGGCGCCGCTCATCGTCGAAGTCCATATCGATATCGGGCATCTCGGTACGCTGCGGGGACAGAAACCTCTCGAACATCAGGCCGTTCTCGAGCGGGTCGAACGCGGTGATGTTCATGGCGTAGGCGACGATAGCGCCGGCGGCAGAGCCACGGCCGGGGCCGACGCCGATGCCGTTGTCCTTGGCCCATTGCACGTACTCGGCAACGATCAAAAAGTAGGCGGCAAAGCCCTTGTCGCAAATGACCTTGTATTCGTACTCAAAGCGCTCTTTGATGTTGACGCCACCGATCTCGCGCGTGGCCCAGTCGTCACCATAGTGCTGGCGCAGGCCCTTCTCGCACTCGCGGCGGAACTGGCTCTCGTGCGTCTCGCCGGGATCGAGCAACGGGAAGCGCGGCAGGATGATAGAGTCCCAGTCCAGCTCCACGTAGCACTTGTCGGCGATCTCGAGCGTGTTGTCGCAGGCCTCGGGGCAATACGGGAACATCGCCCGCATCTCCTCCTCGGTCTTCATGTAAAACTCCGAGCCGGTCATGCGCATGCGGTTGGGGTCGTCGACCTTGGCGTTCATGCCGATGCACATGATGACATCCTGCACGGGCGCATCCTCGCGGCGCAGGTAGTGGAAGTCGTTGGTGGCAATGACCTTGACGCCCACCTGCTTGGCGATATCGATGAGCGTGCGGTCCATCTGCTCGTCGGTCAGGCCGTTGTCGGTGGTGATGCCGTGTTCCTGGATCTCGATATAAAAGTCGCCGGGATCGAAGGTGTCGCGGAAGGTCTCAGCCCACTTGATGGCGCCCTCCATGTCACCGCGGTCGATGTATTTGGGGATGATGCCCGCGATGCAGGCGCTCGTGCAGATCATGCCCTTGGCATGGCGGCGCAGGTTGTCGAGCGTCACACGGGGCTTGTAGTAAAAGCCCTGCACGGCGGCCTCGGAGACCGTCTGCATCAGGTTGACGTAGCCTTCCTGGTCTTTGGCCAGGAGGATCATATGATAGAGCTCGGGCTTGTGGTCGCGGGCAAGGGTCTCGTCCGGCGTAAAGTAGACCTCGCAGCCAAAGATGGGCTTGATGACCAGGGGCGGCTTGAGCTCGTCGATGTTGCCCTTCTCGTCCCACATGGCCATGTCCTTCACATACTGGGCATGCTCGCGCGGGTTTTCCTCGGGATCGGGCTCCACCAGCTCGTCGCGGCGGTCCTTTTCCAAGAAGGCCTTGTCGTGGCTCCAGGTTTTGTACTCGGGCGTGTTGTGATTGACGGCGTCGCAGGCCAGCGCCAGGTCGGGTACGCCGTACATGTAACCGTGATCGGTAATGGCCACGGCGGGCATGCCCAGCTCTACGGCGCGGTTGACCATATCCTGGATACGGGTTGCGCCGTCGAGCATGGAGAAAACAGTGTGATTGTGCAGATGGACGAATGCCATGTGATGAGCTCCGATGCGGGTTCGTGTTCTGACTGAACGATTTTACCGCACGGCGCGGACGGCACCCGAACCTAGCCAAACCCACACGGGCAGTCTTTTTGGGACCGTCAAAAAGGGGGATGAGTGCATCCAGATATATCGAGTATTACTGGAACCCCGGCGATACGCTGAATGATTTGTGACGAATAGTCA
>UQZM01000023.1 GCA_900545615.1 uncultured Collinsella sp.
ATTCAATATCTTATATTGACCAGCAACGATATTGCCGATGATTCGTTACCGACAGCGAAAACCCGCCAGAGCGAGCAAGGTGCCTTGAAGCAAGGCGGCATAGACCTTATGGTCATGCCGCCGAAGCTGAAAGGCAGATTGCCGCTCTGGCGGGTTTGCAGCGTCAACCGGTTACGCGGTTTGGTAAAACCGCGTAACTACAAAGCGTCAGCACAGCGCTTGCAGATGTGAGCGTGGCCGTTGTACTCGCCGACGGTGGTGCGATAGTTCCAGCAACGGTCACAGCATTCGCCCTCGGCAGCCTCAATAGCAACGGAAAGTTCCTCGCCCTGGGTCAGCTCAACATCGGAGACGATGTAGAACTCGGCCAGGTCGACGGCCTTATCACCGGTCAGCAGCGCGTACATCTCGGCGGGAACGACCGCCTTGACGCGGACCTGCTGGCTCTTGGTGAAGGTACCGGCGGAGCGGGCATCCTCAAGGGCCTTGGTCACGGCGCTACGGAGCTCGAGTGAAGCCTCGAGCACGCCCTCAAACTCATTGGCCTCGTCGAACGTGATGGGCGACTTGTACCAATCGAGCAGCGCGGCGTACTTCTGGTGATCGACGCAGCCGGCGGGCGCATAGGCCATGGCCTCGTCGACCGTGTAGGACAGGATCGGCTGAAGGTCGCGCATGAGCATCGAGAAGAGCTCGGCCAGCACGGTCTGGGCGCTGCGGCGCTCGAGCGAGCCGGGCTTCTCACAGTACAGACGGTCCTTCAGGGCGTCGAGATACACGTTGGAGAGCTCGGTAACCACGAAGTCGTAGAGCGCACGGTAGGCGCGCGGGAACTCGTAGCTGGCGTAGGCATCGTCGACCTCGGCCTGAACCTGGGTCAGACGGGCAACCATGAGCTTGTCGAGCGGGAGCAGGTCGGCAAAGGCGACGCCGTCGGTCTCGGGCTCAAACTGACCCTCGAGCTCGGAGAGCAGGAAGCGCAGCGTGTTGCGGAAACGACGGTAGGCATCGGACGTACGAGCAAGAATCTCGTGGTCGATGGACACGTCGGAGCTGGTATCGACAGATGCAACCCACAGACGGATGATGTCGGCGCCCATCTCGTCGCAGACCTTATTGGGGTCGATGACGTTGCCGAGCGACTTGGACATCTTTCGACCCTGGCCGTCGAGGGTGAAGCCCTGCGAGACGACCGCCTTGTACGGAGCGTGGCCGTTGGCACCCACCGAGGTGAGCAACGAGCTCTGGAACCAACCGCGGTGCTGGTCGGAGCCCTCGAGATACACGTCCGCCGGATACTCCAGCTCGGGACGGTACTCGCAGACGGCCTTCCAGGAGACGCCGGAATCCCACCACACGTCGAGGATGTCCTTATCGGCCTTGAGGTGATGGCCGCCGCACTTGGGGCAGACGCAGGCCTCGCCCAGGTAGCTCTCGGGAGCGTCGGTGAACCAGGCGTCGGAGCCCTTCTCATGGAAGAGCTTGATGACGGCGTCGAGCGTGGCGTCGTTCATAACCTTCTCGCCGCAGTCGGCGCAAGTGTAGCTCGGGATAGGCACGCCCCAGTTGCGCTGACGGCTGATGCACCAGTCGGGACGCTGCTCGACCATGGCGCCGATGCGGTTTGCCGCATGGGCAGGATACCACTTGACGTTCTCGCGGACCTCTTTGCCAGCCTGCTCGCGCAAACCAGTCTTGTCCATCGAGACAAACCACTGGTCGGTAGCACGGAAGAGCACCGGGTGCTTGCAGCGCCAGCAGTGCGGATAGCTGTGCGTGATCTTCTTCTCGAGAACCAGGGTGCCGCGCTCGCGCAGGAACTCGATGATGTGCGGGTTGGCCTCATCGGTATCCATACCGCTGAAGGGGCCACCGGTGCCAAACTCCTCACCGGTGTAGAACTTGCCGTCGTCATCGACCGGCATGCAGATGTCGGTGATGCCCTCCTTGAGGCAGGCAAAGTAGTCGTCGACGCCGTGGCCGGGCGAGTTGTGGACGATACCGGTACCGTCGTCGACACCGACGTAATCAGCCAGCAGCGCCACGCCCTCGACACCGTCAAAGATCGGCTGCTTGTAGTGGATGTGATGGAAGGTCTCGGCGGGAACCACGTAGGGCTTACCGTCGACCATAACCGGGGTGTACTCCCAGCCAAACTCCTCACAGCACTTGGGAGCCAAGTCCTCGAGCATGACCTCGGCACGACCATCGTGCTCAACGGCGACATAGGCAGCGCCGGGCTTAAGGGAAACGGCCTGGTCGGAGGGGATGGTCCACGGCGTGGTCGTCCAGATGATAAAGTCGACCGGGCCGTCGAAGTTCTCGAGGCCGGCGGGCTTGGAGGTCATCTCAAAGCGCACGAAGATGGACGGGCTCGTCTCGTCGGAGTACTCAATCTCGGCCTCAGCGAGTGCGGTGTGGCAGTGCTTGCACCAGTGGACGGGCTTGTGACCGCGATAGATCATGCCCTTGTCGAACATGGCCTTAAAGACCTCGATGTCGGCGGCGTCGTGCTGGTGATAGAGCGTCAAATAGGGGTTGTCCCAATCGCCGAGCACGCCCAGGCGACGGAAGCCCGCCTTCTGCAGCTCAATGTTCTCGACAGCGAACTCGTTGCAGAGCTCGCGGATCTTAGCCGTAGAGGTCTGGTTGAACTTCTCGGTGCCGAGTTTCTCTTCGACCTTATGCTCGATCGGCTGGCCATGGCAGTCCCAACCGGGGACATAGGGAACCTCATAGCCCTGCATCATCCAGTAGCGGTTGATCATGTCCTTGGAGATCTTGTTCATGGCATGGCCGATGTGGATCGGGCCGTTGGCGTACGGAGGACCGTCGTGCAGCACGAACTTCTTGTGACCCTCGTTCTTCTTCAGAACCTGCTCGTAGACCTTGTTGTCCTGCCAGTCCTTGAGTCGCTTGGGCTCGGACTTGGAAAGACCGGCACGCATGGGAAAACCGGTCTTGGGCAGATTCATCGTCTGCTTGTACTCGTTTGCCACGGTACCCCTTTCTTGTCATGGGCGCGCACGCCCTCTGGGCACCAAAAAAGCGCCCGTCCCTACAAGCTGGGACGAAGCGCCACAAAACGGGCAGACTGCCCGTAAAAGCTCTTCGCTTAACCACCCAGCTTAGATGCCCTCGCCCGCATATTCGCGAGCTCGCATCCGTTACTCGGCTGGCCTGTATCGACGACCATCTCGGCGATGTCTACTAAGACGAACCTGCACGGCACGTCCGTTGGGACCGCAGCTCCGGGGTGATTTTCATCGGTCGCATGCACGGGTTCTCAGCGCTCCCCGCTCTCTGTAGCATGCGGACGGCCGACTACTCGTCCCCATCAACGCTTATGCGGAGTATGCTAACACGTTCCGCGCCGGCAAAAAACCCTCAACACTGGTTTTATACGTTCGAAATTTCTCGCTATTACAGCCCTTCTCTAGGAGCAAAATACCTGAAAGCACTTTATCGAACGAAAGAAGGTTGCTATGCGCACGATTGGAATGAGCGACTACACCGTTGGCGAGGATTGCTTTACCGAGTTGCCAACCGCACTGGCGGAGTACGGCGCGAAGAAAGTCGCCATCATTGGCGGCAAGCGAGCCCTGGCCGCAGCGCTGCCGGGCATCGAGGCGGCTCTTGAAGGTACCGACGTCGAGGTCCTGGAGACGCGCGTCTATGGCACCAACAGTACGCGTGCCAATATCGCCAAGGTCGTGAACTCCCCTGCCTGCCAGGAAGCCGACGTGCTCATCGCATGCGGCGGCGGCAAGGCGCTCGACACCGTGAAGACCGCAGCCATCGAGCTCAAGAAGATCGTCTTTACGGTGCCGACGATCTGCTCCAACTGCTCGGCCGCGACCGCCATTGCCGTCGTGTACAACGACGACGGGTCACTCGAAGGCTATTCGTACCCCAACCGACCGGCGCACATCTTCATCAACCCCAAGATCATCGCCGAAGCTCCGGCGGAGTACTTCTGGGCCGGCGTGGGCGATGCCCTGTCTAAGCAGCCTGAGGTCGAATACGCCACAAGCGCCGGTAATTTGGAGCACACCGCCGGTCTTGGCCTGGCACTCGCCCACACCTGCTCCGAGCCGCTGTTTACCTACGGCGTGCAGGGTCTAAAGGACGTGCGCCAGGACCTGTCGAGCGAGGCCGTTAAGCAGATCGCGCTCGATATCGTGGTCAACACGGGCTATGTCTCGAACCTGACCAACCAGAACGATTACTACTACAACTCGAGCGTGGCGCACGCATTCTACAACGCCACCTGCAGCATTCCGCGTGAGGGCACCTACCTGCACGGCGAGGTCGTGAGCCTGGGCGTGCTCGTGCTGTTTGCCTATACGGGAGACACCGAGAACCTTGAGCGCTACGCCGCCTTTAACAAGCAGATGGGGCTGCCCGTGACGCTTGAGCAGGTCGGCCTTACCGAGGCCGGCATCCCGGCGCTGTGTGAGTATGCCCACGCCACCAACGAGTGGAAGCAGGGCAACCCGGAGCCCTTCACCGACGAGAAGTTCGCCGCCGCCATCAAGGCCGCCAACGCCTACGGCCACTCTATCCTGGCCTAACCGACCAAAACCGCCACAAAGGGGACAGTACCTTTGTGGCGGTTTTTTATTGCTGTAACATGCTCGAGTCGAATTCGCTTGCCGGGATCACGCGGTAGCCGTGGCGCAGGAGCAGGTCAACGAAAACACCGTTACCCGTTGTGAGCGTGCCGCTGAAGGATCCGTCGTAGATATGGCCCACGCCACACGACGGACTGCGATCCTGCAAGACGCACGCAGTAATCTCGGACGGGCCGCCCGCTTGCTCGCACATATCGAGCGCACGTTGAGCGCCTAGACGAAACTCGCGATCGACCGAGGTACCCCCGCAGGTACGGACCTCGCCATTCACAATCTCGGACGGCTTGCGCGGCGTGGGCAGGCCGCCAAAGACCTCGGGGCACACCAACAAGACCTCAGTCCCCGTGCGTTCGCAGGCCTCGACCAACGCGCGATGATAGTTGTCGAGCCCGTTATACTTGCAGCTCTCGCCCATCAAGCAGGCGCTCACCACGATCTTCATTTCCATCCCTCTCAAGCAAAACGCCCCATTTGAGAAAGCTGCTCAAATGGGGCGTCGGCGTTTACTGGCTCGACCGCGGCTTTACTGTTGCTTGGGCATCAGCGGATTCTCGCGCATGAGGAGGTTCATGAACTCCTCACCCGTGATGGTCTCCTTCTTGTACAGATAACGAGCCAGCTCATGGAGCTTGAACTTGTTCTCCTTGAGGATCTGCAGGGCGCGATCGTGCGCATCCTCAATCAGCTTAGCGACAATCGCGTCCACACGCTCGGCCGTACCAGGGGCGCAGGTGAGCGACGTGTCCTGATTGAGATACGCGTTCTGCACGGTACCGAGCGCCATCATGCCAAACTCGTCGGACATACCAAAGCGCGTCACCATGTTGCGGGCGAGCTTGGTGGCCTGTTCGATATCGTTGGCGGCACCGGTCGTCATCTCGCCAAAGATGAGTTCCTCGGCCGCACGGCCGCCGCAGTAGACGGCAAGCTTGTCCAAGACCTCCTGGCGTGTCGTCAGGAAGCGCTCGTCCTCCTCGACCTGCATGGTATAGCCAAGAGCACCGCTCGTGCGCGGCACGATGGTGATCTTGGTAACCGGCGCGGAACCCTTTTGGCGGGCAGCGACGATGGCATGACCGATCTCGTGGTAGGAAACGACCTGCTTCTCATGGTCGGAAAGCACCGTGGACTTACGCTGTTGGCCGGCAATGACGACCTCCACCGACTCCTCGAAGTCGTCCTGGGTTGCACGCTTGCGACCCTCGCGAACGGCGCGCAGGGCGCCCTCGTTGATGATATTGGCCAGGTCGGCGCCCGAGGCACCGGGCGTGGCGCGGGCAATCGCGGTCAGATCGATCGGCGGCTCGGTCTTCACACTCTTGGCGTGAAGCTCGAGGATGTTCTTACGGCCGGTCAGATCGGGCAACTCGACGGGGATGCGGCGGTCAAAACGACCGGGGCGCAGTAGAGCGGGATCGAGACTGTCGGGGCGGTTGGTTGCGGCAAGGACAACGATACCCTTGTGGTTATCGAAGCCATCCATCTCGGTCAGCAACTGATTGAGCGTCTGCTCGCGCTCGTCGTTGCCGCTAAAGCCGCCGCCATCACGCTTCTTACCGATGGTATCGATCTCATCGATAAAGACGATACACGGGGCCTTTTCCTTGGCCTGCTTAAACAGGTCACGAACCTTTGCAGCGCCGCGACCAACAAACATCTCAACGAACTCAGAGCCCGAAATGCTAAAGAACGGAACACCGGCCTCGCCGGCAACAGCCTTGGCAAGCAGGGTCTTACCGGTACCCGGAGGGCCAACAAGGAGAGCACCGCGCGGCAGCTTGGCGCCGATCTCCTCGTAGCGCTGCGGCTTCTCCAGAAAGTCGACGACCTCCTTGAGAGACTCCTTGGCCTCTTCCTGGCCGGCGACGTCCTTAAAGGTCACGCCCACGTCCTTGGAGGCGATCACGCGCGCGCCGGACTTACCCAGTCCGCCGCCGCCAAAACCGCCGCCGCCAAAGTTCATCGACGGGCCGTCATCACCCATGGCCTTCTTCATGCGGCGGTTGAGCCACCAGCCGATCAGGAAGAAAATCGCCATGGGAAGGATGAGCGTAAGCAGGTAGTAGGTCATCAAACCCGAGTTTTTATCGGGAACGACCGACTCCAGCGAAGCGCCAGACTCAAGCACGCGATCGGTAAAGCCCGCATCGTTCGGCACACCGGTCGTCTTATAGGCGATGTTCTCGTCCTCGCCCTTCTTGGTGTAATAAATCGAGTAATCGTCCGTGTTGTACTCGACCTTGTCGACACTCTTCTTATCGAGCGCTTTGACAAACGTCGAGTAATCGGTCTTCGTAATCTGCTGCGTGTGACCGATGTTAGGGAACAGAACGGTCGAGAGCACGAGGTAGACGACGAAGGCGATGAGCACGTAGAGAATCATATTCCGTCTACGTTTGTTGTCATCCATCTCCATCTGCTTGAACTCCATCTACTGGGGTTGATAATGCTAACTAGAATACCCAACCCGGCCGGCGATAAACCGACGCCGGGCACGAAAGGATAGAGATGGCATCACTGTAAGTCGGCAAGGTTCAAATCTATACAGGCGACGGCAAGGGCAAGACGACGGCTGCGCTGGGGCTCGCGCTGCGCGCGACGGGCTACGGGCTCGACGTTCTTAGGCTACAGTTTGCCAAGAAACTGCACTGCGCCGAACACGATGCCGCGCCGCGCCTGGGGCTGCGCATCGTACAAGCCGACCGCGACACGCCCGAGGCTTGCGCCGCACAGATCATGGAGCTCGCATGCGAGCAGATATCACAGGTCGACGTTCTGATTTTGGACGAACTCGGCGAGGCCATGCGCCGCGGCTTCGTGACGCGCAAGGATGTCGAGGAACTGATTGCGATGAAACCCGACACCACAGAGCTCATACTGACCGGCCGCGGCCTGCTGCACCTCGCGGACCTCGCCGACCTGGTCACCGAAATGCGTCCCATCAAACATTACTTCGACGAAGGCCTCCCAGCCCGCCAAGGCATCGAATACTAATTGATCCGAAGGGGACGAAGAGAAACGGATCGTCGACATCACGACGGAGAGCAATGATCCGTTTTCCTCCACCCCAAGGGATCATTAGGCGGTGGCGCGGCCTAGCCAGTTGCCGCTGTGGTGGTAGATGGTGAACATCGTGGCCGTAATGAGCCAGGTTACGGGGTAGACCAGTAGTAGATGCTCGAGCGACGGATCGAAGGGCATGATCGCAAACACCCAGATCACCCTCAAGACAACGGTGCCAAAGATGGTGAGCATCATAGGCTGCAGACTCACGCCGGCGCCGCGAATGGAGCCCGACGCGTTCTCGATAATCGAGAAGATCGCGTAGAACGGCGCGATGAAATGAAGAATCGTCGTGGTGTACGCCGAAATCGAAGCATCGTCGACAAACAGACGCGACAACGGACCCGAGAACACCAGCAGCACGGCAGACAGGCCACCAATGAGCATAAACGACAGCACGAGCGACGTATGGTAGCCCTTGCGCATGCGCTCGTAGTTGCGCGCGCCAAAGTTCTGTGCCGAGAACGTGGTGATCGACACGCCGAGCGCCTCGGTAACCATCCAGATAATGCCATCCAGGCGCCCAGATAGACCCCAAGCAGTCGTGACATCGGCGCCAAACGAATTAACCGACACCTGGATCAACACGTTCGAGATCGAATAGGCAGCCGATTGAAAACCGAGTGGCAGACCACACGAGATCATACTCTTGCAAATACCGCGATCGATGCCGAGCCTAGACAGCGAAAGACGCCATGCACCCGGAGCGCGCATCATGCGCAACACGATCATCGTTGCATTGGAGCAAATGGTCAGCGCCACTGCGATGCCACAGCCCAGCGCCTCCATATGCAACACAGCGACAAAGATGATATCCAGCACCACGTTAACCAGGCAGCCAGAGGCAATGATCACGGCGGGCCCGCGTGTGTCGCCCACGGCACGCAGCAGTGCGGTTCCCATATTAAGCAGCAGTGCCGCAACCATCGCGGCAAAATAACAGCGAGCATAGGCCACGCCCTCGGCCAATAGTTCATGCGGCGTGTTCATAAGCACCAGCATGGGCTCAACGAACACTATGCCAAGAATCGAGAAAACGATACCGCCCACCAGCGCAAGCGTCATGGCCGTATGGACCGAACGGCTCAGACGCTCATCATCGTGCTGGCCAAAAAACTGACCCGTGATAACGGCACAACCAGCGCCAACGCCAACGCAAAAGCCAATGCAGAGCTCGGTGAGGACCATCGTGGCTTGAATGCCGCCCAGCGCGAGCTTGCCGCCAAACTGACCGACAATATAGGTACCGATAAGCGTGTAGGCCTGCTGAAAAAACGAACTAAAAAAGATGGGAACGCACAGCGAAAGCAGCTGCTGCCAAATAACACCCTGCGTTACATCGATAGCCGTAGATTTCTTAGCCACACGCCCTCCCCACACGCATACGTCAAACAACAAAACAGCAATTTAAAACCAAAGCCAAAACCAGCTTAGCACCGACTGGCGGCGACCGAAACACCCCGAATTAGAGCACGGTGCGGAATAACTGCCTAGTGATACAAACCCGGCTGGTAGTGATACTCATTGCTCACGTGCGGGCAAAGCTGCCAAAAGGCAACGGCGCTCGCCGCGGCCACGTTAAGCGAATCGACCCCGTGCGCCATCGGAATGCGCACCGCATGGTCACAGCCGGCAATGGTCTTGGCGCCCAAGCCGGCACCCTCGGTACCCATAAAGATTGCCAGGCGGTCAATCTCCTGCAGCACGGGATCGTCCAGCGATACGGAATCGTCCGTCAACGCCATAGCGGCACACGAAAAGCCGGCATCGTGCAGTGCCGCCAGCCCATCATGCGGCCATACGCGCGCCTCACTGCCAATACGCGTCCACGGAACCTGAAACACGGTGCCCATGCTCACGCGGGCCGAGCGACGGTACAACGGGTCGCAGCACGTCGGGCTGACCAAAATACCGTCAACGTTCAATGCGGCAGCCGAGCGAAAAATCGCGCCAACATTGGTGTGATCGACAATACCCTCAAGCACGCACACACGCACCGGACGATCCCCCGCCGCCTCGACGACGCCGCCCAAGAACTCATCAACCGGAATCTGACGCGGGCGACGGAACGCCGCGAGCGCACCACGCGTCACGTTAAAGCCCGTCAAATGCTCCATGAGCTCCATGGAGGCCACGAACACAGGAACAGGACCCGCGCCCTCGCGCACAACCAGGCGCTCGAACAGCGGCATCATCTGATCGAGCCAGCGTTCGCCCAACAGAAAGCTCACCGGCTCGTATCCGGCGCGCACGGCACGCTCGATGACCTTGGCGCTCTCCGCAATAAAGATGCCCTTTTGCGGCTCCAGCACGCAGCGCAGCTCGCGCTCGGTCAGTCGCACATAGGCATCGAGCCGCTCGTCCTCGAGCGAATCAATTCGCAGAACCTCAACGGCATCAGTCATAGCAGCCAGCCCACACCCTTCTGTACAGCACATCTATACCAAACGAGGCGACGCTAAGCGCCGCCCCATGCATTCAATCAACCCGATGATACCGTTCACGCCAGGCTGTTTACGCCTCAACGCGACGATACGTCACGAACTCATAATCGACACCCTCGTCGCCCTCGCCCAAGGCAATCGTGGCAACACCGCCACGCCACGCAATCTCCCACGCGGAATCGGCGTCCAAGTCGGGAAAGTACGTGTCCACGGCATGGGTGCAATGGTTGTGCGTGACCTCGGCCTCGGCGCAATACGGCAAAAACTGCCGATACACCTCACCGCCACCGATCACCCAGGCAACAGGCTCATCGGCTACCGCGGCGAGCGCCTCGTCGATACTATGCACCACGTCGACGCCCTCGAGGGCAAAGCTCTCGTCGCGCGTAAGCACGATATTGCGGCGGTTCTTAAGCGGACGCCCGCCGGGAAAACTCAACAGGGTCTTGCGTCCCAGGATGACCGGGCACCCCTTGGTACACGCCACAAAATGGCGCATATCGGCGCGATTGGACACGACCATGTCGCCCTCGCAACCAATGCCCCAGTCATCGCACACGGCGACAATAGCAGAAAGCTTACACGTCATGCGCGTCACCTACACCGCAATGGGGATGTTCTTAACCTGCGGACCGTGCTCATAGCCCTCAACGATCAGGTCATCGGTCGTAAACGCGTAGAAATCATGCACATCGGGGTTAAGCGTTACTTTGGGAGCCGCAAACTGCGGACGCTCGATAAGCTCGCGGACGATATCGACATGACGGTCGTAGATATGGGCGTCGGCGATCACGTGCAGCAGCTCGCCGGGAATCATATCGACGGACTGCGCGACCATCATCAGCAAAATGGCATACTGGCACACGTTCCAGTTGTTCGCGGCCAAAATGTCCTGGCTGCGCTGGTTGAGAATCATATTGAGCGTCGGTTTGTCATCCTGCGGGCGCTGCGTGACGTTATACGTCACGCTGTAGGCGCACGGGTACAGGTGCATCTCGGACAGGTCGCTAAACACATAGGTGTTCGTCATAATGCGGCGGCTGTACGGCGTGTGCTTAAGGTCGTACAGCACGCGGTCCATCTGGTCAAAGTCGCCCTCGGCATAATGGCTCTTCTGCCCAATCTGATACCCGTAGGCCTTGCCGATGGAGCCGGTCTCGTCAGCCCACTCATCCCAAATATGACTATTGAGGTCATGCACGTTATTGGACTTCTTTTGATAGATCCACAGGATCTCGTCCATAGCAGATTTGAGGGCCGTACGACGCAGGGTGAGCGCGGGGAACTCCTCACGTAGGTCATAGCGTGCCGTAACGCCAAAGTTTTTAATGGTATAGGCAGGGGTGCCGTCCTCCCACACCGGGCGGACCTTTTGGCCCTCGGTGGTGGTGCCATGGTCCAGAATATCGCGGCACATGGTTACAAACTGTTGATCAGCCTTGCTCATTGACCCTCCTGTCAGTTGCCTATAGGCGAGATTCATTGTAGCCCAGGCATACTCGACCCCACAGCCCTAACATAAGCCGTCATTTTCTGACATATGCCAGAAATCTCTTGCGCAAATCCGCACGTTCGCTATTCTATTGTTGACATATGTCAGATTTGGAGAGTGTATGGCTGGAAGACGCGAAAAACTGCGCCGCGTTGGGATCATCCCCGAATATCGCGGCTTTACCCCCGATGGCCTTGCCAGCGGAGACGCTATCGATATGACGGTCGATGAGCTCGAAGCACTGCGCCTGTGCGATCTGGAGGGCCTCAATCAGGAGGCCGTCGCCCTGCACATGGGCATCGCCCGCGCCACGGTGGCGGCAATCAGCAGTCGCGCGCATCGCAAGGTGGCAAACGCGCTGGTCAACGGACGAGCGCTCGTCATCGAGGGCGGCAATATCGCATACTCCCCCATCACCACGACAACGGCCGCATGGCCAGCAAAGGAGGTCGGCACCATGAGGGTGGCAACCACGTACGACAACGGCAACATCTTTATGCACTTTGGCCGCAGCGAGCAGTTCAAGATCTACGACATTCAGGATGGCAAGGTGCTCAACGAGCAGGTCGTGGGCACCGGCGGCACCGGCCACGGCGCCCTTGCGGGTCTACTCGCCGACGGCGGTGTGGACACGCTCATCTGCGGCGGCATCGGCGGTGGCGCCATCAACGCGCTCGCCCAGGCTGGCATCACCGTCTATGCCGGCGCCCAGGGCAGCTGCAATGCGTGCGTCAAGGCGCTCATCGCCGGCACGCTTGTACAGAACGGCGAGGCCACGTGCGGCTGCCACGGCCACGACCACGAGCACATCCACGAGCATGGCGAGTCCTGCGGTTGCCACGGTCACCACGAGTACGAAGGCCACGAGGGCTGCGGCTGCCACTAAAGGCAAGCAACGGCGCCGACGCTCGTCTAGCCAAGCAATCTCAACACGGCATAACAACAAAGGCCGCGCGGAATATACTCCGCGCGGCCTTTGTCATAAATAGATCAAACAGATCCATTACCTCTTATTGCGCATCTGCGCTTCCATCTGGCGCAGCAGGTCCATATCGGACTTGGGGCCGCCCGTTCCCAGGCCGCCCATGCCGCCCAGACCCATGGCGTCCAGACCGGGAATGTTGGGCATGCGCATCTTCTTGCCCTTCTTACCCTTTTTGCCCTTCTTGCCGCCAGCCTGCGCCTGATTGGCCATCGTGCGCATACGGCCCATCATCTTGTTCATCTCGCCCCACTGCTTCATAAGGCTGTTGACCTCGGTGGGGGTCACGCCGGCGCCCTTGGCAATACGAGCGCGGCGCTGACCGTTGATGATGGAGGGACGCAGGCGCTCCTCCTTGGTCATCGACATTATGATGGCCTCGTTCTTATCGAAGATGCCCTCATCCAGATTGCCGCCCATCTGGTTGAGCGCGCGCTGGCCGCCGGGCAGCATGCCCAGAATACCCTTCATGCCGCCCATCTTCTTGACGGCCTTCATCTGGTCGAGCATGTCGTTCATGGTAAAGCCCTCGCGCAGCATGCGCTCGGCAGCCTCGAGCTGCTCGGCGTCGGCTGCCTCCTGGGCCTTCTCGATGATGCCGACAACATCGCCCATGCCCAAGATGCGCTTGGCCATGCGGTCGGGATAGAACGGCTCCAGCGAATCGGGTTTCTCGCCCATGCTAACAAACTTGATGGGCTTGCCGGTCACCTGGCGCACGGAAAGCGCGCCGCCGCCACGGGCGTCGCCGTCGAGCTTGGAGATGATCACGCCGTCAAAGTCGGTGCGCTCGGCGAAGGTCGAGACGACGTTGACGATGTCCTGGCCGGTCATGGCATCGACGACCATCAGCACCTGATCGGGCTTGACGGCCTTCTTGATGTCCACGGCCTCCTGCATCATCTGCTCGTCGATCTGCAAACGACCGGCGGTATCGACGATGACCACGTCACGCAGGTGGTCAACGGCCTCCTGAATGGCGCCCTTGGCGATGTCAACCGGGTGCTCGCCATCGCCACGGAAGACCGGCACGCCAATCTCTCCGCCAAGCGTGGCCAGCTGGTCGGCAGCGGCGGGACGGTAGACGTCGCACGCGGCGAGCAGCGGTGAGCGGCCCTGCTTCTTGAGCAGGTAGGCCAGCTTTACGGCCGCCGTGGTCTTACCGGAGCCCTGCAGGCCCACGAGCATGATGACATTGGGAATGCGATTGCTAAAGACGAGCTTGCTCTCGGTTGAGCCAAGCATCTCGGTGAGCTCGTCGAGCACGATCTTGACGACGTTTTGCGCCGGCGACAGCGACTCCATGACCTCGGCGGTCATGCAGCGCTCCTTGGTCTTGGCGACGAACTCCTTGACGACCTTAAAGTTAACGTCGGCCTCGAGCAGCGCCATGCGAATATCGCGCATGGCCGAAGTAATATCGGCCTCGGTCAGCTTGCCCTTGCCGCGCAGGCGGTCAAATGTGTCGTTGAGGCGATCGCTCAGGGAATCAAACACTAGTCACTCCTTAATTGGACTCGCCCACCAGGGCGCGGCAGAAATCTTTGGCATTGAACTCCTGCAGGTCATCGACCTGCTCGCCCACGCCGACGCGCAGGATCGGGAGCTTGAGCTTCTCGGCCACGGCCATGGCGATGCCGCCCTTTGCCGTGCCGTCGAGCTTCGTCATGATAATACCGTCCAGGCCCAGCGCCTCGTTAAACTCGAGCGCCTGGTTCAGACCGTTCTGGCCGGTGGCGGCATCGATCACGAGCACGACTGAGACGGGCATGGGGCCGGCGGCCATATTGGCGGCGCGCTTACGCGTCACGTTAACCACCTTGGCAAGCTCGCGCATGAGCTCAGGGCTCGTGTGCAGACGGCCGGCGGTATCGATAAGCACCAGGTCGCTGCCGCGCTTGTCGGCCTCGTCGAGCACGTCGTAGCAAACACTTGCCGGGTCGGAGCCGCGGTCGCGCTTGATGACGGGGACGCCAGCGCGCTGGCCCCACACATCGAGCTGCTCGATAGCGGCAGCACGGAAGGTATCGGCCGAACCGATCACGACGTTCTTGCCGCGGGCGGCCATGGCGCTCGCGATCTTACCGACCGTCGTGGTCTTGCCGGCACCGTTAATGCCCACAAACAGCACGCAGCTCGGCGTATCGGAAAACGGATCGCGCTCGATGGGCACAAAGTGCTGCTCGAGCTGCTCGGCCAGGGCACGGCGAAGCTGCGGAGCGGTCTTGAGGTTCTTCTTGGCCGCGGCATCGCGCAGGTCATCGGAGACCTTGATAGCGACCTCGGCGCCCATGTCACCCATGACGAGGGTGTCCTCCAGGTCCTCCCAAAAATCCTCGTCGACCTCGCCGCCAAAGTAGAAGACCTCGTTGAGGGCCTCGCGGCTGCGCTCAAGTCCGCGCGAGAGAGCATCGAAGAATCCCATTATGCATTCACGACCTTTCCGGTTTCGCGATCGAGTTTTTGCGAGACGACGCGACTGACGCCGTCGGCTTGCATCGAGACGCCGTAGAGGACGTCAGCGTCCTCCATAGTACGGCGCTGATGCGAGATAACCAAGAGCTGCGTATCGGAACGCAACACGTCGAGTGCGCCGATGAGCTTGGACAGGTTGGCGTCATCGAGTGCCGCCTCGACCTCGTCCAGCACATAGAACGGCACCGTGCGCGTGCGGTACACAGCAAAGAGCAGGGCGAGCGCCGTCAGGCTCTTCTCGCCGCCCGACATGAGCATCATCTTGGTGATGCGCTTGCCGCGCGGCTGCGCCACGACCTCGATACCCGTCTCGGCAGGATGCTCGGGATCGGTCATCTCCAGATGAGCCTGACCGCCCGGGAAGAGCATGGCGAAGATCTCGCGGAAGTTCGCATCGACCTTCTCAAACGTCACCAGGAACGCCTTGCGCATCTTACGGTCGATAGCCACGGTGATCTTGGTGAGCGCCTTGCGCGCGCTCTCCAGATCGGCCAGCTGCTCCTCGATGTAATCGGCGCGGCGCTTGAGCTGCTCGTACTCCTCCATGGCAACTTGGTTAACGGGACCAAGGTTGTTGATCTGGCGCACAAGCTGGTTGAGTTCGCGCTCGGCGGCATCGCGGTCCGTGGGCGCCGGAAGCATGAGCGCTTCCTCGAGTACCGTGGTGCCATCGGCGGTAATGGCCTTAATGGCGGCCTCTACCTGCACCTCGAGCTTGCCACGCGCGACCTTGAACTCGTTTTGCGCGGCGGAGGCGGTATCGACTCGCTCCTTAGCGCGGGCAACCTCTGCCTTGGCATCCTCGATGGTCTTCTTGAGCGAAGCGGAGTCCGCCTCCTCCAGAGAGGCCTGGTCACGCAGGCGCGCTGCCCAATCCGACGCGCGTTCCAACAGGGCAGAATAGCGTTCGTGCATGGGGTCGACGCGCAGGCGCAGCAGCTCGAGCGAGCGCGAAGCCTGGCGTGTTCCGCGGATACGACGGTCGATGCCCTCAAGACGATGCTCAAGGTCGGGCACGCGGCCCTTCAGCGAACGCAGGCGCTCGCTCGTCTGGGCCAGGCGCACCTTGGCATCGGCGAGCTTACCGGCGGCCTCGGAATCGTCACGGCGAACGCGATCGAGCTCATCGTTGGCCTCGGCAATCTGGAGACCCAGGTCGCTTGCCTGTGCACGCGCCTCGTCACGCGAACGGGTGAGCTCGTCAACGCGCGGGCGCGCGGCACGAACGGCCTCGGCAGCCTGCTCGCGGCGCTTGGAGATGCGCACGCGCTCGACCTCGGCATTGTTGGCGCTTTGCTCCAAGCGGCCGATCTCGGAGAGCAGCGAGCGGCGCTCGCCCTCAAGACGGGCGATCTCACCGGCGGCATCGCCCTCGGCGGCACGGGCCTCCTCGACGGCAACGTTGGCCTCGACGACCTGATCCGACACATGCTCAAACACGGCAGCCAGATCGGGCTCAAGCCCCTCCAGCTCGCGAATGCGACGCTTACGCTCCAGAGCACCCGACGCCTCGCCGGCATCGAGGCCCACACGCACCAGGCCGCCACAGCTTACGCGGGCGCCATCGGGAGTCACATAGGTCACACCGTCAACGACAGGCGCAGCCAGCGCGGCAGCCAAGTCATCGACCACGTAATAGCCGCCGAGCAGCGCCTCGACGACGGGTCCGTAGCCTGCACGCACGGACAGACGATCAACCAGGCGGGTACCGGCGGCACCCTCGGCGGCCGCAGAGCCGCTCACGCCGCGCGTCACCAGCAGTGCTTCGCCCGAGGCCTTCTTTTGGTCCAGAGCCGCACGACCGGCACGCTCAAGCGTGGCGGCGTCATCAAACAGCAGCGCATCGATATCGCCGGCGAGCAATTGCTCAACCAGGCCCTCAAGCTCGCGCGGGGCCTCCAGCACGTCGCCCAGACGACCCAAGACATCGTCGCCCAGCGCACCCACCAGACGGCTCACGAGCGGCGAGCTGTCGGCCATGCGGGCATCGAGTTTCTTTTGGCTGGCAAGCTCCGAGCGCACCTCGGACAGCTTGTTGCGCGCCTCACTCTCACGATTACGCAAGTCCTTCAGGGCTGCACGGGCGACCTCGGTGGCCTCACGCGCATCGGCCTGGGCCTGGCGCGCTTCCTCAAGAGCACCCTCAAGCTCCTCTGCGCGGTTGCGACGGCTCTCGAGCGAGGCCGTGACCTCCTCGAGCTGCTCGTCAATCTGCTCCAGGCGCGAGGCATACATGTTGTCCTCGACCTCGGCATTGCTCAGCGAGTCCTTCACCTTGGCGAGCTCGAGCGCGGCGTTGTCGGCCACGCGCTGCACATCGCGTTGCTCACGCGTAAGCTGCGAAATCTGATTGTCGAGCGCCACGCGCCGCTCGTGGAGCTCTGCGGCGGCAGGACCAGCGGCGTCAACGTCCTCCTGGGCCTGCATGTGCGCGCCGGTCACTTCCTCAAGCTGCGCACGCGCGTCCTCGAGCTCCTCGACCACGCGACGACGCTGATGCTCGGAGCTCGAAATCTGCCCGCGCATGTCAGACAGGCGCGACACCATGTTGTGGCCCTTTTCCTCGAGCAGGCGCATGTCGGAGTTAATGCGGCCGACCACATCTTGCATATGGCGGCGCTGCTCGCCCAGATCGCCCACAAACAGGCCCTTTTCCTCGAGCATGACCTGGAGCTTCTCGAGCTCGCGCTCCTTTTCGCCCATGCGGTACTGCGCAAGCTCCAGCTCGGCGGCACCTTCCTTGGAGCGGCTCTCCAGGTCGTTCCACTGCGACTGCAGCGAACGCAGCTCGTCGACAGCCAGCATCTGCGTAAGCTCGTTCGCGCGCGAGGACAACTCTTTGTACTTGCGCGCACGATCGACCTGACGCTCCAGCGGTCGCAGCTGACGGGCGATTTCCTTATTGATGTCGCGGGCACGCGTCAGGTGCTCGTCCATCGACTTAATCTTTTTGAGCGCACGCTCCTTGCGGCGCTTGTGCTTGGAGATGCCGGCGGCCTCCTCGATGAGGGCGCGGCGCTCCTCGGGGCGGCTCTGCAAAATGGCGTCGAGCTTGCCCTGGCTGATGATGGAATGCGTATCCTTGCCCAGGCCCGAATCGTGCAAGATGTCCTGAATGTCCATCAGGCGGCACGGGCTCGAGTTGATGAGGTACTCGCTTTCGCCCGAGCGATACATACGACGGGTGATGGCAACCTCGTCAAAATCGACGGGCAGCATATGGTCCGAGTTATCGAGCACAAGCGTGACCTCGGCGACACCCACCGGCTTGCGCGCTGACGAGCCCGAGAAGATGACGTCCTCCATGGCCTGGCCGCGCAGCTGCTTGGCGCTCTGCTCGCCCAGGACCCACAGAATCGAGTCAGAGATGTTCGATTTTCCCGAGCCGTTGGGACCGACGATGACGGTCAGGCCCGGCTCAAACGTCATATGGGCGCGGTCGGCAAACGACTTGAACCCTTTGAGCGTGAGGGACTTGAGATACACGGTTCCTCGCTTACACGTGCTTCTTGTTCAGAATCACGCCGTTGGTGGTGTAACCCATGCGGTCGAGCGCTTCAAGCGCGGCAGCTCCCTCGGCTTCCTTCTTTGAGGAGCCGGAGCCGCGACCCTGGCGAATACCATCGATCAAAACCACAGCGGTAAAGGTGGGCGCATGCGCCGGGCCCTCGGAGCCAACGAGCTTGTACGCCGGGGGCTCGTGACCGTCGGCTTGCACGCACTCCTGCAAAAACGACTTGGGGTTCGCAGGATGCTCGGCACGCTCGGAAGCCAAATGCGGCTTAAGCGTACGGTGAATGAACTCCGCCGCAACGTCCCAGCCGGCATCCAGGTACAGCGCGCCCACGAGCGACTCATAGACGTTCTCGAGGGCCGAATGCAGGCCGCGCGCACCGGTACCGGTCTCGGAGGCACCAAAGATAATGATGTCGTCGATGCCCAACTCGTGAGAAACCTCGGATAGCGTGGCGCCCGAGACGAGCGACACCTTCAAGCGAGTGAGCTTGCCCTCGTCAAACTCGGGATAGGACTCAAACAGGGAGCGTGCGACCACAGCGCCCAAAATGGAATCGCCCAAGAACTCAAGGCGCTCATAGCTGGCAGAAACCGGCTGGCCCTCGACTGCCGAGGGATGCGTAAGGGCCGCGCGCAGCAGCACCTTATTGTTGAACTCGTGGCCCAGGATTTCCTGGGCGCGCGTAAGTCGTTCGGATAAAGCCAAGACTTAGGCCTCCTTGGCAGCTTCGATAGCGTCGACGGCGTCGGCGACAGAGTTGAGCGAGAGCAGGGTCTCGTCATCGATCTCGAGGTTGAACTCGTCCTCGATAGCCGTAACCAGCTGCAGGCGCTCGAGCGAGTTGGCATCGAGGTCGTCAAAGGTGGTCTCCTCGCTAATTTCGGCAACATCGACGCCCAGAACGTCAGCAGCGACCTCGGCGATCTTGTCGAAGATTTCGGAGCGGTCCATAGCGCTTCCTCTCATAGTACATGAATACCAAAAGAATGGTACCGCCCGGGCGGTACCAAGACACGGTTCTGATTCTACCCCACGACGTGCGCCGCGAAGCACATAACAGCGCTCTAACTCGCTCTTACAAAACGATACTGTCCATAGAGTTGGCGACATTCTCGACCAGCCCGGCGCGCACGGCTTCGGCCGCCGCGAGCGTACCGTTTTTGACAGCCTCGACCGAGGTGGCGCCATGGCCGATCAGGACCACACCGCGCAGGCCCAGAAGAATCGCGCCGCCCTTGGCGTCGCCAGAGAGCTTGGCCTTAATCTCGCGCATCTGCTTTTTGATGAGCAGCGCGGCGATCTTGGTGCCGAGCGAGGCCATAAAGGCGCCCTTGAGCTCCTGCAGCAAAAACTTGGCAGCGCCCTCGGTAGCTTTGAGAGCGATATTACCCGACATGCCATCGGCAACGACGACATCGAAGTTACCTGAGGTGAGGTCGGTGCCCTCGCAGTTACCAACAAAGCCGGGAACGGCGGCCTTCATAGCAGGGAAACAGGCCTTGGTAAAGTTGGAGCCCTTCTCATCCTCGGTGCCATTGGCAAGCAGGCCCACGCGAGGATGCTCGATGCCCAGGACGACGCGGGCATAGGCGCTACCCATCTGGGCAAAACGCACCATGTCATCGACCTCCACATCGGGGTTGGCACCCATGTCGCACAGCACCGTCAGACCGCCGGCGCGATTGGGCAGCGCATTGGTCAGACAGGGGCGCACCGGCTGCTTCTTGCCTTCGGCCATATATCTAAACGGCGTCACATAGGCGGTGGCGGCGGCGGTCATGGCACCGGTGGAGCCGGCGGAGAAGAACGCATCCGCGTTGCCCTTCTTAATGGCGCGGCAAGAAAGCACGATCGACGACTTACGCTTGGTCATCACGGCGCGAATGGGATCGTCATCCATGGCGATAACGTCAGGCGCCTCAAGGGCCTCAACACGTGCATGGGAAGCTGCAAAGGGATTGACGATTTCGGCGGGACCAGCTGCCAAGACCTCGATATCGGGATCGGCGGCAAGCGCAGCTTCGATACCATCGAGAACAACCTGAGGTTTCTCGTCTCCGCCCACAACGTCTACACAAACGCGAACGTTACTCATATACATGCTCCTTATACAAAAATGGCCGACTCATTGAGCCGGCCATTGTGGTTCCATTTGGAACGGCATCGCATCCAGAGTATACCGTTACTCGGTAACGATAACCTCGCGGTCCTTGTAGAAACCGCAGCTGGGGCACACGTGGTGCGGAAGCTTGACAGCGCCGCAACGGGGGCACGTGGACTGAGCCGCAGCCGAAATCTTCATGTTGGCGGAACGACGGGTGTGAGTGCGGATACGACCCTGCTTTTGTTTAGGTACGGGCATAGTGACCTTCCTTATGAACTATCCAGTGTGGCGATTACGCGCAAGTAGCGATACTACCACAGTTTTACTCATCGAGCTTGAGATTCTTCAATGCTGCAAATGGATTTTCCGTGGCAGCGGCCCATTCTGCCTCTGCCTGTGCGGCGCATTCGCATTGCTCGACGTTGAGATTGCAACCGCAAGTGGGACACAGACCGCGGCAATCGGGCTTGCAGAGCACCACAAACGGCGTGTCCATGACGACCGCGTCGTTGATGGGCTCACCCAGATCGACGATGCGGTCCTCACCCAGGAGCTCGTAGCCGTCCTCGAAGGCCTCGGGATCCTCGGGCTCCTCGAAGAGGTAGAACTCCTCGATCTCGCCGGCGATATCAAACGAAGCGGGCTCCAGGCAACGGTCGCACTCGCCGGTGGCGTGCGCGCGGACCATGCCCGTGAGCAAGACACCGGTACCGGCATTGGTAAAGACAACGTCGTAGTCGATGCCGTCCTGTAGCTGGTACTCCTTCTCGCCCACCGTGTAGGTGGCGACATCGACCTTGCCGGTCAGCGGATACGAATCTCCGGGAAACTCAAGCTGCTCGGAAAGATCGACGGTAACGCTCGGGAACTCAGCCATTACCACTGACCATTCTGTTGGGCGGCACCCTCGTTGAGCTGCTGACGGCAACGGGTAACGGTGCCAGTCAGGCTCTTGAGGTTCTCCTCCAGATGCGTAAAGACCTGCTCTGCATAGTCCTCGGCAGCATAACGCGTCTCGCGCTCGTACTGCTGGGCACGATCGCGGATGTCGTCGGCCTGCTGCTGCGCAAGGCGGACGATCTCCTGCTCACCGGCAATGGTGAGGGCCTGCTGCTGAGCGTCGGCGATGATGGAATCGGCCTGGGCGGCGGCGGAAGCCATAAGCTCCTCGCGCTCCTTAAGGATACGGCGGGACTTCTGCCACTCCTCGGGATAGCTCATGCGGATCTCGTCGAGGATGTTGAAGAACACGTCGGCGTCGATGACCTTGAACTGAGCGTTCTTGCCGAAAGGCGGCTTGGCTTCCTCGATCAGCCCTTCGAGCTCATCGACCAAGCTGACGATCCTATCGCCAGGAAAATTCTCGCCCGGCATCCGGTCTCCTTTCATAGGTAACATATCATCGTGCTAGTTTACCACATGCCACCAGGCAATAAAAAACGTCACGAAAAGCGATGTCTGAGCGCTTCGACCACGTTGGGCGGCACAAACGTCGATACATCGCTGCCGAGCGAGGCGATCTGGCGAACGACCGAGCTCGAGATGTAACCGTACTGCGGAGCACTCATGACAAAGATGGACTCCAGCTCGCTATCCAAGCGATAATTGAGGTCGGCCTGCTGCAGCTCATACTCAAAGTCGGTCATGGCGCGCAGGCCCTTGACCACGGCCCCCGCCCCCTGCTCACGAGCGAAGTCGACCAAGAGGCCGGTAAAGGGCAGGACTTCGACGCCGTCGATATTACCGAGCGCCTCGCGGGCCAGCGCCACGCGCTCATCGAGCATAAACGTGGTGCCCACACCGTTTTTACCCTGCGACTCTGCAACAGCGACGATCACACTGGGAAAGATGCGGCGGGCGCGGCGGATCACATCGATATGGCCAAACGTGATGGGATCGAAGGTGCCCGGGACGATCACGCGGTTGATGGTGTCATTCATGGGCGTCCTCCTGAAACGTCGTGGCATCATTGTTGTCAGCATCGGTGCCGGCGCTATCGCCCTCACCATCGTCATCGCCGACCCAACGGAGCAGGTCGACCGAGGTAATGCCGTAGCGCTTCTCACGTACAGTCTCAAAGTCTGCCGGATGCGCGCCCGCATCGGCGGCGGCATGCTCAAACAGGGCGTAAGCGCCAGACGCAAGCAGACCCTGCTGGGCCAGATTCTGCAGCAGTTCCTCGACCGGCTCGGCACCAAAAGCATAGGGCGGGTCGAGCAGGACCAGATCAAAGGGGCCGCCCGGTACACGACCGCGTGAGGCACTCGTCAGCATGTCGCCCGTGACCACGCGCCAACGCGCACGGTCATGGCAGAGCGACTCGATATTCTTGGTAATGAGCCGCGCGGCGTTGCGATCGATCTCAAACGTCGTGAGCGAGCGGGCCCCACGAGAGAGCATCTCTAACCCTAAGGCACCGGAGCCGCCAAAGGCGTCCAACACACGAACCTCGTCCAAATCGAAATCGAATGCCGACATGACCATAGATGCGCACGCCTCGCGCACGCGATCAGTCGTGGGGCGGGTGACATCGCGACCACGGGGCTCCTCGATCTTACGACCGCGCCATTCGCCGCCGATGATTCTCATCCTCCGCTGACCTCCTTAAAGATATGTCGATAACGCATGGCGACCGCGTCGCGCAAGGGACGCGTCGCCACAGAGTCAAGGTTGCAAGCATACCGCAAGAGCTCGACCGCGTCCAAATGGGCCCACTCGATCAGCTCCTCGTCGGCGTCCAGGTCGACAAAGCGCAGGGTCACACCACCATGCTGGCGATAACCCAGGATCTCGCCTTCATGGCGCAGGCGCAGGTCCATCTGGGCGAGCGTAAAGCCGTCCGAGGTCTTTTCGAGCGACTGGAGACGGTCTTGTGCCGCCGATGCGCCGCCGTTGCCCTTGGAGTGCGTCATGACCAGGCACGTGCCCGACACACTGCCACGGCCCACGCGGCCGCGCAGCTGGTGCAGGGCAGCCAATCCAAAGCGCTCGCCGTTCTCGATGACCATGACGGTGGCGTTAGGCACGTCGACGCCCACCTCGACCACCGTAGTCGAGACGAGCACGTCAATCTCGCCACGCTTGAAGGCATCGATAACCTGGTCCTTCTCCCCCGCCGGCATGCGGCCGTGAAGGCGCTCGACGGTAAGCCCCGGCAACGCAAGACGCAGTCGGTCGAGCTCGGTTGCCGTATCGTGCAGCGGCACGGGGACGGTTACGCGGCCCTCGTCGTCGCGAGCAATACCGGGCACGTCTTCCAGCTCATCGGCCGAGTCACTCGGCTCCACGAGCGGACAAATCACGTAGGCCTGCTGACCCTTTTCATGCGCCTCGCGGATGGCGCCATAGGCGAGGTCACGGCTCGACTCGGTGAGCACGCGTGTCGTCACGCCAGCACCAGGGACGGGCCGATGGCGAATGATGCTCGTGTCCAGATCGCCGTAGACCGAAAGCGCCAGCGTACGCGGGATGGGCGTCGCCGTCATAACGAGCAGATCGGCACCCGGCCCCTTCGCGCGCAGGGCGTTGCGTTGGCCCACACCAAACCGGTGCTGTTCATCGATGACCACGAGCGACAGATGCTTGAACGCAACGTTATCCGAAAGAACCGCGTGGGTGCCAAAGAGCACGTCAAGCTCGCCCGATTCCAACTGTGCATGGATGCGCTCGCGCTCTGCGGCCGGCGTGGCACCCGTCAGAAGTGCCCAGGACATGCCGGCCTGCGAGAGCAGAGGGCCGGTCTTATCGGCATATTGGCGCGCCAGCACGCCCGTGGGCGCCATAACGCAGGCCTGCGTGCCGCTATCGGCAGCCACAGCCAGCGCGCAGGCGGCAACGGCGGTCTTACCGGTACCGACATCGCCCAGCAGCAGACGGTTCATCACGCGCCCGCCATCGCACATGTCATGCAGGATGTCTTGGAATGCGGCCTCCTGCTCGTCGCTCAGCGAAAACGGAAGGGCCTGTTTAAGCGCGCCCAGATGCTCGCCCGCAGTGTGGGCATAGGGCACCACATCGACCAGGCCGCCGTCGTTGCGCAGACGCAGCGCCAGCTGCAGGTAGAGGCACTCCTCGTAGGCAAGACGCCGGCGTGCGATGTCGCGCTCAGCCATGCTCGAGGGAAAGTGGATCGAACGCAACGCGCGGGCATTGCTCATGAGCTTCCGCTTTGCGCGCAGCGGCGCGGGAATCGGATCGAACGGATTGCCGACGACCTCGAGCGCGCCGCTTACGATGCGGCGCATCCACGCCTGGCTCACGCCATCACTCACGTAATGGACCGGCAGGATGGTGCCTGCGGCACGCCCGTCCTCGAGCTTTTCAAAGTGCGGCGAGGCCATCTGCTTAAAGCCGTAGGCAAACTCGACCTTGCCCATCACGGCCAGGCGGTCGCCCTGCTTAAGCTGCTGGGCAATCCAGGGCTGGCGGAAAAAGGCGACCTGCAGCACGCCCGTCTCGTCAACAAGCGAGACCTCGGTCACCTGCATGCGCGGACGCGGCTGCTTTTGGACGATACGGTCGACCGTGGCGATGATGGTGCACACGGTACCGATGGGCGCCATCTCGATAGACCAAGAACGGGTAAAGTCGAGGTATCGATGAGGGATATGGAGAAGGAGGTCCCCCACCGTCCGAATTCCCAGACGGCGAAGGGCCTCCTCACGTTTACCCGAAACATATTTGAGTCGCGCGATATCCTCGTCGAGCGCATTGCTCTGGGCAAAGCGCTCCGAGACGCGCGGCACGGAGCACAGCTCGGACATGGGCAGTTGCCTACTCGATCGAGAAGATCACGGGATAGAGCGGCTGCTCGCCACGATGGGCGTCAATCTCCAGATCGGGCTGAGCCTCCTCGATAGCGTCGACGATCTCCTGGAAGGCCTCATCGGACAGCTCCTCGCCGGCCAGAATCGTCAGCGCGTCGCCCTCCTCTTCCTCCTGCATGCGGTTGATGCAGTCGAGCGTGACCTGCTTCACGTCGGAACCGACCACGTCGATGGAGCCGGCGATGATACCCATGACGTCACCGGAGTGAATCGGAGAACCGTCAGAGGCACTGGAGTCGCGCACGGCGCGGGTGACCTCGCCATCGCGGACCTCGCTGATGGCGTCGACCATGGCGGCGACGGCATCCTCGAGCTCGGAATCGGGCAGGACCGCGAACAGCGCGGAGAAGGCCTGCGGGACGGTCTTGGTGGGAACGACGGCGACCTTCTTGTCGGTGCAGGCTGAAGCAGCAGCCTCAGCGGCCATGCGGATGTTGCCGTTGTTGGGCAGGATGATGACCGAGGTCGCGTTGACCTGGTCCACCGCGCCCAGCAGGTCGGCGGTCGAGGGATTCATAGTCTGGCCACCGGACACGATCACGTCGACGCCGAGGGACTTGAGGATGTCGGCCTCGCCGGAACCGGCGGCAACGGCGACAAAGCCCAGCGCCTTGGCGGGCTCGGCGGCCTTTTCCTGATCCTCGTGGATCTTGGCGGTACGGTCGTGGGCCTCCATCTCCATGTTGTGGATAAAGACCTCATAGATCTGACCGAGCTGCAGCATGTGCTCGAGCACCAGGTTGGGGGTGTTGGAGTGCACATGGATCTTGTAGTCGGGATAGGCGCCCACGAGAAGCTCGCAGTCGCCCATGGAACCCAGGAACTTAAGGCACTCGTCCTCGTCAAACGGGGCGTCGGCCTTAAACAGGAACTCGTTGCAGTAGCGGAACTCCGAGCCCTCCCAATCGTCGTTGGCCTCGATCTCAACGCGACCAAGGGCCGCGTCGCGGGCAGAGACAGCGGAATCAAACGTGGCGGAGAAATCCTCGACAACGGTGCTGCGGCCAAGTGCTGCAGCCACAAAGTTCTCAAGGAAGATGGCGAAGCCAAAGGCGCCGGAGTCGACCACGCCGTTCTCCTTCAGAACGGGCAGCAGGTCGGGCGTGCGGGCGACGGACTGGTACGCCTCGACGACGATAGCATCGAGCGCATCCTCGGCCGAGAACTTCTTCTTCTCGCACTCATCGGCCTTGGTCGAGACATCGCGCAGGACCGTGAGGATCGTGCCCTCGATGGGCTTGCGGACAGCCTGGAAGGCAACCTTGACGGCACGACGGAAGGCGAAGGCAATGTTGGCGGACGTAATAGGCTCGTCGGCAGAGACAAGACCCTCGGCCACGCCGCGCAGAATCTGCGAGGTGATGACTCCGGAGTTACCGCGGGCACCCATCAGGGAGCCGTGGGTGATGGCGCCGGCGATGGCCTCCATATCGGCATCGGCGGGAAGGGCGGAAAGCTCCTTGGTCACCGAGGCGAGCGTGAGCGACATGTTGGTGCCGGTGTCGCCGTCGGGTACGGGGAAGACGTTGAGCTTGTTGATCTCCTCGGCCTTGTCGGAAACGGCAGCCGCAGCGACCGGAAAACAGGTGCGAATGGTCTTTGCAATCATGGGTATTTGAATCTCCGTTTTCGGATGCTAGTTCAGACGGCTCTTGAGCGCGTCGATATGGATACCGATCTTAAGGCTGGCGGGATCGATCTGGGCGATCTCCTGCAGGGTAAAGGCAACGGAGCTCGAAAGATTGTGGCAGACGGACTTCATGTTGACGCCGCTCTCGAGCACGACGTGAAGATCGACCGTAAGGCCGTTCTCGTCGGCGGAGACAAGCACGCCCTTGCGGAGGCGCTGACCGGCAAGCAGGCGCACGCTCTCGGCGCCCTGGAGCTGTTCGGCCATACCGACGACGCCATAGCACGTCATCGCGGCATAACCGGCAATATCGGCAATAACGTCGTTCGAGACGCTCAGGCTGCCGTTAATGGTCTCAGACACAAGAATCTCCTTATCTGGTGCTCGCGGCACCATCTCGTGGGAGCAATCATTGGAATATTCTACAACGACCGCGCCATGTTGAGGTGGCGGGCCTCGGGATTACATCCTCGACACGAAATGTTGATACGGTAACGTTCGCGAACAGCGATCGCGGCATGAAAAAACCCGCCGCATAAGCGACGGGTTTTACAACCTGGCTCCCCGGGTAGGACTCGAACCTACAACAGCGCGGTTAACAGCCGCGTGCTCTACCATTGAGCTACCGAGGAATTTAAAGCCCAACGGAAAGGGCTGGAAAATTCTGGCTCCCCGGGTAGGACTCGAACCTACAACAGCGCGGTTAACAGCCGCGTGCTCTACCATTGAGCTACCGAGGAAT
>UQZM01000024.1 GCA_900545615.1 uncultured Collinsella sp.
TGGTGATGATGCCACCGGCATTGCCCTCGGTGCTGGAGAAGATAGCCTGCGGCAGACCGGCCATGATGTTCGCGAAGATGATCAGCGACATGCCATTGCCGATACCGCGCTGGGTGATGAGCTCACCAATCCACATGATCAGCATAGCGCCCGCGGTGAGCGTACCGACGATCATGAGGTCGAAGATGATCTCGGGAGCGCCGGCGCCATTGAAGCTGATGCCGAAGCTCTTAAAGAGGAAGAGGTAACCCACGGAGTTGAGGATTGCCAGAGCCAGGGTGAGGTAACGCGAATACTGCGTAATCTTGGTCTGACCGACCTCGCCCTCGCGGGCAAGCTCATGCAGGGAAGGCACAACGGCCTGGAGCATCTGGAGGATGATCGAGCTGGTGATGTAAGGCATGATGCCCAGCGAAAACACCGAAACATAGCTCAACGCGCCGCCAGAGAAAAGATTCAGGAGGGCCATAGCACCTGCGGCGACCGAATTATTATCGGTCGAGAAAAGGCCCAGCATCCCCTGGAAGGGAATGCCGGGCACAGGAACGTGCGCACCAATGCGGTACACGACGAGCATAGCTATGGTAAAAAGAATCTTTTCGCGCAATTCTTTGATGCGGAAAGCATTCTTAAGACCATTTAGCACGGCAGCTCGACCTTTCCGCCGGCGGCCTCGATCTTGGCCTGCGCAGAAGCGCTGACCTTGTCGACCTTGACCGTGAACTTCTTGGTGAGCTCACCATTGCCGAGCACCTTGACGGGCTCGAACTCGCTCTTGGTGATGCGAGCGGCCTTAAGAGCAGCACCGTCGATCACAGCGCCGTCCTCGAACTTGCGCTCGAGACGCTCAACGTTAACAGCGGTGTACTCGATGCGACGGGGGTTGCGGAAGCCCGGAAGCTTGGGCAGGCGCATAGCCAGCGGAGTCTGGCCACCCTCGAAGCCGGCACCCTTGGTGCCACCAGAGCGAGAGCCCTGGCCCTTCTGACCGCGGCCAGAAGTGGTGCCGTGACCCGAAGAATTGCCACGGCCGACGCGCTTGCGGTTCTTGGTGGAACCGGGCGCGGGAGTAAGATCGTGAAGCTGCATTTGCTACTCCTCTACAATCTCGACAAGGTGCTTGACCTTGAAGATCATGCCGCGGACGGACTCGTTGTCAGCAATCTCGCGAACCTCGCGGATCCTGTGGAGACCGAGGGCACGGACAGTACGGACCTGGTCCTGCTTGCAACCGTTGGTGCTGCGGACCTGCTTGATCTTGATGGTGTCAGCCATGCTTAGTTCTCCTTACCGACGAACATCTCGGAGACCGTCAGGCCACGGCGAGCCGCGACGTCCTCAGGGCTGGAGAGCTCCTTGAGGCCCTCGACGGCAGCCTTGATGATGTTGAGGCCGTTGTCGGTACCGAGGGACTTGGACAGGACGTTCTTGATGCCAGCAAGCTCGAAGAGGGGACGCACAGCGCCGCCGGCGATAACGCCGGTACCCTCGACAGCGGGCTTGATGATGATGCGGCCGGCACCAAAGTGACCGAGAACCTCATGCGGAATGGTGCCCTGATCGGTCACCGGCACGTGGAACATGTTCTTCTTGGCATCGAGAGACGCCTTGGAGATGGCCATGGGCACCTCAGCGGACTTGCCCATGCCAACGCCGACGTTGCCCTTGCCGTCGCCAACGACGACGAGAGCGACGAGGCTCATGCGACGACCACCCTTGACGGTCTTCGACACGCGGTTGATGTAAACGACGCGCTCCTCGAACTCGGAGGCCTCGCGCTGCTGCTTCTGATTACGAGCCATGTGCTACATACCTCCTAGAACTCGAGACCGGCGGCACGAGCACCGTCGGCGAGGGCCTTGACGCGGCCATGGTAGATACGGCCACCACGATCGAAGGCGACCTTGGTGATGCCGGCCTCGATGGCGCGCTTGCCAACGAGCTGACCGACCTTCTCCGCAGCCTCCTTGTTCGAGGTGTGGGTGCCCTTGAACTCGGCCTCGAGGGTCGAGGCGGAGACGAGCGTCAGGCTGGAGCCCTTGCTGTCGTCGATGATCTGGGCATAGATGTTGGCGTTAGTACGGGTCACGCGAAGACGCGGACGCTCGGCGGTACCCGAGACCTTGCCGCGAACACGACGCTGACGACGCTTGAGGCCTTCCAGCTTCGCCTTATGCTTGTTCATACGTAAACTCCTAAAAAGGTTGATCTTGCCAGCACCTGACGGGGTGCTGGTCTTATGCGAGTGAGTCGGTTACGACTACTTGGCGGCCTTACCCAGCTTGCGGCGGATGTGCTCGCCAACGTAGTGGATACCCTTGCCCTTGTAAGGCTCGGGAGGACGATGGCCGCGGATCTCAGCGGCGATCTGACCGACCTGCTGCTTGTTGATACCCTTGACGTTCACGTGGGTGTTGTCGGGAACCTCGAAGGTGATGCCCTCGGGAGCCTCGACGATCACGGGGTGCGAGAAGCCCAGGGAGAACTCGAGGTTCTTGCCCTTCTGCTGCACGCGGTAACCGACGCCGGCGAGCTCGAGCTTCTTCTCGAAGCCCTCGGAAACGCCAACAACCATGTTGTGGATGAGGGCGCGGGTGAGGCCGTGGCGGGCACGGGTCTCACGCTCGTCGTCGGGACGGGAAACGGTGAGGACGTTGTCCTCGACGTTGATAGCGAGCTTCTCAAAGACATCGAGCTCGAGCTGGCCCTTGGGGCCCTTGACGACAACGTTGTTGCCGTTGACTGCCACTTCGACTCCGGCGGGAATCTGGACAGGCTTATTACCGATACGAGACACGGTGATCTCCTTTCCTTCTACCTACCGAGCGAATTACCAGACGTAAGCGATGATCTCGCCGCCGACGTTGTGCTTGCGAGCATCGCGGTCGGTCATGACGCCATGGCTGGTGGAAATAATGGCGGTACCAAGGCCACCGCGGACGCGGGGCATGTCGGCAACGCCGGTGTACTTACGCAGGCCCGGCTTGGAAATGCGGCGGATGCCGTTGATGACCTTAGCCTTCTTGGGACCATACTTAAGCGTGATGTGCAGAGTCTTCTGGGGAACGGTGTCCTCGACATCGTAGCCCTCGATGTAGCCCTCCTCGTGCAGAACACGAGCGATCTCGACGAGCTTCTTGCTGCTCGGCATGGAGACCGTGGCCTTGTTCACAGAGTTAGCGTTACGGATGCGCGTAAGCATATCTGCGATCGGGTCTGTAAGGTTCATACAGATTCTCCTTCGTTCTTGATGAACACGTGCTCTTGGTTCTTCGCCGCCCTTAACGGCAAAGCCTAACTAGCGCGTTTTCCCTGTTCCAAACTGATGCTTGAAACGCTGGTAGTGACTTACCAGCTGGCCTTCTTAACGCCGGGAAGCTCGCCCTTGAGTGCAAGCTCACGGAAGCAGACACGGCACAGGCCGAACTTGCGGTACACAGAGTGCGGACGGCCGCAGCGCTGGCAGCGCGTGTACTCACGAGTAGAGAACTTCTGCTTGCGATTGCACTTGACGATCATCGATGTCTTAGCCACTTATATCCTCCTCACATAGAGTATTGTTCGCCCCAAACGCCGCCCCCTTGTGGGAACGGCGCTTATAGGGCAGGTGAACCTATTTCTTGAACGGGAAACCGAAGGCGTCCAGAAGGGCCTTGGCCTCCTCATCGGTGTTGGCGGTGGTCACGAAAGTGATGTCCATACCACGCTGGTGATCGACGGAGTCGAAGTCGATCTCGGGGAAGATGAGCTGCTCGGTGACGCCCATGGAGAAGTTACCACGGCCGTCGAAGCTCTTGGCGGAGATGCCACGGAAGTCGCGGATACGGGGGATCGCGACGGAGGTCAGACGATCGAAGAACTCCCACATACGGTCGCCACGCAGGGTAACCTTGCAGCCGATCGGCATACCAGCGCGCAGGCGGAAGGTAGCGATGGACTTGCGGGCACGGGTGATCATCGGCTGCTGGCCGGTGATGGCGCGCAGGTCGCGCACGGCACCGTCGATGGCCTTGGAATCGGTAGCGGCCTCGCCGACACCCATGTTCACGACGATCTTCTCAAACTTGGGGATCATCATGACGTTCTCGTACTGGAACTTGTCCTGAAGCTGCTGCTTGACCTCGTTGTTGTACTTGGTCTTCAGACGCGGCACATACTTCTCTTCTGCCATTGTTCACTCCTTCTTGGGGTTTTAAGCACGGGGCGTGGCCACGATGGGTTGTCCTCGTGCCTCCTGGCTGCATCCGCGCCGCTCATGGCATTTCGCGGTTTGGACTCGACGCAGCAGGAGCCGACAAAACAATCGGTACTATACGCGCATCGGGAGCGTATTTCCAGAAAAACCTCGTCTGCCTGCACAACTCCACAACTCCCCCGCACAAATGGGTCCCAACAAGCAGTTGCGGTGAAATAGGGACTGTTGGGCGGCCTAACAGGCTTAAACAATCCGTATTTCACCGCAACTTATTGGTGGGGATGCGATTAGCGCTTGCGGGGGACGAGCTTGGTGCGGCGCAGGTGGATCATCTCGGCGGCAATGGAGATAGCGATCTCCTCGGGATCCTCGGCCTCGATGGCAACGCCGATCGGCAGGTGCAGCCCGTCGATCTGGTCCTGCGTAAAGCCCTCCTGCTCCAGGCGGGCACGCACAAAGGCCGTCTTGCGACGCGAGCCCAAGCAGCCCAGATAGGCGGGTTTGGCACGCATGGCCTGAATCACCACGTCGATATCGGACTTGTGACCCGCCGTGGCGACGACCACCAGGTCGCGCGGGCCGATGGGACACAGCTCGCTCAGGCTCTTGTAGTCGACCAGACGACGGTCGTAGACACCGGGCACCCAATCGGGGGTCAGCGTGCCGGGGCGGTCGTCGCACGCCACGACGGCAAAGCCCGCCGCCGTAAGCACCCGCGCCGTCGCGGCGCCCACGTGGCCGCAGCCAAAGATATAGGTCAGGCCCTCGGGGCAGAGCGTCTCGATGTGCGCCGCGGGAATCTCAGAGGCCGCGTTGGTGTAGGTGACCTTACTCCCCTCCTCCACCAGCGAAAGCCCGGGGCAGCCCGCAATGGTGCGGCGCGATTCCTCGCCATGGTACTCGGCCACATCGCCCTCGAGCGCGCTCGCGATAAACGGTTCAAAGTCGATGACGAAGTCGCCGATGCGCCGATAGGCCAAGACGTCGGCAACCGACTGGAGCAACGGTACCTTGGTCGCGTCCAGGTGCAGATAGCACAGGCAGATGGCTCCGCCGCAGATCATGCCGGTATCGGAGTTCTCGCCGCCCATGGTGTAGCGGACCAGACGCGACTGTCCCGCGCTCAGGAGTTCGCGCGCCTCATCCAGCGCAAAGAGCTCAATCTTGCCGCCGCCGATAGTGCCCGCCTGGCCACCGTCGGCAAAGACGGCCATCCAGGCGCCCACGCCGCGCGGCGACGACCCCGCCGTGCCGGCCACGACCACGAGCTCGCACGTCTCGCCAGCACGCAGGGCGGCAAGCGCAGCATTCACCACATCGAGCTTTTCCATTGCAATTTCCTATCCCTGGAATACGCCGGTGAGCATGGCGAGTGCCTCGAGCACACCGCCGCCGACCGACGTCGCCTTGTCCGAAATGTAGTTGATATAGCTGGCATCGCCGCGCGAATCGACATCGGCGCATTTAAAGCCCTCAGCCACCTGCACGCCGTTCGCCAAAAGCCCGCGCAGACAGCCATCGATCTGCGTGCACATGGGCGAATCGCCCGCGTAGCCAATCACGTCTCCGGCGCTCACGATGTCGCCGATCGCGCGGTCGGACCGAAACACGCCGGCGGCGGGGCTGTGGATAACGCGCTCCTTGCCATATCCGCCGATCATGCCCGGCACGCCCGTGTTGGGTTGGGGCGAACCCTGGGTAATGACACGGCCCAGGAAATGCCCGCGCATGGTTTCGACCACGGCGTCGCAGTCAACCGGCGCGGTAAAGCCCGGCCCCACGGCGATGACGGCAGGCGCCATGCCGCGCGTGGTACCCAGGTTGCGCTTAGCCAGAATCGCGTCGACCACGGCAGCGGGTTTCAGCTCGCCGAGCATCTTGGCCTGGGGGTCCACCACAACGGCGACGTCTCCAGCCTCGGTAATTGCAAGCGCCTCTGCCGGCGTCTGTGCCAAGCGAGCGCGAATGCCCTCGACCTCGACCTCGCCCAAGCGAATAGCCTCGCAAAAACTGATTGTGCGGCGGATGCACGTGGGAACCGCGATATCGGCCATAACGACCGACACGCCGGCGCGCACCAAGCGAGCGGCGACGCCCGTGGCGATATCGCCGGCGCCGCGAACATAAACGAGCATTCCCGGGACACCTCCCTGTGCTACGGTTTGAGCAGAGCAAATGCGGTTCGACCGCTACTCTGATGATTATTTATTATCACAGTATTATACGGCGGTGAACAGATGGAAACGGTTAGCGGCAATCTTGCCTCGGCGCTCAGGATCAAACCGGGCATTACCGCGATTATCGGCAGCGGTGGCAAGTCGACCTTGCTAAAGACGCTCGGCCTTGAGCTTATGCGCGCTGGCGGCCGCGCGCTCCTCTGCACCACCACGCATATGTTCCCCGTCGCCGGCGTGCCGTGGGACGGGTCGAGCCGTCGCCTGGACGCCGCGCCTTGGAAACCGGGCGCCCTGCATGTTCCCGGCTGCACCTGCGAGGCATGCGCAGGCATGAGCCGCGGAAGTATCTGCCAGGCGGGTGTTTTGGACCCGGAGACGGGCAAGCTCTCCTCCCCTGCCGAGCCGCTCGACCAGCTGGCGCAGCGCTTTGACTACGTCCTGGCCGAGGCGGACGGCAGCAAGCGGCTCCCGCTCAAGGCCCACGCCCCGTGGGAGCCGGTCGTTCCCGCCGGCACGGCCAACGTCATCTGGCTCGTCGGCGCCTCGGGGCTCGGCAAGCCCATCAACGAAGCCGTCCACCGCCCCGAGCTCTTTTGCGAGCGTTGCGGCTGCGAGCTCACCGACATCGCCACGCCCGAGCGCGTCGCCCAGGTGCTCAATTCCGAGATGCAGGCGCTGGGACTCAGCACCGCACGCGTCATGCTCAACCAAGTCGACACGCTCAGCGACCCCACGATGGCCGACCGCTTCGAGGCAGCCCTTGGCCGCCCCGTCGTCGCCACCAGCCTCAAATAGCCGGCGCTGCCCCAGAAGACCTATAAGTTGCGGTGGAATAGTTCCTGAAACGGCCTATTTGGCGGCTAAACAGGAACTATTCCACCGCAACTGCGGAGGGGAATCCGGCGATCTTCCTGTTAGCGGGGCACGTAGCGACCGGGCTGGGCTCCGGTAGGCTCGCCGTCGCGTGCCGCCAGCACGCCGTTCACAAACACGGCCTTGGCGCGGCCATGTGCCTCAAAACCCTCGAGCGGCGTGTAGTCCACAGCCTGATGCTGCGTCGCCGCGCTAATGGTCCAGCGCGCCTTGGGATCCCACACGCACACGTCGGCATCGGCGCCCTCGGCAAGACAGCCCTTGCGCGGATACATGCCAAAGACGCGCGCCGGGTTCTCGCTCATCAAGCGGCACAGATCCTCGGGTCCCAGCTGGCCCTCAAAGCTCGTGGCAATCGCGACAGGACGATGCTCCACGCCGGGCCCGCCGTTGGGAATCGCGCGGAAATCATCGCGTCCGCGGTCCTTTTGCCCGTGCAGGTTAAAGCTGCAATGATCGGTCGCAATAGTATCGATCTCGCCGGCCACAAGCGCTTCGCGCAGCGCGGCACGGTCGCCGGCATGGCGCAACGGCGGGCTCATCACATACTTGGCACCCGCAAAGCCGTCCTCGCCCTGCTCCAAGTAGCACGTATCGTCGAGCATCAGATACTGAGGGCAGGTCTCGACATAGATATTCTTCTGCCCGCGCGCCTTAGCGGCACGGATGGCCTCGAGCCCCAGCTTGGTCGAAAGGTGCACCACGTTGACCGGAGCATCCCCGGCCAAGTGCGCCAGATACAGCAGCCGGCTCACGGCCTCGGCCTCGCACACGTCCGGACGGCTGAGCGCATGGCCCTCGGGCCCGTGGATACCCTGCTCAAACACGCGCTTCTGCAGCTCATTCACCAGCGTGCCGTTCTCGCAATGCACGCACAGTATGCCGCCAATACGCTTGAGCTCCTCGAGCACCTCGAGCGTCTCGGCATCGTCCAGGCGCAGGTGGTCGTAGGCAAAGTAGGTCTTGAACGACGATACGCCCGCCTCGCGCATGGCCGAGAGGTCGGCGCGATTGCGCTCGTTCCACTCGGCGAGTGCCATATGAAAGGCGTAGTTGGCCGTGCAGGTTCCGTCGGCGCGATGATGCCACTCGGCAAGGGCATCGGGCATGGTCACGCCGCGATCGGCCGTCGCGTAGTCCACGATGGTCGTCGTACCGCCGCAGGCAGCCGCACGCGTACCGGTCTCAAAGCTATCGGCCGTCCAATCCATGCCAGTCCAGCACTGCATGTGCGTGTGGCCGTCGATAAAGCCGGGGAACACCCAACAGTCGGTGGCGTCCTGGACGGTATCGCCCTCGCCCGGCTCGATTGCCGCGGCAATCCGCATAATCTTATCGCCCTCCATGGCAAGATCGGCGCGGCAAAGCCCCTGGGGCGTCACGAGCGCGCCGTTTTTGATGATGATCATAATTGCTCCTTATTGATTGATGCAGTTGGCCACGCGATCAAAATACGAGCAGGCGGCGATATGCTCCGTTATGCGTTGCTGTCCCTTGGCGGTATCGACGTCCCACAGCTCGTAGGCACGCGCCTCGACCAGCACCACGTCGGTACGGTCCTTGAGGATCGAACCGCCGCCGTCCTTGCCCTCAAGACACATAAGTGCATCGAACAGTTCCGCCGGAAAGAGCACCGGGCTCGAAGGCTCACCGTTGCACGCAAGACGCACCGGATGTTTGCGGCCACACTCGTCAAACGCACGAACCATGGCCTCAAAAGAACCCGAACTCACGAGCGGCTGGTCGCCCGGCAAAAAGAGGCAACCTTTCCAGTTGCGTTCGACTCCCCATGAAAGGCCCGCACGGACGCTTTCGCTGCGCAGCTCGCCATCATGCAGCACGCACGGGCAATGCTTGTCCTCGCAAATCTGGGCGACCTCGGGCCAACGCGTCGAAACCACAACGTCAAAGCCCCGGGGAACCGAATCGATGGTCCGGGAAATCAGCGGCTCGCCATAGATATCGGCAAGCATCTTGTTAGAGCCAAACCGCTTGCCCTCGCCCGAGGCCATAATGACGCATCCAAGTTTCATGGTGATACCTCCCCTGAAACCATCGTACCCATAACTCGCGCCGCGGGCATCCACATCGAAAGCGCTTATCCCGCACGCCCGCGATGCAAAAAAGGGGCACCCCGCCGGTTGGCAGAGCGCCCCCTTTACATGGCTTACCTCAGCCCGGCTTTAGGCCTGGAGCCAACGGGCGGTGTTGCGCTCGTCGAGGGCCTTGAGGGTAGCGGCGGGATCGGCAACCTTCTGCAGGAACATCATGGCTGCGATGGCGTACGGCTTGTAGCTGGCCTCCTTGTACATGCCCACGCGGTGCATGTCGAAGACGTCGGCGTTAACCTCGCCGTGCTCGCAGGAGACGCCGGAGATGTCGGCGGGCAGCGGGTGCATAAAGATGGTGTCCTGACCGTTGGCAGTCTTCTCCATGAGCTCGGTCGTGGAGCACCAGTCCTGATGGGTGGCGTTCTGGGCGAGCAGCTCCTTCTCGAGCGCTGCGATGCCGGCGTCGTCGCCCTCGGCGTACAGGTTGGTACGCTTCTCCATGGCGGCAAACGGAGCCCAGCTCTTGGGGATCACGATGTCGGCGCCCTCGAAGGCCTCGGCCATGGTGTTGACCTGCTTAAAGGTGGTGCCGGACTCGGCGGCGTAGCCCTTGGCGCGCTCGACGACCTCGGGCATGAGGTCGTAGCCCTCGGGGTGAGCCAGGGTGACGTCCATGCCAAAACGGGGCAGCAGGCTGATCAGCGACTGCGGGCAGGACAGCGGCTTGCCGTAAGAGGGCGAATAGGCCCAGGTAACGGCAACCTTCTTGCCCTTGAGGTTCTCAAGGCCGCCAAACTCGTTGATGAGGTAGAGCATGTCGGCAGAAGACTGCGTGGGGTGGTCGGAGTCGGACTGCAGGGAGATGAGCGTGGGACGGTGATCCAGAACGCCGTCCTCGTAGGCCTGCTGTACGGACTCGGAGACCTCGGCCATGTAGGCGTCGCCCTTGCCGATGTACATGTCGTCGCGGATGCCGATGACGTCGGCCATGAAGGAGATCATGGTAGCGGTCTCGCGGACGGTCTCGCCGTGAGCGATCTGGGACTTCTTCTCGTCCAGGTCCTGCAGCTCAAGGCCGAGCAGGTTGGCGGCCTTAGAGAAGGAGAAGCGCGTACGGGTGGAGTTGTCGCGGAACAGCGAGACGGCAAGACCGGAGTCGAAGATCTTGGACGAAACGTTGTTCTCACGCAGCTCGCGCAGGGCGTCGGCGACGATGTAGAGCGCCTTGAGCTCATCGGTGGTCTTATCCCAGGTGTGCAGGAAGTCGCTGCCGTACATACCCTTAAAATCGAGGCCGTTCAGCTGCTCGACGAGCTCGGTAAACTTGGCGTCCATGTAAATGTCCTTTCTAAAGGTGAAACGATCGCAATGAGTAGATGCGCTCCGGCATGCGCGTGTGGCTAGAACATGCAGAGCACTATGACGAGGACCCGCTACCGTTGAGGAAGCATGGGAGATAACGACCGCGGGCCCCAAGTCAACAGGAGGTGCCGGGGACACGATCGGCCCCCGGCTCAACAAGATCGAGGAATGGGACTAGTCGATCTTGTTGTTGGTCAGACCGGCGCGGAACACGGTGGCATCGCCATCGGCCTGACTCGGATCGTAGAGGTTCAGGGCAGCCACATACATGGCGGCAGCGGTGACCAGGTCGTCCTTGTAGGTGACCTCGTTGGGAGCGTGAGCCTGAGACTCGGCACCCGGGCCAAAGCCGACGCAGGGGATGCCATAGCGGCCCTGGATGGAAACGCAGTTCGTGGAGAAGGTCCACTTGTCGCACAGCGGACGACCGGTGCGCTTGTCCATGCTGGGCTCGCAGCCGATGCGCTCGTCACCAAACATGGCCTTGTGGGCGTCGACGAGGGCCTTGACGTGCGGAGCGGTCTCCTTGTTGATCCACGTGGGGAAGTAAGCCTCGGTCTCGTAGACCTCGCCGGTCCAGGACGGACGGTCGTACATGTACATGGAGACCTTCACGTCGTCGCCGTACTTCTTAGCGGCCGGCAGGTTGCGGATCTCGTCCAGGCAGGACTCCCAGGTCTCGCCGGCGGTCATGCGACGGTCGATGGAGATAGCGCAGGAGTCGGCCACGGCACAGCGGCTGGGGCTGGTGTAGAAGATCTGGCTGACGGTGCAGGTGCCGCGGCCCAGGAAGCGGGCATCCTCGAAGTGCTCGGGGTTGTACTTGGGGTCGAGCATCTTGACGAGACCCTTGATATCGGTCGACTCGTCGCAGCCGTTGTTGTTGAGGGCGCGAACGTCGGCGATGATGTCGGCCATCTTGTAGATGGCGTTGTCGCCGCGGTCGGGAGCGGAGCCGTGGCAGGAGGTGCCGTGAACGTCGACGCGGATCTCCATGCGGCCGCGGTGACCGCGATAGATGCCGCCGTCGGTGGGCTCGGTGGAAATGACGAACTCGGGCTTAATGCCGTCCTTGTTGTAGATGTACTGCCAGCACATGCCGTCGCAGTCCTCTTCCTGGACGGTGCCGACGACCATGATCTTGTAGCCCTCGGGGATGAGGCCCATGTCCTTCATCATCTTGGCAGCGTAGGTAGCAGAAGCCATGCCACCCTCCTGGTCGGAGCCGCCGCGGCCGTAGATGATCTCGTCGGTCTCGTAGCCCTCATAGGGATCGGCATCCCAGTTCTCGATGTTGCCGATGCCGACGGTGTCGATGTGGGAGTCGATGGCGATGATCTTGTCGCCCTCGCCCATAAAGCCCATGACGTTGCCCAGGCCGTCGACCTTGACCTCGTCATAGCCAAGGCTCTCCATCTCGGCCTTGATGCAAGCGACAACCTCACCCTCCTCGCAAGACTCAGAGGGATGGGAGATCATAGCGCGCAGGAAGCGAGTCATATCAGCACGGTGGGACTCAGCAGCAGCCTTGATAGCGTCGAAATCGAGTTCTTTAGCCATTATTCATAACCTTTCAAACGAAGGAATCTACCTGTGAGGTGGCGGAGCGATACCTATTTACTCCACCCAGTATTAGCAAGTGGGGTATTCGCCCTCCCAGACGATGCGACGGTACTGATCCGGATCGGTGTCACCTTCCGTGGAGAAGCAGAGCACGGAGCTCGTCTTGTCCAGGCCGATGAGCTCTTTGAGCTCGGCGTACTCAGGATCGAGCATGAGGGTCTCGACCAGGCCGGTGGTCACCGCGCCGGACTCGCCGGAGATGACGCGCGGGTCGCCCTTCTCGGGAGCGCCCAGGGTGCGCATGCCGCGAGCGGTGACCCAGTCGGGGCAGGACACGAAGGCGGTAGCGTGGTTGCGCAGGATATCCCAGCCCAGGATGTTGGGCTCGCCGCAGCACAGGCCGGCCATGATGGAGGGCATGTCGCCGTCCACGATGCGCGGATCGCCGTCGCCGGCGGCAGCGCCCTTGTACAGGCAGGCGGCCGGAGCGCACTCGACCACAACGAAGGTGGGCGGGTTATCGGGATACAGATTGGTGAAGTAGCCCACCACGGCGCCGGCGAGCGAACCCACGCCAGCCTGGACAAAAACGTGCGTCGGGCGGTTGATGGCCATCTCGCGCAGCTGCTCGGCAGCCTCGGAAGCCATGGTGCCGTAGCCCTCCATGATCCAGGACGGAATCTTCTCGTAGCCCTCCCAGGCGGTGTCCTGAACGATGACGCCGCGCTCGCAGGCGTCGGCCTCGGCGGCGGCCATGCGCACGCACTCGTCGTAGTTGACCTCTTCGATGGTCACCGTGGCGCCCTCGGCGGCGATGTTATCAAAGCGGGGCTTGGTGGAACCCTTGGGCATGTGCACGACGGCCTTCTGGCCCAGCTTGTTGGCAGCCCATGCCACACCGCGGCCATGGTTGCCGTCGGTGGCGGTAAAGAAGGTAGCCTGGCCAAAGTCCTTGGCAAGCTGATCGGAGGTCAGGTAATCGAAGGTGCACTCGGCAACGTCCTTGCCAGTCTCGTCGGCAATGTAGTTGGCCATGGCAAACGAACCGCCCAGGACCTTAAAGGCGTTGAGGCCAAAGCGATAGCTCTCGTCCTTGACGCACAGGTTGGACAGGCCCAGGCGCGCGGCCTGGCCATCCAGGCGGGCAAGCGGAGTGACGGTGTACTGGGGGAACGACTGGTGGAAGGCACGGGCCTTCTTCACGTGGTCGAGGCTCATGATTCCCAAGTGCTTGTCATCGCTCTTGGGCATCGTGTTGCCCGCCCACTGGATCTTATCGGCCATACGGTGAACTCCTTAAGTCCTCTCTTGCCGGCCCCCGCATACGCGTTTCAGCCCATTCCCATTCATGCGACTGAACTTTTATGTGGATGCCAAACAAAAAGTTTGTTAGCACTGTTCTATCACACTTTTTGATTGGCAAACCTAACAAATTGTTTGTTGCCGTAATCGGTACCTTTTTGCCGCCGAACGGTCACATAGCGCAGCGACGCTTTCGTTATTTGCGAACAGATGTGGTTTATGGCAAAGTGAGCCCAAACTAATTTTTAGGAAGGCACCCATGACCCCCGCACAGATTGAGTTTTACAAGCGCCTTGCACACGGCCTGGCGCTCCAGTTTGGCCCCAACTGCGAAGTCGTCGTCCACGACTTGGAGACCGAGGACGTGGACCACTCCATCGTAGTGATCGAAAACGGCCACGTCAGCGGGCGCAAACTGGGTGACGGCCCCAGCCATATTGTGCTTGAGTCCATGCACGAGGGCACCGCCGACGTGCACGACCGCGAGCCATACCTCACCAAAACCGCCGATGGCAAGCTGCTCAAGTCCTCGACCATCTTTATCCGCAACGACGAGGGCAAGCCCGTCGGCATTTTGGCCATTAACTTTGACATTACGCTCATGAAGGCTTTTGAGCGTTCGCTCGACGCGCTCACCGGCACAGGCGACAAGGGATACACCGAGCCCGAGCCCATCACCAAAAACATCGGCGACCTGCTCGAGGATCTGCTGCGCGAGTGCGAGCAGTACGTGGGCAAGCCTGCAGCCCTTATGACCAAGGACGAGCGCATTCGCGCCATTGGCTACCTCGACCGTCGCGGCGCCTTCCTCATCTCCAAGTCGAGCGAACGCGCCTGCGAGTTCTTTGGCATCTCCAAGTACAGCTTCTATAGCTACCTCAATGAGGCCAAGGCGGCGGCCGGCGACAAGTAGGCACTCGCCTGGATTGCCCCTCCCCTTTTGGGTGCGAGTTCTGGAAAGCACGAATCCAAGACCGGGCCGCTTGGGAAGTTCCATATAATCGATGTCATTAGTATTTCGAAAGGATGGAACAGAATGGCGTTGAGCAAGGCATCATGCACCGGTCGCGGATTGATTCCGGCAATTGGTGGACATGTGCACCGCATGTTCGATGAGGGTGAAGACGACCTGTTTTCGCTAAGCCTTGACGACGTAATGGATGATCGCCCGTGGACCGCCGACGAACTCATGGGCGGCGGGGCTCGCCCGTCAAGCCCCGATCCCACACTTGCGCCTAAGCCCGCATCTGCGCCGACTCCTGCGCAGTCGCCTGTTTCGACGCCCGCGCCTACGCCCGCACCCACTTCGGCGTCCACGCCCGCTCCCCGCCCCGCAAGCGACCCGTCCGAGACGGCGGCATTTCTCGCTGCAGCGACGCAGGGCAAATCGGCCGACAGCACCGTTATGTACAGCGCCCAGCAGTTGCCTGTTCCTGCGGCACGCAAGCCTCCGGTCGCAAGGCTCGATGAGCCCGTTGCCCATCAGGTTGCCTACGATTCCTGGGCTGCAGCCGATCTGGATGAGACCTCTACCGGCATGCCGGCGCTCGACGTTCCAGTTAATCCGCTTTTTGCCGCCAACACGAGCGCCGCGGACTATGAGGGCGGTGCGGCATATTCCGATTATTCCGATGGCTATGCTGGCACCAGTCGCATCGAGACCGAGGATTATGGCACCGCACCGAGCGATTATCTCAACGATCCGTACGCTGCCACGCCTGCACCGGAATATGACCCGGAGGCCGCGTCCGCACCGGCGTACACCAAAAGCACGGGCGAAGAGCGCTTCGCCGATTATTACGCCGAGGAAAAGGCGCTGCGTTTCTCGGAATTTCCGCAGGCAGTCAAGGTTGCCTTTATCGCCATTGTCATTGCCCTGCTCGGCGCCATTGCGTTTGAGGGATTCCAGCTGTTCCGCGGCCCCACCGCGTCCGAATCGGCAACGCAGCAAAAAGAGGACGACAACCAGTACCTGGACATCAACACCCTCAAGGGCGACCCCAACGACGGAGACGACGAGTAACGAGGACTGAAGGCGGCCGCAAGATCCCGCATCCAGCACCGGCTTCTAAGTGCTGTTTTGTCATCCAGCTACACTTTTCCGAAGTTTTAAGGTGCCTATTTCGACTCTTTTCCGGATTTTATACTCTGTCCCTCCAGATGCGCTTTACGGTGCAGGCGTTGGAAGAAGGGCCATGTGCCGCTGGCGGCCCACATGTTCTGCAGATCAAGCTGCTCGGAGACGGCTCGCGCGAGCCGTCCAGCTGGAAGCTCTTTGCCGACGGCGCGTGCGTTGCAGACGGATCCGGCGCCTTTGCCCGCGAGTGCTTCTGCGAGGGCGCCGAGGTGTTTCTAGACCTGTGCCGCGACGCCGTACGCGCGACCGAGCTGTACCAGTGGAGCCAGAGGGAGTACGAGCTGTTGAGTGCGGCCCGCAGGATCGTAAGGGTGTAGACGGGCGGACGAGCCATCGACGATTTTGAGCTGGCAAGGGCCGGGAACTAGATTCCCAGCCTTCAACCTAGCACTGCTTTATGAGATCGAGCACCGCAGGAATGTCATCGGCATTCCGAAGCGCAACGTAAGTGGGTAAGCCCGGGCCAAATCCACCCTGCGTACGCTTGTCCTGGCACATGTCCTCTGGATCCGTTAGATCATCCACACTCTTTGCCAAGCCAACGGCAATCCAACCACCGTTGCTGGTCCTGCCTTCTAACACGGCATGCAGTTTTCGCTTGCCCGACCTGAAGCCTACATAGTACTTAGCTATGTAGGACTCCCACGAAGGGTTACCACTCAGAACGGACTCGCGCACCTCATCGAAAAGCTTCTGGTTGAGCCCACCTTCGGCAAAGGTGGGGTGATTCTCCTGCAGAGTCCAGATAGGAGCCTCATCAGACTCCCCGCGAGAAGGACGGTACTTGTCGACGACGTCTGCCGGAAGGTCGGGATATTTCCATATCTCACACGCCTCTTTCGCCAGCTCGTCCGCGCGCTGTCCAATCTCTTCCTCACCCCATTTTTCACGCGAGGCGATCGACTTGTTCAGGTAGAGCGGACTGCACTTAAATCCGACGTCAGGCAGATTGAGCTTGTCCGAGAACGACCGGTTTGAGTACTCCTGGTTGTAGCCCGTCAGCGTAAGATTTCCCAAGTTGTTGCACAGCCTGTCGTGGACGTCTTCCCAGTTCTCACCAAGCGATTCCTTCCAGCCGTGCTCATCATCGATCGTCTGGGGCATGATGTGCTCGATCTGGTAATCGTCGGCTGAGATGGACTCCTTCGGGTGGTGCCAGTTCTCCATGCGTTCCAGGTAATAGCGCTTTTTAGAGAAGCGGTTGTAGCAGTCACGCGTCTTAAACTCCTCGACAAAATGCTCGTCTGTCGGAAAGTATGCGGTCATACCGCTGCTGTGGATAAGGAGCATCACCGTAACGTACTCCTCGATATCGTCCTGCTGCTCGAGATTGCGATACATGCCGGCAAAGAAATTATTTAGGCCCGTGGTAAGTCTGCCGCAAACCGCTCGCCTGAACAGAAACGACTCGATAGTCTCGCAGATACGTAAAAACGCATTGCGGTCTAGTCCATTCCCCTCGTAAACCGAATAAAGCAACATTAAGAGGGGCCTTATCTGCTTCACATCGAGGCTTACGATTCTGCCGAACACTCGGCGCAGTCCGTCGTCCTTCTCCTTACCAAGGAACAGACTGGCGTATCTATGTGCATACCCTCGCAGCTCCTTAAGCAGGCCCTCGGTGTCACCATCGTAGTCGTCGGCGAAATAGCGCTTAAACTCGTAGTAGGCCTCGTTCTCCTTCGGCATCCTATTGGGAACTTTAAGCCACAGCCAGTACCAGATAAATGCATTGAACTCGTCCTCGCCGCCTTTTCCGAACAAGCACTCGAGTGGATGCCAATAACCCTCATAAAGATTGGTCTGTTCGTCGTTGGGAAGCGACATTAGAACGTAGTTACGGATGAGGTCAATGGGCGTGAGCGGCTTGCCCTTGGAGTTCATGGACTCAAATATGAGCTGGGCATTATCAACGCCAGCGGTGAGCTTAGTGTCGATGACCTGCACGCGGTTTAGCCCCGCCCAAAGCCTTGCAGGGTCGAATGATTTCCCGTGCATCTTTTCACGGAAGAACGCATGGTTTTCGACAATGCGATCCGATTTTTCATCTGGCACGGGAGCCCCAGACACGATGGAGAACAGCGTCTCTTTATCGTCCTGCGAGAGCACCAGCTTGTAGCGTGCCAGACCGTTGTAGTCGTCATCGTTAAAGAGGTAATTTTTCCTCAGCGCCGAGATTTTGAGGTCGCCAAGGAAGCCAGCCTTGTCGGGGTTGCTCTCCAAATAGTCAGCCAAAGCTGCAATCATCAACGAAAACGTCGTCATGCGCTGCTGTCCGTCAATCAGAAGCACGCGCGAAATGCTCGTGGCAGAGCTCTCGGACTCGGGGATATAAAGCATTGACCCCACGAAGTGCGATACGCCATCACGACCCGCTCGCATGACGTCATCCCAAAGCACCTCGCACTCTTTTACACTCCACGAGTAAATTCGCTGGTACACGGGAATGACGAACTGCATCTTCGCCACGCCCATAAGGTCGAGTAGATTTGCCTCGGTTGCTTTCATTTGCGGTTGTCTCCTCTTTCTTGTTTACGCCGTTTGCAGTCAGTCCCCCACTGAGCGGAGGGTGCCAAAGACGAGAGCATCGAAGCACAGAAGCAACCGGGATGCTCATATCGTTAGATTTTACAACGCAAGCAAACGCTTACGCCGTCAGGGTGGCGCGCGATCGCTGCGCGCCACTCCCCAAAATCATACGATGTCAAAAGACTGACACTTGTGTATGCCTTTTGACATTGCCACGGACTTACGGGTTTCTTGTCTCATATGCCAAGAGCGGATATCTAGATCGCTGCCCCTCCCGCCCAAAGGAGCTCGACAAGAACTGATCGAAGGGCAAATCAGACATCGAGCAAGTCGCCGACATGCTCATCGCGCCTCGCAAAAAGATGGGCAAACACGGGACCATCTTAAGCGGTGGCGATGATGACACGGAATTACAGCCGAATCGCCCCGACCTATTCGCCACCCGATGCTGGCAAGCTGTTGAGCGGCTCGCTCTCACCGGCGGCACCAAGGCGCTTCTGCATCTTCTCGATCTGCTTAAGGGTCGAAGTCAAATACCCAAGACCCTTCTTCAACTGCTTAAGCAACCTGCCATTCCTGCGGTCCCCCTTTCCATTCTCCTTCTCGACATCCTCCTCAACACCAGCGATGCTGCGCTGCACGGCCTCGGCCGCCTTCTGCACCAAAATGGCTCCCTCATGCGGGCAGCGGTCAGTTGCCACATCAAGAAATGCGAGAAGCCTTGAGCATTCAACGAGCACGAACTGCGCATAGTCCTCCCCCATCGACGCCGCCAGGGCAACGCCGCTAGAACCCAAAAGGCCAAACGCAGCGCCGCCGCCAGCAATTAAAGCGGTGCCACCGGCCATGCCCATGCCGCCGGCGGCCAAGGCGCCGCCGCCAGCAGCAGCAAGACTCGCATTGACGAGCGCAGCCCCGTGAAGGCCGACAAACGAGCCTCCAAAGATACCGACAGCAATATCCGGAGCCAATGCCGCGGCCACTCCTCCTGTGCCCAGGGCCGCCGCCACGGCAATGGCGCCGCCTACCAAGACCTTTGGCAATGTACCTGAGAGCTCACGGATATGCGCCCCGCATTGCTTCTCTAGGGAACGCACGGCGTCCAAATCAACCGCGTCTTGTCTCCTGGGAAATTCATCTTTAACCCAAGCCCCGCTCCCCTTCAAACCTTTGTATTCCTTCTTCTCTTCATCTCCTATCTGGAAATAGGGGCGAAACTCAACCAGCTCCTGAGCGATCAGCAAGGCGCGCACCTTGCCGCCTCGCTGCCGCGAAATAGCCTCAAGGGCTCCGTACGCATCTTCCTCGCTCAAAAAATAGCCGTCTGCATCAATGCCTAGGCCATCCGTGACCGAATCCTGCCACGCGCGGGCCCAGCTCCTCTTTTGCCCTTTGCGCACTTCGTTCTTCTCGTTCCCGCAGTCGTAGTTGATGGCGGCAAGCTTCAGCGAGAAGGCAATCCTCGTCGTCTCTCTATCTAGGCTATAAAAGTGGAATCCATCGAAGATATCCTGGCGGCGCCTGGCGCGCTCAGTCCAAGCCTCGGACATTTCCTCCGCCATATAGCCCCAGTCGGCATGGAGTGCAAACGCAAGGCGTCCAACTCCAACGTAGTTTATTCGCAAGAAGAACTTCTGGGCGAACACGACCTTGTTCCCCTCGCATTCGATACCCGCCCTGACCGCCGCCGTCGCCAGATTCGCCAGAACGAACGAAGTACTCGAAACCGTGACCATGCGAGTGAGGGCCCTGCTGTTGTAGGGCATGAAATGCGAAGCCTTGAGCTTGCGCAAGCCGGAGACATCACTCACTTCGCAACGTTCTAGCTCGGCCTTGAGCCTTGAAAGCATGTAGAGACAACGAACGATAACCTCGTTGGCCACGACTGCTGGCACCTGGCTTAAAGCTTGATCGAAAAGACCGACTTCCGTCCGAAGGTCGAAGCGAATGGGCTTGCCGTCCTCGGTTTTGAACGCCGTTCCGTTAAACAGCTTTGAGATCCATTGCTGAATGCGAATATCCTTGCCCTTATAGGCAATCCGCATGTCTTGAAAAACAGGCAGGGAGGAGAGCTCCTTTAGCAGGGACAGCACAACGCCGGGAATACCCGTCCCCTTACCGGGGTTTGAACTAGACCCCGCCATGTCGCTCACGAGATGCATTGCCCAGAACAGAGTGCCAAACGCGATCTTCTCTGGAACGTTCCTGCCTATAAGAGGGCGGTCAGGATCGAAGGCGGCGGCAGGCAGGTCAAAGGCGACAAACCGGCCGGCCGTATCGGTGCCATAGCCTTTGCACGTGAATTGCGAGAGGATCGAACACGCAAGGCCAACCAAGCTCGGGTGGTGTGAGAAATCCCGCAGATGATGTTGGAGCCCGCCGCCAAACTCGGCAGTCAGCTTGTCCGCGGCAAGAGGAAACCCTTTCTCTAGAAAGCGAATAGCGTCTTCTAGAGTTGCATCCGCCTTTGTCATACCCGCACGTGAGGAGCCCGCTAACGGCTGCAAGTTCATAGTCGAGCTTCGTAGCCTTTTCAGCCCGAGGGTCAAAATCAAAGAGGACCTCCTCCCCATCGGGAGCGTCCTTAAAACCAACCAGCACGGCGCTACCGTTCAGCGGCACAGATGCAACTTTGGGCAGTTGAGGCATGGTGTAAACTATCTCGCCGCCACTAAAAACAAGTTCGTCTGCCATACCGGCTTCCTCCTGCAAACGCGTAAAACTAGATTGCTCCACGCCGCCAAATCCCTCTCGTAGAACTACTCGATAATCTCGATGATGCAGTTGCTCAGAACCTCGTCGGAACTGTTCACCTCTGGCAGCCTGTACGCCTCATTGTGAACGATAACGCGCGCAGCGTCACGGGTCTATGCCTGCCCATCCAGCGAATCATGTTAGCAAGCCGTTCTTCGACAATGGATGCCATCTCGGTGTCCATACTCTTGACCTGCCTGGTCTCGGCGGGCGTCAGCGTGTCCTTGAATAGCATCTCAAGCACAGCCCTCTGATGCTGATTCTGGAATCCTTCCCGCAACCATTCCTTCTGCTTACGCCCAATGGGCACCCGCCTACCTTCCCGCCGCCTTCAGCTTCAGCAGCAGGTCGCCCAGCTCGGGGCACTTGCTAGAAAGGCGCGTCTGAGCTCGCTCGCCCATCCCCCACCGCTGGCGGACTTCCTGGGCGCGCGGGCTCACGCGGTAGTCCCCGTCCATCACCTGCTTGAGCAGCTTGGCGGTCACGCGCGCATCGGCAAGGGCGCTGTGGGCGTGACCCGTCGACTCGTCGAACTCGATGCCAAACCACGTCGCCGCGTCACTCAAAGAGACGCACCCGTGGCTGCCCACGTCCATGATCGAGGTGTAAAACGCCTGCAGGTCGGCCCAATCCGTAGGAAATGCGGAAAGATCGATGTGCTTTGCCTGGCACTCGGTCAAAAGCTGTCGACGATCCGCCCCGCTCCAGCAAACCACCTGGGCGGAGTAGCGACCGATCCAATCGCTGAGCCTTTTGATCACCACATAGAGCGGATCGGCCATCGCGGTATCCACGGCCGATATCCCTGTGAGCTCGCGGACGGGAAACGCAACGCCTTCGGTAAATTCCGTCTGCACAAACTGCGAGAACTCGCCCATAACGTTGCCGTGGTAATCGAGCTTGACGGCGCCGACCTCGATAATCTCGTTGCGCAGTCCACGACGTTGGCGCTGCTTTGGCACCGGCGCAAACTCAAAGTCCAGCACAACCTGGCGCGCAAAGTTCGTCGTATCGATAGCCGAGATACACGGCGTCTTTTCAGCTGACACGGTTAGGGCCTTTCTCCGTTGCTGGCCGCTTACTACACAGGCGGCTACATTGCTGTAAGGATAGGCGCCCGTGCGGACGTGAAAGCGGGGCGCAATACCATGCGCCAAGCACACGCCATGCAAACGGCCCCAAGAGAGTCGCCCGCTCTATTCAAATGTGTGAAAAAAATTTAGGCCCGGTGACTTGAATCAGCGGTCATCCCGGGCCCATCAGAGCTCGTAGAGCTCTTGGTTGCTTTGGTCTCGCTCTTCACGACGCTTATCGAACTTTCCGAGGCACTCAAGCAGCATTCGAAGCATAACAAGTCGCTGCCATTAAGGCACTGACCTCTTGACCAAGCAACGGCACTGCCCAGCTATCACCCTTGGGCTGCCGTCAACTTTATTCTATCCGCGAGCATCTGGTTTACCAAATGGATTTTCGGTAAAGGAAGCACGGCACGCCCGCAAAACCACTACGCCCCAAGTGCCGCCATGGGAATCACCGCCACGCCGTCGTCGCGTGTGTAGGCAATGCTCCCCTTTCCAACCACGACCGCCAAAAACGCCGGCGCGGCATTCTGGGCGGCAGGATTGGAGAGCACTTTCCTCTCCAGCGCCTTGAGATTTCTCGCTCCATCGTCTGCTTTCGCATCACTCAGCTTGACCTCGATGGCTCCCCAGCGCCCGTCGTGCTCAACGATCAGATCGACCTCAAGGCCCTTCTCATCTCGGAAATAATGGACACTGTTGTCGACACCGCCGTAGGTGGAAAGGAACACGCGCACGTCGCGCAGGACGAGATTCTCAAAGAGCATCCCCAGCGTTTGCATATCGCCAAGCAGCCGCTCAGGGGTAGCCCCCAGCAACGCCGCCGCAAGTGACGGGTCACAGAAGTAGCGCTTGGGGCGCACGCGAACGCGGGCCTTCGAGCGCATGGGCGGCTCCCATCCGCACAGGTCCTCGGTCAGCTTGAGCCTGTTGAAGAGGTCCAAGTACGCAGCGATGGTCCTCTCGTCGGGGCCCGCCTCACCGTACGAGGCGTCCTTTACGAGCGTCTTGTACGTGACAGCCTGGCTCTCGTTCATGGCAAGAGCTCGCAAAAGGCCGTGTGCAAGCTCGGGCGACATGCCCTCGTCCAGCACGTTGACGTCGAGCACCGAGTGCACGTACTGGCTTGCCGTCTCTCGCGCAAGATCTTCCGAAAGCCCAAGATTTGCAGGCCAACCGCCCCTGCAGCACCAGCGGGCGACGTCATCCACCGTGCTCTCGCGACGCTGAGGGGCAAAATCCTCGCCCTTAAAGAGACTTGCCAGTGACACGAGCGGCTCGCCGTCGCCCGACTCACACAGGGCCATGGGGCGCATTGACAGACGGGCGATCCTACCCGTGCCGGAATGACGAACATGGCTGCGCTCCTCGCTTTTGAGCGCGGTCGAGCCCGTGAGCAAAAGTGTCCCCCGTTCGTTGCCGCTCGCGTCCACGAAACGCCGGGCGGCATCCCAAACCTCGGGCACCTCCTGCCATTCATCGACCAGGTGTGGCGCATCGCCGATGAGCGCCAGGCTTGGGTCGACCTCTGCCGCCGCACGCTGCGCAGGCTCATCGAGCCTGGAGACGCTCGCCGAGCGAGAGAGCGCCGTCCAGGTCTTGCCGCACCATTTGGGGCCGTTGATCTCCACACAGCCAAACGCCCGCATAAGGGTGTCGAGGCGCTCCTCTATGAGCCGGGGCCTATATCCCTTTTGGGTCAATCTCTTTGGTGCATCCATAGACGGCCGTCCCTCTCTATCACGCGATATGCGAAATTACGCCATTCTCAATGCTGATTTTACGCTACTTTCAATGTAGTTTTTACGCCATTTTCATTGAAGGTTTTACGCTTGGCATCCTTAGCGCGACCCATTCCGAGCATCACATCAGAGCGCGCTTGGTTATCTCCGCTCGCACATCTCGGCAAACGAAATCAGCTTGACGTCTCCCCTACTCTCCGCGGCATCCCGACATCCCTGCGTAAAGCCGCTTTTTGAGAAAAGTGCATAGCTTTTTCGTTGCCGTCTAAAGAGCTCGCTTCGGTGCACGAGCTTTTGCAGCACGTCTTCGCCCGCCGGTTCATTGCGCCATTTGCACTCCGCAAACAGCGCAGCGCCCTCGCCATCGTCAACAATCAAGTCGATTTCTTCCTGCGTATGCGTGCGATTGTCCGTCCCCCACCAGCGCCCAACGCTTACCGGAACCACATCGAGCTGGCCCGCGCGCGCGAGTTCGTACACGTATTGTCTGCATATAAGCTCAAAGACCGTACCCATGTAATCCGATACGTGCGGCTCAATGCGCTTATACGCCATCTCGGCCATATCGTTTTGAATCAGCCCGATGTTCTGCGGAACAAACTTGTACCAGAACCTAAACATCTGATCGCTCAGCAGATACACGGCTCGCTTATTGCTCGTCTCGTTTAGGGGCAGCTCGCGCTCGACAATCCCAAGCGACGCCAGCTTATCCACATAGCTCTTTACGTTGCTCGCAGGGATTCCCGTAGAGCTCGCAATCTCTGAGATCTTCGAGCGCCCCTGAGCAATTGCTTGCACGATCGCATCATATTGCTCGGGATTGCGGCACTCTTGCAACAGCAGGTTACTCGGCTCCTCAAAGAGATAGCCCGTAGGAGTAAGAAAAAGACGTTTGATGTTGTCCTTGAGCGGTGCGGCAGGATCGACTTTCTCGATATATGCAGGAATGCCGCCCGTCATGCCATAGCAAACCGCAGCGTCTTCGCGACCCATGCTCTGCCACAGGCCGAGGGTCGTCGTAAAATCGAGCGGCATGATCTTAAACTGGGCCGTACGCCTACCGTATAGTGGGCTCTCGTAGCCCAACACCTGCTCTTCCATAAACGAAAGCGACGAGCCGCATAGAATCAGCATTAGCCTGGTCTCTTTGTATAAGTGGTCGATCTTGTCTTGCAGCAACGAGCTGATTTCGGGATTCGATTGGGCGAGATAGGGATACTCGTCAATCACGACAACCAAACGTTCCGTGCGAGCCATGGTGGCCAATGCATCGAACGCTTCGTCAAAACTACGAAACGACACGCCTGCAGCACCAACCGAGTCTGCAAGTATCGCCTGGCTAAAGCCATGCAGGTTTGCCTCTGCATTGGTACGACGAGCTTGAAAGTAAATAGCCTTCTTGCCTTGGATAAACTCTGTGATAAGGCGCGTTTTGCCCACGCGACGGCGGCCGTAAATCACAGGCATCTCAAAGGAGCCCGTGCCATACAGTCGATTGAGCTCGGACATTTCCACTGTTCTTCCGATAAACATAGGGCCATCCTTCCTTTGCGTTATAGCTAGCTATATTATACCTTCCTATAATATAGCTAGCTATAACGTAATTCGACAAGCGGCGCACACGAAAGGGGCGGTACACCACCGCACGTGGACCGTTCCGGAAAATGCATCCCGTTCTGGAGCCAAAAACTGGGCCGTAGTTTCCGCCAAACATGCCATCCGTTCATCCCATTCTGAGGCTTGAATCCGGAACACAGTTTCCGCTCCAAACAAAAGGCCCCGGCTCGCGATGGAGCCGGGGCCAAAGGTGCAGCATATACAGTTGGTGTTGTGCGCGAACAGCCCATCAGCAATGCCGTCTGCGCCCTACCCACGGTGACGGGCGCGGCTGTACGGCGTATCCACCATGGGCAGATCCGGACGCAGCTTGCCGTCGAATGCGCGATAGGCGTTCTGCACGGCGGGCGCCGTGGGGATCGTTGCGATCTCGCCGATGCCCTTGCCGCCGTATGCCACGGGCAGCAGTTCGTCCTTCTCCACGTAGATGGCGTGGATATCCGGAATCTCGGGCGCGCGGAACAACCCGAGCGTGCCGTACCTTGCCTGGGGCACGCAGTCCTTGAGCGGCCAGTCCTCGGTCAGTGCATAACCCATACCCATGAGCACGCCGCCTTCGATCTGACCCTGGATGGAGATGGGATTGACCACCTTGCCGGAATCGTGCGCGGCATAGACCTCGCTCACGCGGCCGTCATCGTCCAGAATGACCACATGCGTGGCAAAGCCGTAGCAGATGTGGCTTTTGGGGTTGGGAACGTCGGCACCCAGCTTGTCGGTCGGCTCCAGATACACGTAGCCAAACTCGCATCCCTCGAGCGCCTTGATGGCGACCGCGGGATCTTGAGGATGCATACCCTGGCCGGCGACGAGCTCCTGAGTGCGCAGCTGATAGGCGCGGCCGTCGTCATACTCGATCTTGACGCCGTCACCATGCGCGCTCACGGGGGTATCGGGTGCAGGCTTTCCGGCCTCGATGCCAAGCATGGCATCGCGCAGCAGGAAGGCGGCACCGCGCACGGCCTCGCCGGTCACGACCGTCTGACGCGAGCCAGACGTAGTGCCGGAGTCGGGAGCGTTCTCGGTGGAGCACTCGCCGTTGGCGATGCAGCGAAGCGGCAGGCCGCATGCCTCGGCAACGTCCTGCAAAAAGACGGTGTTACAGCCCTGGCCGATGTCGGACGTGGCGGCATAGACCACGGCCACGCCGTTCTCGACGCGGATCTTGCAGCGGCCGGCATCGGGCAGGCCCACGCCCACGCCGGCGTTCTTCATGGCGCAGGCAATGCCGGCATGTCCGGGATGCGCGTAGTAGGCATCCTTGACCTCGAGCAGCGTCTCCTTAAGTGCCGTGGAGCAGTCGGCAATCTGGCCGTTGGGCAAAACCTCGCCCGGCTCGATGGCATTACGGTAGCGGATCTCCCACGGATCCAGGCCGACCTTCTCTGCCAGCAGGTCGATCAGGCTCTCGAGCGCAAACTCGGACTGGCAAACGCCAAAGCCGCGGTACGCACCGGCGGGCGGGTTGTTGGTGTAGTAGCCAAAGCCGCGAATGTCGGTGTTCTGGTACTTGTAGGGGCCGACGGCATGCGTGCAGGCGCGCTCGAGCACCGGGCCGCACAGCGACGCGTAGGCGCCAGTATCAAAGTTGATCTCGCAGTCCAGGCCGGTAAAGTTGCCCTCGGCGTCGCAACCCAGCGTAAAGGTGCCGTCCATGGCATGGCGCTTGGGATGGAAAGCAAGCGACTCGGCACGCGTGAGCTTGCACTTCACAGGACGCTGGAACTTATAGGCAGCGAGCGCGGCCAGATGCTGAATGGACACGTCCTCCTTGCCGCCAAAGCCGCCACCCACGAGCATGGTCTCTACAACCACGCGCTCGGGTTCGCTATCCCAGCCAAACATGTGGGCGCACTCTTTGCGCGTATCGTAGGCGCCCTGGTCGGTCGACTGCACCTTGACGCCGTTCTTGTACGGGAAGGCGACGGCGCACT
>UQZM01000025.1 GCA_900545615.1 uncultured Collinsella sp.
TGGCCGTTCGTCCCCTGAAGGACGGCGTCATCGCCGACTTCGATGTTACCGAGGCCATGCTTCGCTACTTTATCGACAAGGCTTCCGAGAAGCGCTATCCGTGGACCCCGCGTCCGCGCGTTGTCGTTTGCGTTCCCTCCGGCGTCACGTCGGTCGAGAAGCGTGCCGTCTTTGAGGCTACGATCCAGGCCGGCGCTCGCCAGGCCTACCTGATCGAGGAGCCCATGGCTGCTGCTATCGGCGCCGACCTGCCTGTCGAGGAGCCCACCGGCTCCATGGTCATCGACATCGGTGGCGGTACCACCGAGGTTGCCGTTATCGCTATGGGCGGCATCGTCGTCTCGCAGTCCATCCGTATTGCCGGCGACGAGTTCGATCAGGCCATCCTCACGCACGTTCGCGATGCCTACAACCTTGCCATCGGCGAGCGTACGGCAGAGGACATCAAGATCAAGGTCGGTTCCGCCGTGCCGCTCAAGGACGAGCTCGACGTCGAGGTCAACGGCCGCGACGTGATCACCGGTCTGCCCAAGACCGTGCGCATCGAGAGCGAGGAGATTCGTCGCGCGCTCAACAAGCCGCTCGACGAGATGGCCAAGGCCGTCAAGGACGCACTCGACGCTACGCCTCCCGATCTTGCCTCGGACCTTATGTACTACGGCATTTTGCTGACTGGTGGCGGCGCGCTGCTGCGCGGTCTCGACGTGCGCCTGCGCGATGAGACCGGTGTTTCGGTCAACGTCAGCCCCACGGCGCTCGATAACGTCGTTAACGGCTGTGCCCGCGTGCTCGAGGCCAATGCGTTTGATGGCGGCTTCGTCCAGACCAATGCTTAATTTCCAAAAGGTGGATTCCATTTGGCACGATCTTCGGGTTTCTCCACAAATCTGAATACCAAGCGACAATCAACGGGTATGCGCCCGTTGATTGTTTTCAGCCTGATTTCGGTGTTGCTGCTCACGTTTTACATCCGCGAGGGCGAGGCAGGGCCGATTCATGCCGTGCGTTCGGGCGTAACGACGATTACCTCTCCGGTGCGCTTTGTGGGCTCGGCTGTGGCGGCTCCCTTCAATGCGATTGGCAACGTGTTCTCTAACCTAACGGCGTCGCAGGATACGCTCGACGAGCTCAAGAAGCAAAATGAGGAGCTGACCTCTAAGGTCGCCGAGCTTTCTGAGGCTCAAAAGACTGCCGAGCGCCTGGAGGGCCTGGTCGGGCTGCAATCGACCTACAACCTCAAATCGACCGCAGCTCGTATCGTTGGTGCCTCCGGCGATGCCTGGACCTCGACCGTTACCGTCGACAAGGGCTCAGCCGACGGCCTTACCATCAACATGCCCGTGACGAGTTCTGCCGGTGTTATCGGCCAGATTATCGAGGTATCGGCCAAGACCTCTACCGTGCGCCTGATTGGCGACGAGAACTCGGGCGTGTCCGCCATGGTGCAGGACACGCGCGCCCAGGGTATGCTGCAGGGTCAGGCTGACGGCACGCTGCGTCTTGAGTACGTGAGCGTCGACTCCGATGTTAAGGTTGGCGATATCATCGTGACCTCTGGCATCGGTGGCGTGTTCCCCAAGGGCCTTCCGCTTGGCACCGTCTCGTCGGTTGAGAAATCGGCAAACGACGTGTACTACACCATTGTGGTGCGCGCTCAGACCACGGCCGAGAACAACGAGGAAGTGCTGGTCATCACCTCGCTGACCGACGAACAGTCGGCCTCGGATGAGGACGTGAGCACGGCCAACAGCACGCCGCAGGGAACGTCGCGCGATGCTGCGACCAAGACGAAGGACGAGAGCTCGGATGACAGTTCCGACACGTCCGAGACGACCGATTCTGGCTCGAGCGAATAGGGGGCATGTCCATGGATCTACACGAGCAGGGGATGAGCTCCCGCACGTTTGTAATCGCCGCCATTGTGTGTGTGCTGCTGCAGGCAGGCCTGGCACCGCAGATCTCCATTGCGGGAGGTCGCGTCAACTTCATGATCATCCTGGTGTGCCTAAGCGTGTTCTCGGGCGACCCGACCCGTGCCGTCGTGTGCGGTTTTTGCAGCGGCTTGTTTTATGACCTGTCCGCTGCCGTGCCGGTGGGCGTTATGTCGCTCCTGCTGACCGTGGGTTCTTTTGCCCTGGTGCACAGCGCCGTCGGTCAGACGGGCGGTACCCCGAGTGCGCGCGGCGTCACCGTGGGCGCCTTTGCGCTCGTCATTAATGTGATCTACAGCATCATCTTGCTGTTTATGGGTTTGGAGACGAGCTTTGTCGTGGCGATCTTCGGCCATGCGCTGCCGTCCTCGATCCTGACGGGTCTGGTTGCCATTCCGTTTTTGATGTCCGGCGTCGTGCCGCAGTCCGGCTATGGATTCTCCGCACGTGGCGGACGCCAGACGGGTATGCGCTTTAAGCCCAAGACCCGCAAGCTCAAATAAGGGAGGCCCGTAGATGTCTTCCCAGATGACGGTTATTATCGCCGGTATCGTGCTGGTTGTGGCCATCGTGGTCGCGCTGGTCATCATGCGTCGAGGCGATTCCCGTTTTACCTACGATACACAGCATGGAACGGCCCCGCGCGCCACCGAGGGCGAGGGCAATACCGCGGCGACCGCCTTTAAGGGCCGCTTTTCCATCCTCACCACGGGTGTGGGCGCGATGTTTGCGGCACTTGCCGTCAAGCTGTGGGGCATGCAGATGGTCTCGTCGGACTATTACGAGAAGCAGGCCAATAGTAATCAGACTCGCACCGTTACCACACCCGCTGTGCGCGGCCGCATCCTCGACCGCAATGGCGTGGCGCTTGTCCAGAACCGTCCCTCACTTGCTGTCGTGGCCTACCGCGACCTTGCCGAGGATGAGGTTCTGGTTCGCCATCTTGCCAACGTGCTTGGAATGCCTTATGTGGCGGTCCTTCGCAATATTCAGGACAATACAGAGGGCGCTCAGAGCCTGCATACCATCGCGACGGACGTCCGTCGCTCCACGGTTGCCTATATCAAGGAACACGCCGGCGAGTTCCCGGGCGTCAAGATTGCCGAGCGTACCGAGCGCCAGTATCCATACGGCGAGACGGCATGCCATATCTTGGGCTATACCGGCACCATTACCTCCGAGCAGCTCGAGGCCCAGAATAAGAAAACCTCTGGCGATGATGATGCTTCTGCTGGCAAGATTACGTACCAGTCGGGCGATATCGTGGGCCAGGCGGGCGTTGAGAGCTACTACGAAAACCTGCTGCAGGGTATTCGTGGCGAGCAGACCGTCAAGGTCGATGCCTCGGGCAATGTGACCGGTCAGGCCGGCGCCGTGCCCGCGAAGGCCGGCTCCGACATTAAGCTCACGCTCGACCTTAAGATCCAACAGGCCTGTGAGACGGCGCTGGCGAGCGCTATCGAGCTTGCCAAGACCACTGGCTACAGCAATGCCGGCAACGGCGCTGTGGTGTGTCTCGATCCCAACAATGGCGAGATCCTGGGCATGGCGAGCCAGCCCAAGTTCGATCCGTCCGTCTTTATCGGCGGCGTCTCAAATGACGTGTGGACCGAGCTCAATGATGACAAGGGTTCGCACCCGCTGCTCAACCGCGCCATTAGCGGACAGTACATGTCGGCCTCGACCATCAAGCCGCTCTCGGCACTGGCCGGTCTTGAGTTTGGAACCTACACTTCAACGCAGACAACCAACTGCACGGGTTATTGGACGGGTCTGGGCAAGGCTTGGGGCAAGCGCTGCTGGCTGACGTCTGGCCACGGCACCATGACGCTGCAGTCGGGTATCGCCAACTCGTGCGACCCCGTCTTCTACGACATGGGTAAGGCGTTCTTTTATGACGAGCAACATCCCGAGGGCCTGCAGGAGGTCTTTCGTCGCTGGGGCCTAGGCAAGACCTGCGGTATCGATCTGCCGAGTGAGGGCGCGGGTCGTATTCCCGATGCCGAGTGGAAAGAGTCATACTTCACCGACGCCTCTGCCGAGGACCGCAAGTGGAATGCCGGCGATATGACCAACATTGCTATCGGCCAGGGCGACATCCTGGTGACGCCCCTGCAGATGGCGTGCGCCTATATGGGTCTTGCCAACGGCGGCAAACAGTACGTGCCTCACGTATTTTTGTCTGCCGTGTCGCGCGATGGCGACGGCGATGCCTATAAGTACAACGGCAAGGGCAAGAAGAAGCGCCTGGAGGCCAAGATCAACAGCGATTCGGATTTGGCTCTTGTTCGCAACGGCATGCACGACGTGATTTACACGGCATCGACGTCCCTGGCGGCGCACTTTGGCACCCTGACGCCGCAGGTATACGGCAAGTCGGGCACGGGCGAGAAAAGTGGCGAGGACGAATACGCGTGGTTCTGCGCCTATGCACCGGCCGATGATCCCAAGTATGTCATCGCTACCGTCCTGGAGCAGGGCGGCGGTGGCTCAGATACCGCGATGCATGTCGTGCGCGACGTGCTCGGCGTGATTTATGACGAGCCCGATACCTCTTCGGCCTCGGGCGATTCTTCGGTTCGATAGGAGGTTGCGATGGATTTTTCTCCGGCGGATCTGTTCCGTTCAACCAAGACCGGGTCTCGCAGCAGCCTGGACCGCGTCAACAAGCAACTTTCGGCCTCGCGCGGCACGTTTCGCCAAAAGGTGCATATCGGTGTGCTCGTGGCTACTGTGGCGCTCGTCGCCTACGGTGCCATCATTATCTGGTCGGCTTCGCAGTTTAAGGCCGATGCTTCGTTCTCGCGCCATTTGCTGGGAATTGGCATCGGCACGGTGCTGGCGGTGCTGGTCTGGCGCTCCGACCTGCGCGGTATTTCCAATTTCTCGACGGCGTTGCTCGTCATCGACCTGATCGTGATCTTCTCGCCCAAGATTCCGGGTCTGTCCTATACGGGCGGTCTGGGCATGACGGGCTGGATCAAGATTCCCGGTATCGGCTTGACGTTCCAGCCGGTTGAGCTTGCCAAGCTCATCACCATCTTCTTTATTGCTACGCTTGGCTCGCAGTATAACGGTCGCATCGATACCGTTCGCGACTACGTCAAGCTCTGCGGCATGCTGTCCATTCCGTTTTTGGCCGTCGTTGCCATGGGTGACCTGGGCTCGGGCCTGGTCGTGCTGGTTTCGGGCGCCATCGTCATCTGCATGAGCGGTGCACGCCGCGAATGGGTGCTGTCGACCCTGGCCCTGCTCGTGGGCCTGGTGGCCCTCGTCCTGGCGCTTGATTCGGTCTTTGATTCGTTGCTCGGCCACGATGTGCTCATCAAGCAGTATCAGATGAACCGTCTGACGGTCTTTATCGACCCCGATAATGCCGATTCGGACGATGCCTACAACCTGCAGCAGTCGCTTATCGCCGTTGGCTCGGGCGGCTTCTTTGGTAAGGGCCTGGGGCATGCGACGCAGTCGGCCGGCGGCTTTCTGCCTGAGTTCCACACCGACTTCGTCTTCGCCTTCCTGTCCGAGACCTTTGGCTTTTGCGGTTCCTTTTTGCTCCTGTGCCTCTACGTGCTGCTGATCTTTTCGACGATTCGCGTCGCCTTTAAGTGCGAGTCGCTGTTTTTGCGTCTTTCGTGTGTGGGCATCGTCGGCATGTGGGCGTTCCAGACCTTCGAAAACATCGGCATGTGCATCGGCATGATGCCGATTACCGGTATTCCGCTACCGTTTATTAGCTTCGGTTCGTCTTCGATGATGATTCAGCTGCTGACGGTGGGTATCGTACAATCCATATGGCGGCATCGTTCGGGCGCCGCGTAACCGCTGGAGGGGTTTGCTATGAAAATTCCCGTAGATAAGTTGACCCGCGCTTTTAAGATGGGCGCGTCCGTTAAGAAGGATTCCGATACGCCGGTGCGCGTCTCGGTCTATCTGGATTCGTCCGCCTCGCGCTTTCTTGCCGAGACGGTGCGTGACGCCTTTGTGCCGCAGACGACCTCGGGTATTGTGCGCGTCGAGCGTCTGGGGGAGGAGCGAATTGCTCCAAAGACCGATACCGATGTGGTGCTGGTGCTCTCGTGTGGTTCCGACCGCTTGGAGAGTGCCGTGCAGGAGCTCGTGATCGCCGGCGCGCCCGTGTGCGTGCTTGCCGAGTCTGCTGTGGAGGTGCCGTTTATCGAGGAGTCCACGCCCATGCTCGGCGTGGTAGCGGCAACCGATAAGACGTATCTGCTCGAGACGCTTGCCCGCTGGATTCTCGATCGCACCGACAAGGAAACGGCTTTTGCGGCGAACTTTGCCTTCATGCGCATCGCGGCGGCCAATCGTATCATCACCTCGTGCGCGCTCACCAATATGGCGACCGGTGCGCTGGTGTTTTTGCCGGGCGCCGATTATCCCGTTATGGCGCTGGCGCAGGTGGGCATGCTCTTTGAGCTCGCTGCCGTCTTTGGACGCGGTATTAAGCCCGAGCGCGGCTACGAGGTCGCGGGCGTGCTTGCCGGCGGTCTTGTGATCCGCGCGGTCACCCGCGCGCTCGTCAAGCAGACGCCGCATATTGGGTTTGCCGTCAAGGCGCTCACTGCTGCCGCGGGCACCTATGGCATGGGCCGTGCGCTCGTTTCGCTCTACGAGCGCGATGTCGACTACAGCCTTGCCAACGAGGTGGTCACTGCCACGTTCTCCCGCGTTCGCGATCTGGTGACCACGGTCGCGGGCGCTACCCGTCCTATGGCGTCCTATCAGGACGCATCAGATCTCGCTGCTTAGGGGTTTTCCGTTGCGCGTTGCATACCAAGATTGTTTTCATTTAATTGAGCCGTTGCTCGCCAAGGTCGAGAAGCCGAGTCGCTATATCGATCACGAGTGGGGCACGCTTTCCAAAGCCGATGCCGACTACCGTTGCTGCCTGATCTACCCGGATGTGTACGAGGTTGGTCTGCCCAACCAGGGCATCGCCATCCTCTACAACATCCTTAACCAGGCCGAGGGCATCTCCTGTGAGCGTGGCTATGTGCCGTGGCCCGATATGGGTGACGCCATGCGCGAGGCGGGTATTCCGCTGCTGTCGCTCGAGGGTGCAGCGCCGGTCGCTTCGTTTGATATCGTCGGTCTGCATGTGCCGCACGAGATGGCGGTGACGAACTTCCTCGAGGCACTCGACCTCGCTGGCATTCCGCTGTTAGCGGCCGACCGAGGCGAAGACGACCCCATCATCATCGCCGGCGGCCCCTCGGTGTACAACCCCGAGCCGTACGCGGCCTTCTTCGATGTCATCCTCATCGGTGAGGGCGAGGAATCGCTGCTCGAGACCTGTCAGCTGCATCGCCGCCTGCGTGACGAAGGAGTCCCGCGCGCGCAGATTGTTGAGCAGCTTGCATCCATTGGTGGCAACTACGTGCCGTCGCTCTATGAGGTTCGTCACGACGAGCCCTGCTCGCCGCATGGCTACACCGTGCCGCGTGAGGGCAAGGATGCGCCGACCGTGGTCTACAAGCGCGTCGTCGAGGATTTCGGCGCCACGAATCCGCTGTCGCAGTCGTGCGTGCCCTATGCGCAGCTGGTCCACGACCGCCTGTCTATCGAGATCCTGCGCGGCTGCGCCCGCGGCTGTCGTTTTTGCCAGGCTGGCATGACGTATCGCCCGGTGCGCGAGCGCTCGGCCGACCAGATTGTCTCGTCGGTGATTCAGGGTCTGGAAAAGACTGGCTATGACGAGGTGTCGCTGACCTCGCTCTCCACGACCGACCACTCCTGCATTCGCGACGTGCTCGGCAGGCTCAACCGTCGCCTGGAGGATACGGGTATTCGCGTGTCTATTCCGTCGCAGCGCCTGGATTCGTTTGGCGTGGATATGGCCGAGTCGGTCGCCGGCGAAAAGAAGGGCGGACTGACGTTCGCGCCCGAGGCCGGCAGCCAGCGCATGCGCGACATCATTAACAAGAACGTGACCGAGGAGGACCTGGACCGTGCGGCCAAGGCGGCCTTCGAGGCCGGCTGGAACCGCATGAAGCTCTACTTTATGATGGGCCTTCCCGGCGAGCGCGACGAGGACATCGTGGCCATCGCCAATCTGGCCGATCACGTGCTGGAGCTCGGTCGTTCCGTGGTGCCCAAGGCTCGTCGCGGCTCGATCTCGGTGTCCATCTCGGTTTCGGTCTTTATCCCCAAGGCCGCCACGCCGTTCCAGTGGTGCCCGCAGCTCGACTACGACGACGTCAAGCGTCGCCAGAAGCTGCTTATCACGAGCGTTCGCAACCGTGCCGTCCGCGTGCATTACCACGATGCCGAGACTTCGCTCATCGAGGCCGCGCTGTCCCGCGCCGGTCGCGACATGACGCCCGTCATCATCGATGCTTGGCGCTCGGGCTCTCGCTTTGACGCCTGGGTAGAGCATTTCTCGCTCGATAACTGGAAGGAGGCTGCTGCCAAAAACGGCATCGACCTCAATGAGCTCGTGCACCTGCCCTACGAGTTGGACTGGCGCCTGCCGTGGGAGCATGTGAGCCCCGGCTGCACGCGCGGTTTCCTCGAGCGCGAGTACCGTCGCTCGCTCGAGGGCGTCACGACTCCCGACTGCACCCGTACGTCGTGCACCGGCTGCGGGATCTGCCCCACGCTCCACGCCAAGAATGTATTGATGGGTGATCGCGCATGAGTGAGCGCCTGACCGACAACCCCACGCTCTTTAGACTTCGTGTTCGCTATGGCAAGCGCGATCGCCTTAAGTACCTGGGCCATCTCGAAGTGATCCATACCATTGAGCGCATCGTGCGCCGTGCGGGACTTCCCTATGCCGTCACGCAGGGCTTCTCTCCGCACATGCGCGTGGGCTTCTCTTCGGCGCTACCGGTTGGTACGTCGTCGACCTGCGAGTGGTATGACCTGTTTATGACCGAATTCGTGGCGCTCGACGAGGCGTTTGAGCGCCTAGCTGCGGCGTCTCCGGCCGATCTGGCGCCCATCGAGGCGGCGTACATCGACGTGCGCACGCCGGCATTGACGGCGCAGCTCACGCGCCTGTCGTATCGCATCGACTTACACCTGGATCCCGAGGCGCCCGTAAGCGCCGACGAGGTGCGTCGTGCGATCGACACGCTGCGCGCGGATCATGGCATCGACTACGCGCGCGGCAAAAAGAGCAAGCGCTTGGATTTGGATCACACGCTCGTTGGCTATGAGCTCACGGCGGGGGAGCGCCCGGACCATTTGGTTCTCATGCTCGACACCCATGCCGACAACGAGGGCTCTATGCGTCCGGAAATTTTGCTTTCTGCTGCTGATGTTTTGTTGCAGGGCTTGACCCCGGGCGTGGATGCACCTATTGTTTCCACCGGTATGCAAGACCTCGTGACCATCTGCTCCTACGATGTCGAGCGTCAGAATCAAGCATGCGAGGACGACGAGGGCCGACTCGTCAGCCCCATACCTGTGCGAACTTGTGGATTTGCTCCACATACTCGTTGACGGGGGTATTTTCGCCTGCTACTATATTCGGCTGTTGCACTAACTGATGCATGAAGGGCAAGTAAACATGTACGCAATCGTTAACACGGGCGGCAAGCAGTACAAGGTCGCCACCGACGATGTCATCACCGTCGAGAAGATCGAGGGCAATGAGGGCGACAAGGTCACCCTGCCGGTTATCTTCCTCAACGATGGTAAGAAGATCGTCACCGATCCCGACAAGCTGGCCAAGGCCAAGGTTACCGCTCAGATCGTTGAGCAGTTCAAGGGCGAGAAGCAGCTGGTCTTCAAGTTCCACAAGCGTAAGCGCTATCGTCGTCTGAAGGGTCACCGTCAGCAGCTCACCAAGCTGAAGATCGTGAAGGTCCAGGCTACGTCCCGCGCCAAGAAGGCTGTCAAGGCAGAGGCCGAGGCTGTTGCCGAGGCTCCCGTCGCCGAGTAGATTACACTCGTAACGAAAGAGTAGGTATACACAATGGCACACAAAAAAGGACTCGGTTCCTCCCGTAATGGCCGTGACTCCCGCGGTCAGCGCCTTGGCACGAAGCGCTATGCCGGCCAGACGGTAACCACGGGCACGATTCTCGTCCGTCAGCACGGCACGCACATCCACCCGGGTGAGAACGTTGGCCGTGGTAAGGACGACACGCTGTTCGCGTTGGTCGACGGTACCGTTGAGTTCCACAAGGGTATCAAGCACAGGGTCAGCGTACGCCCGCTCGCGAACGCGTAATTCACCCTTCATAGAGCACATATGTGGGAGGCACTTGAGTTTTAGGATTCAAGGGTCTCCCTCTTTTTTGTAGGAGGCGATTCTGTTGTCACAGTTCACCGATATCAGCCGCATTAACGTGTGCGGCGGCGACGGCGGAGCCGGATGCATGTCGTTTAGGCGCGAGGCATTTGTCCCCAAGGGCGGCCCCGATGGCGGCGACGGCGGTCGTGGCGGCAATGTCGTCATCCAGGCCGATGCTCAGCTGTCTTCGCTGATCGATTACCGCTTTAAGCATCACTTCCGCGCCGAGCGCGGCACGCACGGGCAGGGTGCCCGTCGTAACGGTAAGAGCGGCGAGGACCTGATTCTCAAGGTCCCTATGGGTACCGTGGTGCGCGAGCTCGATCCCGAGACGCAGACCCCGATGTTCGAGATTGCCGACCTGGTGCACGACGGCGAGCGCGTCGTCGTGGCGCCCGGCGGTGCCGGCGGTCTGGGCAACACACACTTTGTGACGTCGGTGCGTCGCGCTCCGGCCTTTGCCCAGCTCGGCGAGCCTGCCGAGGAACACTGGATCGAGCTCGAGATGAAGCTTATGGCCGATGCCGCGCTTGTGGGCTTTCCCTCGGTGGGTAAGTCATCGCTCATTGCGCGCATGAGTGCCGCCCGCCCCAAGATTGCTGACTACCCGTTTACCACGCTCGTGCCGAACCTCGGCATGGTGCGTGCCGGCGAATATTCTTACGTCGTTGCCGACGTCCCCGGTCTCATCGAGGGCGCGAGCGAGGGCCGTGGCCTGGGTCACCAGTTCCTGCGCCACATTGAGCGTACGGCACTCATCATGCACGTCGTCGATATGACGGGTGGTTTTGAGGATCGCGATCCGGTCGAGGACTATCGCATCATCAACCGCGAGCTCGAGCAGTATGGCGCCGAGCTTTCGGAGCGTCCGCAGATCGTCGTTGCCAACAAGTGTGATGCGCCGGGCACGGCCGACAAGATTGCCGACCTTAAGCGTGCGGCGCTCGACGATGGCCATATGTTCTTTGCCGTGTCTGCTGTTACGGGCGCCGGCCTCAACACGCTGATGCTTGCCGTGGGCGAGCAGGTGGCTAAGCTTCGCGCCGAGCTGGCGGTCTCTGATGAGCCGGTCGATCTGCGCGACGAGGAGTGGGAGCGTCGCCGCCTGCAGCGCGAGAAGCGTTTCCGCATTGTCCAGGAAGAGCCCGGTGCCTTCCGCGTGGTCGGTCGTGCCATCGAGCGCATGGTCATCCAGACCGACTGGGAAAACGAGGAAGCCGTCATTTACCTGCAGCATAAGTTTGCGCGTATGGGTGTTGACGACGCGCTCGAGAAGGCCGGTTGCCGTGCGGGCGACGAGGTCCGCATTTGCCAGCGCGCTTTTGACTTTGAGGGCGCCGAGGACTTCTCGGAGTACGAAGAGCTCGAGGATGCTGGCGAGGACGTTGCCGTCGAGGCCATTGACGTGGCCGATGCTGCGGATGAGGGCGTCGAGGTTGTCGATGCGGCGGATGCCGAGGACGATGCCGAGACCTCGGAGGGCGAGTAAGCCATGTCGCTGCGCGGTGGAATCGGTCTGCCCGAGCTTCCTCTAGAGGACGGGCAGGAGTTTAGGCTCGGCATTATGGGTGGCACCTTTGATCCCATCCATTACGGGCACCTGGTGACCGCTGAGCAGGCGCGTGAGTCCCTCGACTTGGATGCCGTGCTCTTTATGCCGGCGGGCACGCCTGCCTTTAAGCTTGACAAGCCGGTGACGCCTGCCGAGGACCGTTATGCCATGACGGTCCTCGCCACCGCCGCGAACCCGGCCTTTTTGGCGAGCCGGTTCGAGATCGACCGCCCGGGCGTAACCTATACGGCTGATACGCTTCATGCCCTTCGCGACTTTTACCCGCCGCAGGTAAAGCTCTACTTTATTACGGGCGCCGATGCGATTATCGATATCGTGACCTGGCATGATGCCGAACGAATCGCTGAGCTTGCTACCTTTATTGCGGCGACACGACCGGGCTTTGATATCGATACAGCGCGTGCCCGAATCAAAGAGTCGGGGCTGCCGTTCGACGTGCGCTATATTCAGATTCCGGCGCTGGCGATCAGCTCGACGAACATTCGTAAGCGAGTTGCCCGCGGCATGAGCGTGCGCTATCTTACGAGCGAGTCCGTGCTCGGCTACATTCGCAAACGCAGGCTATATGCCGATTTGGGCCAAGAAGATTTTGAGTGATGGGGGTCTACGTTGTCGGTAGAGGATCAGTTTGAGGGCGATGAGCGCGCACTGCTCAAACGCATTCAAGAGCTGCTCGATGTTCGCATGAAGGATAAGCGCAAGCGCTATGTGCATTCGCTGGGTGTTGCCGAGACCGCACTTCATCTGGCCGAGGTCTACGGCGTTGACCGCTTTGATGCCGCTGCCGCCGGCTTGATCCACGACTGGGACAAGGTGCTTTCCGATGACGAGCTCGTGGCCCGCGCGCTTCACTATGGCATCAAGGTTGCCGGCTCTCCTTCGGCCGCGACACCGCTGCTGCATGGCCCAGTTGCCGCCTATGAGCTTCCGCAGCTTTTTCCCGGGCTGTCGCCGGCGGTCTTTCAGGCTGTCGACCGTCACACCGTGGGAGCTTGCGACATGACGCCGCTCGATATGGTGGTCTTTGTGGCCGATGTCATCGAGCCCAACCGCCACGGCGACTATGCGCATGCGCTGCGCAAGATGGTGGGGGAGTCGACGCTCGATGAGTTGTTCTTCTCCTGTTTTGCGCAGGGTTTGGTCTATGTGATCCAGTCCGGGCGTTATCTTTATCCCACGGCTATTACGATTTACAACCATTACGCCCAGCTACGCTAGCTCGGGTGCGTCTAGAAAGAGGTATTCCATGGCCGACGAGACCATGACTGACGAGCAGATTCTCAAGGATGTGGAGCACAAGAGCTTCGCCGCCACGTCCGACCGCACCGCCGCCTCGCTGTCCGCGAGCGGTGTCGCCGCCGAGGATGTCGCCCGCGCCGCCGCGCAGGCCGCCTACGACAAGAAGGGCGAGGACGTTCAGGTGCTCGACCTGACTGAGCTTTCCGATGTGTGCGACTACTTTGTCCTTGCTACCGGCACCAACAACCGCCAGGTTGATTCGATCGTCGACGAGATTGAGGAGAAGGTCGCCGAGGCTTGCGGCGAGCATCCGTTCTCCATCGAGGGCCGCGAGCAGAAGACTTGGATGCTCATGGACTACGGTTCGGTTGTCGTCCACGTCTTCACTCCCGAAGCCCGCGACTTCTACCGCCTCGAGAAACTCTGGGGAGACGCCCCCCAGCTCCCCCTCAATCTCCTCTAGTAGCTCATTTGAGACGGGGTTTAGCTACCCTCACGCATATCGCCGGGCAGTTGCGGTTTTCCGCAGCTACCCGGCTTTCTTTTTGCCTCAGGGACTAATCGTTGAAGCGGGATTGGCGGCCGAAGGAAAGGGCGGTGTCGCCGAATTTGTCTCGGACGGCGTCGATAGCGACGGAGAGGTCGCGTCGGTCGCTGGATTGGGCTCCGCGGTCGTCGACTTCGCAGAACAGGTCGGTTTGGATCCCGCCTTGGTGGTCGAAATCGCTCATGCCGATGCCTGCTAAGCGAACATGCATGCCTTCCTGCCAGATGTTGTCGAGCAGTTCGAGCGCAACCGCCACGAAGATGTTCTCATCGTCGGTCGGATGAAGCAGTCGGCGCTGTGCCGAGCGACCGCTTCCATACGAATACTTAAGCTTGAGCGTTACCGTGGCACCCGTCAGCCCCTGACGGCGCAGACGGCGTCCCACTGACTCTCCCAACAGTGCAATCGCCGCCTCAATATCCCTACGCTCAGTCAAATCTTTCGCAAAGGTGCGTTCATTGCTGACCGACTTGACCTCGCGCTCTTCATCGAGACTCGTGACTTCGGAGATTTCAAGTCCCAGCGCACGCTGACGCATGCGTTCGCCGTTGACGCCAAAAATAGAGGCCAAGGTGGATTCCGGCGCGCGTGACAGCTCGCCGAGCGTGTAGATGCGCATACGGCGCAGTCGCTCCTCGGCCGAGCGCCCGATGCCGCTCATGGCAGATACCGGCAGCGCGGCCAAAAAGCGCTGCTCGGTTCCGGGGCGCACGATGGTCAGCCCAAACGGCTTATCCCGCTCGCTTGCGATCTTTGCGACCGTCTTGTTGCAGCCCACGCCAATGGAGCACGTCACTCCCAGCGCTGCCACACGGTCGCTTATACGCCGTGCAACCAGCAGTGGGTCCTCGGGCGCAAAGCGACCCGGTGTGATATCGATAAAGGCTTCGTCGATGGATACGCGCTCAACGCGCGGCGTCTCCTCGGCAAGAATCGCCATGACCTGCGCGCTCACCTCGCGGTAGCGATCAAAGTGCCCGTGCGTCCAAATGGCTTGCGGGCACAAGCGCCGCGCCTCGGCCGAGGCCATGGCAGAGTGCACGCCAAAGCGGCGCGCCTCATACGAACACGTGGACACGACGCCACGCGAATCGGCGTCTCCGCCCACGATGAGCGGCTTGCCGCGCCGTTCGGGATGATCGAGCATCTCCACGCTCGCAAAAAACGCATCGAGGTCCATGAGGCCCACCGCCGGACCCGTCCAGGGAGGCGGCGTGACGCCCATGGCATCCTCATAACCGTATGTATGTTCGCGTCTTTTCATGGCATGAGTATACCGCGCAGCTCATGTGGGGTGCGTGGATGTGCTTGCAAATCGCGAATTCTTGTCTAAGATATGGATTTGCCTTCGACTACACCGAAGAAGTTGGTCTCACGGACTTCACCTGCCCGCGTCGATGGCGTATTATGTTCAACTGTTTGTTTGTAGTTGCAGCCTAAAGCTGCTTGGTTGGAGGAGTTTCCTTTGGCAGTCAAGATTCGCCTTGCTCGTCACGGCGCTAAGAAGCGTCCGTACTACCGTGTCGTCGTCGCCGATTCCCGCGCCCCGCGTGACGGTCGTATCATCGAGGAGGTTGGCCGCTACAACCCGATGACCGCCCCCAAGACCATCAACCTCGATCTCGAGAAGATCGCTGACTGGCAGTCCAAGGGCGCTCAGCTCACTGACGCTGTCGCTGCTCTGGTCAAGGCCGCCAACGAGGGCGAGAAGACCGAGACCGTCGTCAAAAAGTCCAAGAAGCAGCTCGCCAAAGAGGCCGAGGCCGCTAAGGCTGCCGCTGAGGCCGCTGAGGGCGCCGAGGAGTAAATCGTGCCTGAGGTTGACGCTGCACAGCTCGAGGGTGAGGCAATGCTCTCAGATCGCATCGCCGATCTCGTCGAATATCTCGTTGTTCAGATCGTCGACGACCCGGATTCCGTGAGCCTCGAGGTCATCGATGGTGACGACGCTTCCACGATTGAGGTTTCTGTTGCCGAGGATGACGTCGCTAAGGTCATCGGCCGTCGTGGCCGTACCATCAAGGCCATTCGCACGCTCGCCCGTGCACTGGCCGCTCGCCTCGACACTGCGGTCGAGGTAGAGGTTCTGGGCTAGGACCTTGAGGTCCCAGTACAAAAACATCGCCCGTGTGGTCAAGCCGCACGGAAGGAAGGGGGAGGTCCTCGCGCAGCCGCTGCGGGGGCTTCCTTCTGTATTGACGCCGGGTATGCGCGTCGCCTTGACGCCGCCGGCGCTCAAGCGCGACCGTTTTTGCACGGTCGTATCCGTCACCGATACGGGCGATGGCGATCTGGTCTCGTTTGAGGGTATTGACGACTTGACGGCCGCCGAGGGCATCACCGGATGCTACGTGCTGGCAAATCGTGACGACTTTGAGCTCGATTCGCTCGACGCCGCCTATACCGACCTGATAGGTCGCGAGGTGGTCGACGAGCGCTTCGGTTCGCTCGGCACGATTGTCGAGATCATGTCGACGCCCGCCAACGATGTTTGGGTTGTCGAGGGCGATCGGTACGGCGAGGTGCTGATTCCTGTGATTGAGCAGGTTGTGCTCGATCTTCCCGATCAGGGGACAATTTCCGTCCACGTTATGGACGGTTTGATCGATATGGACAAGTAGGGAGGAAAACATGCTGATCGAGACCCTTTCGGTCTTTCCCGAGATGTTTGAGCCCGTCATGTCCACGTCGATCTTGGGCCGCGCCCGCAAGGCCGGCCTTTTTGATTTTAAGGCCTATAACCTGCGTGACTGGACGCATGACCGTCATCGTACCGTCGATGACGAGCCGTACGGCGGCGGGCAGGGCATGCTCATGAAGGTCGAGCCTATCGCAGAGGCCATCGAGGCCATTAGCGCAGAGGGTCCCAAGCCGACGGTGGTGTTCTTTACCCCCTGTGGCGAGCCTTTTACGCAGCATGTGGCTGAGCGCCTGCTCAAAAGTGAGCGCCTGTTGTTTGTGTGCAGTCGCTACGAGGGCGTCGACGAGCGTGCGTATGCGTATGCCGATGAGCGTCTGTCGATCGGCGACTACGTGCTTACGGGCGGCGAGCTTCCCGCTATGGTCGTTGCCGATGCCGTCGTACGCCTGATTCCCGGCGCCCTTGGTGACGAGATGAGCAACGTCGATGAGTCGTTCTCGACTGCCGAGGACGGTGGCCTGCTCGAGTACGCGCAGTACACCCGTCCCGCCGAGTTCAACGGCGAGGGCGTGCCGCCGGTGCTCGTGAGCGGTGACCATGCCAAGGTTGACGCCTGGCGCCGTAAGAATGCCATCGAGCGCACCTGCCGCTGGCGTCCCGACCTGATCGAGACGGCGCGCCTTACGCCACAGGAGCGTGCGTACGCGCAGGAGATTCTGGACGCTTCGTATTCGCAGAGCGAGGAGTGAGAATGGTTCCATCGCAGCATTCCGCGTTGAGGGGCGCTTTAGAGTGGATCGCGGTCATCGCGATCGCGCTCGTGGCCACCTTCCTGATCCGCACGTTTGTGATCGAGCCCTTTGTGGTGCCCACCGGCTCTATGGAGGACACAATCGAGATCGGCGACCAGATCTTGGCGCAAAAGGTGAGCCTTGAGCTCGGCCAGCCCGTCAGCCAAGGTGATATCGTGGTATTCCACAACCCCGATGGCACCTCCGAGCACGATGTTCTCGTCAAGCGTGTTATTGCCACGGCCGGCCAGACGGTCGACCTTCAGGACGGCAAGGTGGTCGTTGACGGCCAGGCGCTCGACGAGAGCTATACGACGGGCATGAGCTGGCCGCTTTCGGCCCAGGCTCCCGGCGCTCAGGTAAGCTATCCTTACACCGTTCCCGACGGGTGCGTGTGGGTGATGGGCGACAACCGCGAAAACTCTGCCGACTCACGCTACTTTGGTCCCGTCGATCGCTCTGATTTGATCGCCGTGGCGCTCGTACGCTACTGGCCGCTCAACCGCATCGGCGCTATCGACTAAAAACCGCTATAGTACAGTACCTAACCGTGTAATCGTTTCGACGAGGGGATATTAGAGGCATGAACGCTTCATCGCTTTCCTTCCAAGACATCATCCTGCGCCTCCAGCAGTACTGGGGCGAGCAGGGCTGCGTCATTATGCAGCCCTATGACTCCGAGGTCGGTGCCGGTACCTTCCACACCGCGACCACGCTGCGCTCGCTCGGTCCCGCCGAGTGGCGCACCTGCTACGCTCAGCCTTGCCGCCGTCCTGCCGACGGCCGCTACGGCGAGAATCCCAACCGCATGCAGCACTACTATCAGTTCCAGGTGCTCATCAAGCCGTCGCCGGTCAACGCGCAGGAGCTCTACCTGGGTTCGCTGGCTGCTATCGGTCTGGACCCCAACGACCATGACGTCCGTTTTGTCGAGGACGACTGGGAGAGCCCGACGCTCGGCGCCTGGGGCCTTGGCTGGGAGGTCTGGCTCAATGGCATGGAGGTCACGCAGTTTACGTACTTCCAGCAGGTGGGCGGTATCGAGGTCGACCCCGTGCCCGTCGAGATCACCTATGGCCTGGAGCGCATCGCCATGTATGCGCAGGGCGTCAATTCCGTCTACGACCTGGTGTGGAGCTACCTGCCCGACGGCACGCCCATGACCTATGGCGACGTGTTCCTCGAGAACGAGCGCGAGTTCAGCGCCTACAACTTTGAGGTCGCCAACGTCGAGATGATGCGTCAGAAGTTTGACGACTACGAGGCCGAGTGCCACTCCTGTCTGGAGCGCAAGCTGCCGCTGCCGGCGTACGACTGCGTCATGAAGTGCAGCCACGCCTTCAACCTGCTCGATGCCCGTGGCGCGCTGTCCGCGGTCGAGCGTGCCAACTACATCCTGCGCGTCCGCGCCGTCGCCAAGGCGTGCTGCGAGGCCTACATGGCCGAGGTCGCCGGAGTCAACGAGAATGCCGACCAGGAAGGCGAGGTGGCGTAAGCCATGGCAGACGCTAAGGATTTCCTGTTTGAGATCGGTACGGAAGAAATGCCCTCCGCACCGCTGAACAATGCCGTCAAGCAGCTTGGCACCATGATCGCCAAGGGTCTCGACGAGGCCGGTCTGGCCCACGGCGAGGTCCGCGTGATCTCGAGCCCGCGCCGCCTGGCTGCGCTCGTTGCCGACGTCGCCACCGCGACCGACGAGGTTCACGAGGTCAAGCGCGGCCCCGCGGCAAACATTGCCTTTGATGCCGACGGTAACGCCACCAAGGCCGCCCAGGGCTTTGCCCGCAAGTGCGGTGTGGCTGCCGAGGACCTGGTCCGTCGCGAGGACACCGACGGCCGCGAGTACGTGTTCGCCGAGAAGAACATTCCCTCCGCTCCGGCTACCCCGATCCTGACGGCCCTGTGCGAGAAGACCATCGCCGGTCTGCAATGGCCCAACTACCGCTCTCAGCGCTGGGGCCACGAGCACGCCACGTTTGTACGTCCGGTCCGCTGGATCTGCTGCCTTTTGGGCGAGGACGTCGTGCCCGTGTCGTTTGCCGACGTGACGAGCGGCAACACCACGCGCGGCCATCGCGTCCTGGGCCCCGGTGACCATGTGGTCGCCAGCCCCGCTGTTTACGAGCAGGTGCTCGAGGACGCCGGCGTGCTCTCTTCCGAGCGCCGTCGCGAGGCCATCCTTGCCGGAATCGCCGAGGTCGAGGCTGCCCGTCCTGGCTGCCACGTCGATACGCCCAAGAAGGTCTTCGAGGAGGTCATCAACCTCTGCGAGTGGCCGACGGTGCTCGTCGGTACCTTCGATGAGGAGTTCCTCAAGGTCCCGCACGAGATCATCTGCGAGTCTATGCTCACCAACCAGCGCTACTTCCCGATTTATGACGGCGAGGGCAAGCTGACGCGTGAGTTCGTGATTGTCTCCAACAGCAAGCCCGAGAACGCCGAGCGCGTGATCGACGGCAACGAGCGCGTTGTGCGCGCCCGCCTGGATGACGCCAAGTTCTTCTACGAGGAGGATCTGAAGATCTCCCTCGACGAGTTCCGCGAGCGTCTGGCCAAGGTCGCCTTCCAGGAGAAGCTCGGCAGCGTGCTCGCCAAGTCCGAGCGTATTGAGCAGCTCGCGCTCGCTATTGCCCGCGAGGCTCACCTGGGTGCCCACCTGGCCGCCGATGCCGGCCGCGCCGCTCACCTGTGCAAGGCCGACCTGGTGTCCAACGCCGTTGTCGAGTTCACGAGCCAGCAGGGCGTGATGGGCGGTTACTACGCCATCGCGATGGGGGAGAACGACGAGGTCGCCCACGCCATTCGCGATCACTATCGTCCCCGCTTCGCCGGCGACGAGCTGCCCGAGGGTACCGCTGGCTGCATCGTGGCCTGCGCCGACAAGCTCGATACCATTGCCGGTATTTTTGCCATCGGCGAGCCCCCGACCGGCTCTTCCGACCCGTACGCGCTGCGTCGTGCCGCCATCGGCATCATCAACATCCTGCGCGACCGTCTGCCGATCGACCCCACGTCGCTCATCGACTTTGCGCTCGAGCTCTATAGCGAGCAGGGCATTGAGTTTGACGCCGCCGAGGTCGCCCAGCAGGTCCGTGACTTCTTCCACGGCCGTCTGGTGAGCATGGCTCGCGATGAGAAGATCCCGGCCGACACCGTTGCCGCCGTTTCCGCGGTGCACATTATTGCCCCGTCGGTCTTCTTCGCCCGCTGCGCCGCCCTCGACGAGGCCCGCAAGAACGACGCCGAGACCTTCGACAACCTGGCGACTGCCTACGCCCGCGCCGCGCATATCTCCAAGCCCGAGCTGGGCGTGGAGTACGACCGCGCCCTGATGGGCGAGGTCGAGCTTGCGCTTGCCGACGCCTCCGAGGCCGCCCAGACCGCCGTCGACGCCGCCCTTGCTGCCGAGGATTACCCTGCCGCGTTTGCCGCCCTGGCCGCCCTGCGCGCGCCCATCGACCGTTTCTTCGACGAGGTCATGGTCATGGACAAGGACGAGCAGCTCCGCGATAATCGCCTTAAGCTGCTTAACCGCTTCGAGGCCGTTTTCTCCGGCATCGCCAACATCGGTGAGCTTGCCCGCAAAAAGTAAGCTAGCCTGCGCATAAGCGCAAAAGGAGCCCCGCATGGATTGCCCGGTCACCGCTCGTCCCACCGTTATCGTTATCTCCGACTCGCTCGGTGATACCGCTTGTGAGGTGGTGCTTGCGGCGTCCGGGCAATTTGATGAAGGGGCTTTTCGTGTTTTACGTCTGTCTAAGGTGACCTCGGTGGAGCAGGTCAAGTCGTTTGTGGGCCCGCGAGTCGATGCCGACCATCGTGATATCGCCGTGTTCCATACCATCGTCGATCCGGCGCTTCGTGCTCGCGTGCTCGACTACTTGGGCATGCTGCACATTCGCTCGGTCGACCTGATCGGCCCGACGCTTGCCGTGCTGTCGTCGCTCATTGGTGTGCCGCCCAAGGGCGTTGCGGGTGTGATTCATAAGACCGACGATCGCTATTTCCATCGTATCGAGGCTATGGAGTATTTCGTTGAGCACGATGACGGGCGCGGCTGCGATGATCTGTCGGATGCCGATATCGTGCTGCTGGGTGTATCCCGCACGTCCAAGACGCCGCTGTCGATGTATTTGGCCTATCAGGGCTACAAGGTCGCCAACGTTCCGTTGGCGCACGGTATGGAGCCGCCTAAGTCGATTTACGAGGTAGACCCGATGCGGTTGTTTGGCCTGATTTCGACCGTCGACGTTATTTCTGAGATTCGCGATAGCCGCTTGGGCGACGACTATGCCCGTGCCGTCGCCGGCTCCTATGCCGAGCCCGAGAGCGTGCGAAGCGAGCTCGAGGAGGCTCGTGCTCTCATGAAGCGCCTGGGTTGCTTTGTAGTGCGTACCGACGGCAAGGCGATCGAGGAGAGCGCCTCCGAGATCATCGCTCACCTCGATGAGATCCAGGAAGCAAGGGCCCGCCGAGCCGTCCGCCGCGCCCAGCAGCAGTAACTACTGAGTAGCTAATTTGGGACGTGTCTCTATAGTATTGTCAAATCTCCTGGGACGAGCCCGCCCTCCTCGAGTCGCTCGGGAGGCTCGGCGTTGCAGAGACGGCGAGGCCGGACGGGGATTACCTCTTCGTGATGGAGGGGAACCCCGGCGCTGGAGGGCGACGGGGAGGCGCCTCGGGTGCAGCTACACAAGGGGGCCTGTCCACGAGGTCCACGTGCGGGAAGTCAATTAATTTACCGTTCAAAAAGGGGGCAATGTGGGAAAGGGCCAAGCCGACTATTGAAATGACGATAAAGACGAGGCATCCTGATGTATGTCGGAATATAGATAGGACAAAACGTATCATCTATATCGCTTCTATGAAACCCGATGCAAGTTCTTCTCAATCTCGAAATAGATTGAAGGCATTGAGAGGAACTTTATACTACAAAAATCGTAGGTCTGCCACCTAGACAGAAGAAGTGATTTTGTATGCGGAATCTTGCATTTTGAAAACCGGTGCCAACTATGAGGTGTGAGTCGGGCTCGGTAAAGCGCGGGGGAAATGAGATAGGCTGCGCGTCATCAGAGAGTGGCGCGCAGCCTATTGACCTGCTTTCGTATGACGGATGCTTTAGAGGATCCAGGGGCCAAGTGGGTTGCCATCTGCGGAGCAGTCTTGAATCGTTAGGATGGGATTTTGAAAGGGCTGTCTCTCCCTCCACGCCTTCAAGTGATAGGTGCAGACGCGGTCGTAGTGGATTTTTTTGTATGCGCGCGATATCTGTTTTACAGCCTCCTCTTTGCTGGAATATTTTCCTGGAGCATGTGCAACAGATGTGCATGCGATACCGTCGATCCAGCCAGATTGGGGTCCGAGGTTAAAGCTCGAGATTATTGTCAAGACGCCATTGAGGCCAGCTTGCAACAAATCGTTCTGTATTCGTTCAAATGCTGATTGATTGTTGGTTCCAAGGCCAATCATTCCAATTGCAGAGAGGTATCCGCTATCAGTGAGTTTATCTCCTGCACCTCGAATAACCTTGCTTGTGATGTTGAGGCCATCTGGGCCGCCATCGCCAACGAAGGGGTATGGTACGTCTTCTGGGATTGGGAGCAAAGGAGGATTCACCGTAATGAGTTCATAGCTGCAAGAGCTTTCGATATTGTTTAGTGCGTTGTAGAGACTTCCGGTTAGAACAGTTAAATCTTCGCTAATACCATTGACCAGTGCGTTTAGTTGGCAGATTTCTGAGGCGATTGGATTGATATCTATCGCCGTGACGTGCATTCCAGATTTTGCCAGTATGAGTGCCTGGATGCCTGGTCCAGAGCAGAGGTCTAAGGCATTCTTTCCGGGGGATGGGCTTAGCCGACGAGCGAGCCCAATTGAAACAGCCAAAATATAGTAAAGGCGAGGGTGATGGCGCATCGGCAAAAAGCCAGATGCCATGATATCGGATTAGAGATAAACCGGAAAGGGAGGCATTGCCATTGTGCTTGCTTAGCAGCCCGAGTGAGGCTATGGTTTCAACAGTGCCTTTCAACAGACTTCTTTTTGCCACTTCTGAATCGAGATCAATCTCTCCACCTAGCATCAGGAAGGAGACGATCTCTTGATGCTCCCTGTCAAGTTGATCCCAGATGCGATGCGCGCATTCAAAAGGATCTATAGATATGTCAAGTGTGTCTAAAAAATCTGTTACTCCAAGAGTGTCCAATCTACGGAGTGGATTACTCGAGAGCGAATTTAAAGAGGGTAGCACTTCAATCATGTATATCAGACCCATTTCCGATAAAGGTAGTCTCGAATTTAGTCTCGACAATCAAGTCGGCTGCCAGTTTAGGAGCTAGCTTTGCAAGACAGGTCTGTGCCTCTTTCGAGAGGGCGATGTCTTCGCAAATCTCGCATTGAGAGAGGTAGCTTGAGCGCCCAAATGAAGAAAGGCCTCCGCTCGTGCGCAAGTGCTTCAGCAGCCCTCCTGGTCCTATGTATTGTATGTAATTAAGTAGGAGCAGCTGCAGTTCATTAATGTCATCCGTCAGATTGATTTTGCCAAGATCGAAAAGCCAAGTTCCCTCTGCATTTATTCCGCAGCAGGGTGCAAGATGGCAGTTTGGGGAAATAACGAAGTCTCGGCCGCAGTCGGAACAGTGTGACGCTAAGAGACGTGCCTGCGGTCGCGCATTTTGGTTGAGACTGAGATTTCGTGCGCGCCCAATTCGCGTGATGCCTGAATCCGTGATGAAGCGGGCTGGCGCGCTGGGAGGCTGGGTATTATCGTCGAACTGATGCAGGAGTGGAATGTCTTCATTAAGGTACTTGCACAGGTATGCCGGGCTGATTGTACTGTTGTTATCTCTGCAGACCGCAATGCCGAGAGTTTGAAAGCCCATTGTTTTTGCTGAGTTCCAAAGGTTGCGCACATTCTCGAGGGGTATATATTCCGCATGAAAGTCGTCGCAGCTGATATTGATTTCGTCAAGGCCACATGACTTCAATTCGTTGAGGAACGTTTCTGCGTCTCTTTCGCTTTTTGCCCACCACGCATTCGTTACAATTCGAGTAAAGAGTCCTAAAGAATTCGCATATGCGATGGCCTCGAGAAGGTCATCGCCAAGAAGGGTGCATTCTCCGCCCGTAAACACAACAACACCACTTCCGACGCATACTTCGGCGAAGCTATCGATGAATTGCCGCATTTGGGGAAGAGTAAGCCTGTCACTGTTGTTCGGAGTGCAGCTCATCAGACAATGATCACACACAGCGCCACATTTATATGTTGTTATAAATGTCAGCATTCGAGGTCTGCGGAACAGCACGTGCTGCGAGCTTTCGGAAATCATGCCGCGAGCAAACGGGCGTCGGTGATTACCAAGGTGCCTTCGTTCTCGGAGTAAGTAACTTCGAATTCGACGGAGCGATAATACCCGCGGGCGACCCCATTGGAAGCCCCTTCGGGGTTGATGGTATTGGAGCTGGAATTCTTGATTGCTGTTTTAAGCATGGCTGCTTGCCTCGCTGCACTCAAGCCCTCTTGATCAAATTTCCTGAAAACAGAAGTTTGTTTGTACGATTCCGATAGTTCAACAACATCAGGTTTGTTCATAAAAATAGCTGATCCATAGCCCATTGTGTTGACGTCGTACTTAAGGTTGGCGTTGTTTTGAGCATTCGCGTTTGCGTTTGCCATTCCGTTTGCGTTCAGAATGATGTTTGCGTTCGTTACTGCGTCTGCATTAAGTACAACGTTTACGAGAGGTATCGTTTGCGGCTCAGCTTCGTTGTCCTCGTCATAATATGCAAGTTGGATACGACGATATACTGCGCGTGCAACGGGGACACGCGCCTCCTTTTCGGTTGACTCCACCAGTTCGTACAGAGAGACTTTTCGATTTCCCGCTTTGATTTGGAGGTCTGTAATTCCATATTTCTGGAATACGGCACGAGGCTGAGCTTCGAAATCGCGTCTTGCGTCGGTAGATTGTTCCGCGTCCGCGACCAGTTTTTCAAGGATGCTAAGCTGGGACTGTATTGAGAGTTCGTTTAGGTGGTTCACATTGTCCATAGCGGTGACCTCCAATGTTGAATAGCTGTCTTGAAAGACTACGTCATGCTAGCGTCGGTATCGATTTGATACTACGAACAAATTAGAACTAAATGGATATAGTTTCCATACTAATCAAAACAAACTTGCATTCAAGTTTTTATTTATACTTGATTTAAGGCGGAGTGGAATGTGGGTGCGCAAGGAGACGCGGAATCGATGAGAGCCTCAAAAAAAATTACTGCAGTGTTATCATCTTTCATCCTCTCTATTCTTCCATTTCTGATTCTATGGGCGGCTTGGTCAGTCCTCCCTGATACAATTCCCGCTCATTGGAGTGGGGGTGTGGTTGATCGATGGGGTAATAAGCTTGAATTGCTGGTTGTTCCGCTGTTTTCTCTGATTGGTTCTATTGCAATTTCTGTGTACCTTATTGTTTCCACGCGGCGAAGAGAGTTCGCGGATTTCTCTGCTCGAATGCGACGGGACTTTGTTGCGTGCTATATTTCTAGTCTTCTTTTATCGACAACCTGCTCAGTGATAATTGCCGTTTGGGTTCAGTTGATTCTTACGCAAAACACTGCGGTTGATGGGGGGCTTGGACTATCGATCCTGTATTCCCTTCCCGGGCTATATGTGATCTTGTGCGCTTTGCCGCCTTTTTATGCGAGCGGCGAGAGCAAAAAGGCAGAGCGCCTGATAACAGTTCTTATTGGCGGCGCGGAGATTGTTCTTTGTGGAATAGTGCTTGAAGGTTCGGCTGCCTCATATGCGATGATTGGACTGATGATTCTGTTCTGTGCGTTTGAGATTGTGTCACAGGTAAGGGATAGCCGGTCCCTATGAGTTGAATTACGCGCGTGCGGATATAAAGGGTGGCATGTTAAGCTGGTCGTTTTCTCGTTCTGGGACATTTGCAGTAGGATGAGTGGGACTAGGCGCGCTGCGGTGTGATGGTTGAGACTTGTATCGCTGCAAATCCGCTGATGCACATTTTGCTATTGGGCTTGAAGGTGGGACCGGCAGGCCTTTGTTTGGGTTGTTCCGGTCGTCCAACGCGTGTTGCACGGCTTTATATTGTTACCCTCGTTCGGCGCTCCGTTGGAGCATTTCCGGGTTTGTCGGCATCATGACTTGGCCAAGTGACACGCTTGCCGGGACGGTTGTAACGCCGCGCCGGTTCCGTGTGCTCCTTCGTTGTTGGCCTGTCCAGCCGGGGGCGGATTCGGCCTCATGTTGTGGCGCACGGCCTTCAGGGGCTTCCCCTGGCGAGTTATGTTCGTCCGTATGGGTAAGGGTCGGGTTGAGCTGACAATCCCGTGTCGGAAGGGGCTTGGACCATGCGCGCGATGACAGAGATTGAGTGGCTGGACGGCCGTGTGACGAAGGTGCCGGAGCTCGCCCTGGGCGATGCGTTCGGCGAGAGCGTCCAGGCGGAGCTCGATTTCGGGTTCGACGATGTGTTGGAGGGCCTTTGGGTCGAGGTGCGCCATCATGAGCCGGATGAGGACTCGGACGGCGACCCGCGCGGGAGGGGCTGCTCACTGTACGCGGGCTGCCGGTACAGCCTGGTCGAACCGTCGGACCTCGACCGTGTCTTCTGCATCCTTTACGAGGGGCAGCCGAGGGTCCAGCCGCGTCGCGGGGGAGCTCGTGAACCTTTCGCGGGCCTGCGCGTTGTCCTGCCTCATGCTCGGATCTCCCTACCCGCCAGGCGCCCTCGAGGCCCTGGCCGCGTGCGCTCGATACCTCTGCGGTCCGGCTTTCACATCCGACCTCGCCGCCCGTGCCCGCGCCGCGGGGGAGCTAGGGCCCCCGCGGCGGCGGTGAACGCGGCCGCTGCGTGGGAATTTGGGATGGGGGCGGGTTCCGAAACGCCTGCGGAGGGGAGAACCCCGTTGGGCGGGGACTATTCGTGATGCTTGATATCGCATTGCAGTATGGAAGCACGGATCATCTTCGCGATGGTCCGACCGGTTGATGGGCTAGGACGCGCATTCAGCAGGGAAGGGGATGGCTTTTAATGCCGCTTTTGGCTTATGCGTGCCGCGCTCCGCGTATGGCCATCCTGCGGTGCTAAAGCATTCTTGAAGTCTGTTAAGTGAATTCGTTTTAATCGCGCACGTGGCCGTTTGCCCATGTCGCATAACAGGATTCACTGTTGATTGCCCGTGTGATGACAGCGTGAGTTTCGGGGGGGGGG